>NZ_JADKSL010000020.1:0-70301 GCF_015351275.1 Pseudoclavibacter sp. VKM Ac-2867
CCGGATGCGATCTGATCGCATCCGGGCCTCGCTCCGTTGGGCCTGCAGGTCTCCTAGCCCTCGAACTTGAGCCAGACTGCCGCGAGCGGTGGCAGCGTGATGGCCGCCGACTGCGCAAAACCGTGGGACGCGACGTCCTCGGTCGTGACGGATCCGTAGTTGCCGGCTCCCGAACCCGCGTAGGTCTCCGCGTCGGTGTTGAGCACCTCCGACCAGCGCCCTGCGTGCGGCAGGCCGAGGCGGTAGCCACCGATGGCCTGGTTCGAGAAGTTGAAGATCATCGCGACATCTGGAGTGCCGTCGAGGCCACGGCGAGCGAAGGCGAGGACGCTGTTCGCTGCGTCGTCGCCGCTGAGCCACACCATGCCGGACGAGTCGTCGTCGAGCTCCCAGAGCGCGCCCTCGTTCTTCGCGAGACGGTTGAGGTCTCCCACGAGACGCTGGACGCCAGCGTGGCCGGGGTTGTCGAGCTCCCACCAGTCGAGGCCGCGAGACTCGCTCCACTCGGTCTGCTGCGCGAACTCCTGCCCCATGAAGAGCAGCTGCTTGCCCGGGTGACCCCACTGGTATGCCAGGAAGAGGCGCGTACCGGCGAGCTTCTGCCACTCGTCGCCTGGCATCTTCGAGTACAGGGACCCCTTGCCGTGGACGACCTCGTCGTGGCTGATCGGAAGCAGGAACCGCTCGCTCCACGCGTACACGAACGAGAACGTCAGGTCTCCCTGGTGGTGGGAGCGGTAGATGGGGTCGCGCTCGACGTACCTGAGGCTGTCGTTCATCCAGCCCATGTTCCATTTGAGGCCGAAGCCGAGGCCGCCCCATTCGGTTGGCTTCGTGACGCCCGCCCAGCTCGTCGACTCCTCGGCGATCATCGCGATACCGGGGTAGAGCTTGTAGGCCGTCGCGTTGACCTCCTGCAGGAAGGCGATGGCCTCGAGATTCTCGCGCCCGCCGTGGATGTTCGGCACCCACTCCTCGCGCGAGTAGTCGAGGTAGAGGATCGACGCGACGGCGTCGACGCGCAGCCCGTCGATGTGGAACTCCTCGAGCCAGTACAGCGCGTTGGCGACGAGGAAGTTGCGCACCTGGGAGTCACCGAAGTTGAAGACCTTCGTGCCCCAGTCGAGCTGCTCGCCGAGGCGAGGGTCGGCGTGCTCGTAAAGCGCCTGACCATCGAACTCCGCGAGGCCGAAGCTGTCCTTCGGGAAGTGGCCGGGCACCCAGTCCATGATGACGCCGTAGCCGGCCTGGTGAAGCCGGTCGATGAGGTAGCGCAGGTCGTCGGGTGAGCCGAGGCGCGAGGTCGGCGCGTAGTAGCCGGTGACCTGGTAGCCCCACGAGCCGCCGAAGGGGTGCTCCGAGAGCGGCATGAACTCCACGTGGGTGAACTCGAGGCCGTCGAGGTACTCGACGAGCTGGTCGGCGAGCTCGCGGTAGCCGAGTCCGGGACGCCAGGACATGGCGTGGAGCTCGTAGGTGGTCATGGGTCCCGTGTGCGGGTCCTTCTGCGCGCGAGACGTCATCCAGTCGCCGTCGCCCCACTCGTACGTGCTGGGGTTCGCGATGACCGACGCGGTCTGCGGCGGCTGCTCCGCGTGCAGCGCGAGGGGGTCTGCCTTCTCGACCCAGTCGCCGGAGGCGGTGCGGATCTGGAACTTGTAGGTCTCGTGCGGTGTGACGCCTGGCACGAAGAGCTCCCAGATGCCGAGTGCGTCGAGGCGGCGCAGGGCGTGCGCCCGGCCATCCCAGCCGTTGAACGAGCCGATGACGCGCACGGCCTGGGCGTGGGGAGCCCACACGACAAACGAGGTGCCCCAGACGGCGGAGTTGGTGCCCCAGTGCTCGCGGTGGTGGGCGCCGAAGACGTGCCAGAGGCGCTCGTGGCGCCCTTCGCCGAAGAGGAACTGGTCGACCTCGCCCACGACGGGAAGGAAGCGGTAGGGGTCGTCGACGATGTGCGGAACGCCGTCGCTGTAGACCGTCTCGATGCGGTAGTCGTCGAGGCCGTGATCGTGCACACCCTGCCAGATGCCGTGGGCGAGGTGCTGCAGCTCGACCCGCTCGCCGCTGGACTCGAGGATCGCGGTGACGCGCTCTGCGAGGGGGCGACGCGCTCGGATGAGCGTGCTCCCGTCTTCCTGCAGGTGCTGTCCGAGGATCGCGTGCGGGCCGGAGTGCGTGCCCTCGGCGACCGAGCGCAGCTCACCCTCGGGGACGCCGATCGGTGCGGGAGCGGCGGGCTTGAGTTCGTCGGTCATGGTGTTTCCGTTCTCGAGATCGTCCGGTCGCGCCGCCTGGCGAGACCGGACGACGGGTCAGAGTGCCGAATGCCTGACGCGCAGGATGTGCGCGGGGAGGGTGGATGGGTCGAGGCGCACGTAGTTCGCGCCGCCCCAGACCCATTCGTGGCCGCTGAGGAGGTCTTCCACGCCGAACTCCGTGTCGGACGCGAACCCGAACTTCGTCTGGTCGATGTAGACGGTCGCCTCCTCGATACCGGAGTGGTTGAGGTTCACCGCGACGATCACCGTGTTGGAGACGCCGTCGGGGGCGTACTCGGTGGGCAGGTGCTTGGAGAAGACGAGCACGTTCTCGTTGTCGCTGAACTGCACCTCGAAGTTGCGCAGCTGCTGGAGCGCCGGGTTGGCGCGCCTCAGCTCGTTGAGCTTCGTCAGGAGCGGAGCGAGGGAGTAGCCGCTCGCTTCCTGGGCCGCCCAGTCGCGCTGCTTGAACTCGTACTTCTCGTTGTCGATGTTCTCCTCCGAGCCGGGGCGGGCCACGTTCTCGGCGAGCTCGAATCCGGCGTACACCCCCCACAGCGGGGAAGAGGTGGCGGCGACGATCGCTCGGATCTTCGCTGCGTTGCGCCCACCCTTCTGCAGGTACTCGGTGAGGATGTCCGGCGTGTTGACGAAGAAGTTCGGGCGAAGGAAGTCGCTTGACTCCTTCGACACCTCGGTGAGGTACTCCTCGAGCTCCGTCTTCGTGTTGCGCCAGGTGAAGTAGGTGTACGACTGCTGGAAGCCGGCCTTCGCGAGCGCGTGCATGATGGCAGGCCGGGTGAACGCCTCGGCGAGGAAGATGACCTCGGGGTGCTTGGCGTTGACCTCGTGGATCAGCCATTCCCAGAACTGCAGAGGCTTCGTGTGCGGGTTGTCGACGCGGAAGATCTTGACGCCGAGGCCGATCCAGTACTCGACCGTGTCGAGGACCTCCGCGTACAGGCCGTTGCGGTCGCCGTCGAAGTTGATCGGGTAGATGTCCTGGTACTTCTTCGGCGGGTTCTCGGCGTAGGCGATGCTGCCGTCTGGCAGCTGCGTGAACCAATCAGGATGCTCGGCCACCCATGGGTGATCGGGTGTCGCCTGCAGGGCGAGGTCGAGGGCGAGTTCCATGCCGTTCTTCTCGACCTCGCTGACGAAGTACCGGAAGTCCTCGACGGTGCCCAGGTCGGGGTGGATGTCGCGGTGGCCGCCTTCTGCGGACCCGATCGCCCACGGGGAGCCCGGGTCTCCAGGCTCCGTCGTGAGGGAGTTGTTCGGCCCCTTGCGGTTGGTGTGCCCGATCGGGTGGATCGGCGGAACGTAGAGCACGTCGAAGTTCATGGCTGCGACCGCAGGCACTCGCTCGGCGGCGGTGCGGAACGTTCCGGAGGTCCAGCTGCCGTCTGCCGCCTGCCTTGCGCCCTCCGAGCGGGGGAAGAACTCGTACCAGGCTGCGTTTCCGGCGAGCGCGCGGTCGACCTGGATGCTGCGCTTGGCCGAGCGCGTCACGAGGGAGCGGACGGGGTGAGCCTCGACGACCTCCAGCACATCTTCGGCGAGCAGCGAGGCGAGGCGGAACGAGGCGGACCGGGAGGTGAAGCGCGACGCGGTCGCAGCGTCGCGCAGCACGGCGCTCTGATGCGCGGTGAGCTCAGGATTGGTGGCGGCACGGTCGACGACCATCGCGCCGAGCTCGAGCATGACGTCGACATCGATGCCGGCGGGGATCTTGATCTCCGCGTTGTGCTGCCAGGTCGCGAAGTCGTCGTTCCAGGCTTCGACCCACCACTCGTGGGTCCCCGCGGAGGTGACCTGCGCCTCGGCAAGCCAGGAGTCGGTGCCCTTGGGGCCAGGCTGCATGCGGATGCGCGTGGATTCGGCATCTGGCTCTGTGAGCACGAGCTCGACGCCGATGATGTCGTGTCCCTCGCGGAAGGCGACGCAGGAGAAGGGCACGACATCGCCCACGTATCCCTTCGTCGGGAACAGGTTGTCGACGAGCTGCGGCTGCAGGTCGAGGATGGGGATGCGGCCGATCACCGGGACGTAGCCGGAGCCCGGGAAGGCGTCGCCGGTCGGCGGGAGCGCCGTCGCGACGGCCGCGGCTGCTGCCGGCTTCGCCGCTGGAGCCTTCGGCTTGCGCGCCCGGGGTGCCTTGGCCGAGGCGAGCTCGGGCGCTGCCGCTGCGCTCACTGGCGCGTCCTGCGCCGCTGGGGCAGGCTTCGGCGAGGTGCTCGCTCGCTTCGAGGCTGCCCGACGTGGGCGGCTCGGTGGAATCTGGTCGTCTGACGCTGGTGTCGTTGCCACATCCGAACGCTACCAACACCCACCCGCATCGGGGCTGTTCGCGTGTCACGGAATGCGAACGAGCCCCACGCCGTGGGCTAGATGTGGTGGTGTCCCGGCTCGACGTCCACGGCGTAGACCTGCACGGAGGGCCCCTCGAGACCGGTGAGCTGACCGGGGACGAGCACGCGACTGGCGCTGAGTGCCTCGTCCGGGTGCTCGTGCGTCGAATCCCAGAGGAGCCGGTACCCGGTGATCTCGTCGACGGCTGGCGGGCGGAGCGCCGCGTCGTCCTCGCTGCCGTGCACGACGAGCAGGAGCCGGTCGGTGAGCATCCGCACCCCGTCGACGAGCTCTGCGTCGCCCGTGAAGTCGGCATCGGCTTCCGGGATGTAGGCGTCGAGCAGCACCTGGAGGGTTCGCCCGCCCGGCCCCTGCCAGGAGCCGTCGCCCATGGGGTTGCCGAGTGCGTCGAACCACCGGCGCCTGGTGCCGTGCTCGCTGAGCGCGTGCCCGTGGTTGAAGCTGCTCGGACGCAGCACCTGGTGCTGGGAACGCAGCTCGATGAGCCTGCGCGTGTGCGCGAGCTGGGCCAGCTGGACCTCGCTCAGCTCCCAGGAGAACCAGGTGAGGGGCGAATCCTGGTTGTACGGATTGTTGTTTCCCTTCTGCGACCGTGCGACCTCGTCGCCCGCCGTCAGCATGGGCACACCTGCGCTCAGAAGCAGGGTGCCGAGGAGGTTGCGCATGGAGCGCCTGCGCAGCGCCTCGATGTCGCCGCGGTCGCTCGGCCCCTCGACGCCGAAGTTCCAGGAGCGGTTGTCGCCGGTGCCGTCGCGGCCGAGCTCCGCGTTCTGCAGGTTGTGCTTGACGTTGTAGGAGACGAGATCGCGAAGCGTGAAGCCGTCGTGGGCCGTCACGAAGTTGACGGAGGCGAGGGGCCCGCGATCGTCGCTGAACATGTCGGACGAGCCGGCGAGCGAGGTGCTGAACGCGCCAGCCCCCTCAGGATGCACGCCGGAGCTGCGCGCCTCGGCGATGTCCCGAACCCAGAACGAGCGTGCGTGGTCGCGGAAGCTGTCGTTCCATTCCGACCAGTCCTCCGGGAAGTTGCCCGTCTGCCAGCCGCCCATGCCGACGTCCCACGGCTCCGCGATGAGCTTCGTGTCGGCCAGGCGGTCGTCGCTGACGATCGCCTCGAGCAGCGGGTGATGCGTCTCGAAGGCATGGTGCGCATTTCGGCCGAGGGTCGCCGCCAGGTCGAAGCGGAAGCCATCGATGCGGAACTCCTCCACCCAGTACCTGAGCGAGTCGAGGATGAGCTCGCGCACGATCGCCTCCGACGTGTCGAGCGAATTGCCGCAGCCGGTCTGGTCGACCGGGTTGCCGTGCATGTCGTGCCGGTAGTAGGTGGCGTTGTCGAGGCCGCGGAACATGGACGTCTCATCGCCACGCCCACCCTCCGAGGTGTGGTTGTAGACGACGTCGAGGTACACCTCGATGCCTGCCGCGTGCAGGTGCTTGACCATGCCCTTGAACTCGCGCGCGATCGCGTGCGGGCCCGCAGCACGGGCGGCGGGGGAGGCGTAGTCGGCATGCGGGGCGAAGAAGCCGAGCGTGTTGTAGCCCCAGTAGTTCGCCATGCCCTGGCGTCGCAGGAACGACTCGGACGCGAACGCGTGCACGGGAAGCAGCTCCACCGCCGTGACGCCGACCGATTGAAGGTAGTCGATCGTGTCCTCGTGCGCGAGGCCGGCGTAGCTGCCACGCAGGTCTTCCGGCATGTGCGGGGCGAGCTGCGTGAATCCCTTGACGTGCGCCTCGTAGACGACGACGTCGCGTAGGGGGAGCAGCGGCGATCGCACCTGACCCCAGTCGAAGGGCTCGGACTCGACGACCTGGGCAGTCCAGACCGGGACGGCCATGCTGCCGACGTTCGCGACCTGCCTGGCGTATGGCTCGACGAGCAGCCGGTGCTTGTCGAAGGCGTTGGTGCCGCTCGACGGTCCGTCGGCGCGCACGGCGTACCGCTGCCCGTTCACGAGCTCTGCGCATTCTGCCTGCCAGACGCCGCCGGGCATGCTGGCCATCTCGATGGTCCGCGTGACCGTGCCGTCGGCGGCCACGAGGCACAGCGTCATCGAGGTAGCGTGCATCGAGAACACGCGGAGGCGCGCGATTCCCTGGCGATGGGTCACGCCGAGGTCTGAGCGGGTCTGGGAGTCGAGCATGAGGCCTAAACTGTTCGAGTCGAGCGGCCGGGCACCGTCCGGCGGCTTCCTGGTCACATGCGTGCGTCCTGGTGCGCACAGATCGCGCAAGTCTATGTCGAGAGTGAGGCGAGGAGCGAAATGGCCGTTTACCTCGACCACGCTGCGACGACGCCGATGGTGCCGGAAGCGAGGGCTGCGCTGCTCGCCGGACTCGAGCTGACGGGGAATCCATCGTCGATTCACGGCCACGGGCAGGCGGCGAAGCGGATGCTCGAAGGGGCACGAGAGCGCGTCGCGTCAGCGCTCGGCGCAGACCCCATCGAGGTCGTGTTCACCTCTGGCGGGACCGAGGCCATCAACCTAGGCGTCAAGGGCCTCTACTGGTCCAGGCTGCGGCAGCGGCCGACCCGAACGCGCATCCTGGCGCCTCGAGGTGAGCACCATGCGACGGTGGATGCGCTCGAATGGCTCGCCGCGCACGAGGGAGCGGTCATCGACTGGCTGCCTGTCGATGCAGCAGGCCTCGTCGATCTCGAGGTCGCGGCCGCGAGGATGCGCGAGCACGCCGACGAGATCGCCCTGGTCACGGTCATCCTCGCGAACAACGAGGTGGGCTCGGTGCAGCCCGTGCGTGCGCTCGCCGAGCTCGCGAACGAGCAGGGGATTCCCGTGCACGTCGACGCAGTCGCGGCGTTCGGGCACATTCCCGTCTCCGTCCGCGATCTCGGCGTCGCGGCGCTCAGCGTCTCCGCGCACAAGATCGGCGGGCCCGTCGCGATGGGGGCACTCGCCCTCGCGCGTGCCCACACGGTCGAGGCGCTCATCCACGGGGGAGGGCAGCAGCGGGGTGTGCGCTCGGGCACGCAGGACGTGCCGGCGGCGCTCGCCTTCGCAGCGGCCGCCGATGCCGCGATGACCCGCATGGCTGCGGAGGGCGCTCGCCTCGACGGCCTCGCGCTGCAGCTCTCGGAGGGCCTCGCGCGCATTCCGGGCGCACAGCTCCGAGGGGCACGGCTGGACGGCGTGCTCGTCGACCGCGGCGTGGAGGTCAGGGCGCGTGTGCCCGGGAACGTCCACGTCACCTTCGACGGCTGCCAGGGCGACTCGCTGCTCTTCCTGCTCGACATGGCAGGGTTCTCCGTCTCGACGGGCTCGGCCTGCCAGGCCGGCATCGCGGAGCCGTCTCACGTGCTGCTCGGCATGGGCCTCGACGAGCGTGCCGCGCTCAGCGCGCTGCGCTTCACCCTGGGCGCCTCGACGTCTGCTGCGGACATCGACGCCCTCCTCGCAGTGCTGCCAAGGATCGTGGAGCAGGCGCGCACGGCCGGTTTCTCCGACCGCGCCGTCTGATTTCGACCTGTCTCCGCTGAGCGGGCCTCGGCTCTCGCCTCAGTGTCGGCGGATGCGCCTACGCTGACGCCATGACGATGCGAGGCGCTGGAGGCGGGCCCCCTGCTGGAGGCCGCGTGCGCGACGAGTCCGTGCTTCGCGCGGCGAACGAGCAGGCCCCACAGATCGACGACCTGTGGCAGCGGGTCATCCGGCTGTTCTCGCCCTACCGGCGGAAGATCGCCATCGCGCTGGCGCTGGTTCTCGTCACCGCCGCCATCTCGGTGCTACCTCCGCTCCTCACGGAGCAGGCGTTCGATGTCGGCCTGTTCCCGCCCGATGGGGCGGGGCCGAACATCGGCGAGCTGTGGAAGATCGTCGGGCTCATGGCGCTGTTGTGGGTCGCCTCGAGCGCGCTCGGGGTCGTGCAGACCTACTTCACGGCCAGCGTCGGCAACTCGGTCATGGGCGACCTCCGCGTGCGGCTCTTCGAGCACCTCCAGCGCATGGAGCTCGCGTTCTTCACGCGCACGAAGACCGGCGTCATCCAGTCCCGCCTTCAGAACGACGTCGGTGGCGTCGCATCCACGCTGCAGTCGATGATCACGAGCGTCGTCGGGAACATCGTCACCGTCCTCGCAGCCGTCGTCGCGATGGCGCTGCTCTCGTGGCAGCTCACGATCATCGCCTTCGTGCTCATGCCCGCCCTCGTCTGGGCGCAGCGTCGGGTCGGCCAGGTGCGTGCCCGGATCGCGACGAAGACGCAGGAGTCACTCTCCGAGATGACCGCGATCACGCAGGAATCGCTGAGCGTCTCCGGCATCCTGCTCGCGAAGTCGTTCGGTCGTGAGGAGGCCGAGGGGCAGCGGTATCGCGCTGAGAACCTCAAGCAGATCGGCCTCCAGGTCAAGCAGACCATGAGCGGCCAGAGCTTCTTCGCGTTCGTGTCGATCGTGTTCTCGCTCGTTCCCGCGGCCGTCTACATCGTCGCCGCGTACCTCATCACGGGTGGCGTCGATCTCACGGCCGGTGCGATCGTCGCCTTCACGACGGTGCAGACGAGACTCACGATGCCGCTTATCGGACTCATGCGCATCGGTCTCGAGGTGCAGACGTCGAAGGCGCTCTTCGCCCGAATCTTCGAGTACCTCGACCTGGCGCCCGCCATCACGCCCTCGCCCTCGCCAACGCCTCTCGACGAGTCGAAGCTCGGCGAGGTGACGTTCGAGAACGTGTCGTTCCGCTACCCGGACGCCGAGACCGACACAGCCCCGACGCTCGACGACGTCTCGTTCACGGTCCGTCCCGGTGAGTTCGTCGCGTTCGTCGGGCCGAGCGGTGCCGGGAAGACGACCATCGGCTATCTGGTGCCGCGTCTCTACGAGGCGTCATCCGGAGCTGTGAGGTTCGCCGGCACCGACGTGCGAGACCTCGACCACGACGCGCTCATCGCCAACACGGGCATCGTGAGCCAGGAGAGCTACCTGTTCCACGCGTCGATCGCAGAGAATCTGCGCTTCGCGAAGCCCGAGGCGACGCAGGCGGAGATCGAGGATGCATGCCGCCAGGCCAACATCCACGAGACCATCTCGAAGTTCCCCGAGGGGTACGAGACACTGGTGGGGGAGCGAGGGTATCGGCTCTCCGGAGGTGAGAAGCAGCGCGTCGCCATCGCGCGAGTTCTCCTCAAGGACCCGGCCGTCCTGGTCCTCGACGAGGCGACCAGTGCTCTGGATACGCGGTCCGAGCGATTCGTGCAGCGTGCGCTGGACGCCGCATCGCGTGGGCGCACGGTGCTTGCCATCGCGCACCGCCTCTCGACGGTGAAGGACGCCGATGTGATCTGCGTCCTCGACGAGGGCCGCATCGTCGAGCGTGGCAGCCACGCAGAGCTCATGGCCGGCGGCGGGCTCTACGCCGCGCTCCACGAAGAGCAGCGCACCGACGTCGAGCCCGAGCTCGAGTCCTGATTCAGCGGGCCAGCTGGATCTCGTCTTCGATCTTCCACTTGCCAGCAAGCGCTGGCGCGAGTGGGATGACGCCGAGGGTGAGCACGGCGAGGAGGCCGAGCGAGATCGACCAGTTGCCGGTCGCCGTTGCCAGCACGCCGACCGTGAACGGCGCGAGGGCAGCGAGGGCGTAGCCGACGAGCTGGACGAAGCCGCTGAGGATCGCCGAACCGCGCTGGCCCGATGCGCGAAGGCCGATGAGCGTGAGGCAGATGGGGAAGATCAGCTGCCCGAAGCCGATGAGCAGCACCCAGACGACGGGGGCTGCCGTCGGTGCCAGGATGAGGCCCAGGTAGCCGAGCGCGAAGCCGGCTGCCGCGGAGATGAGCGGCCACGTGGTGCCGAGATGCTTGATGACAAGCGGGGTCGCCAGCGAGAGCGGGATGCCCATGGCCGCGAACAGTGAGAGGTAGCCCGCCGCGGCGACCGTGTCTGCCCCCGCCCGTTCCTGCAGGATCGTGGGGAGCCAGCCGAAGCAGCAGTACGCGTTCATCGACGAGATCGCGAAGGTCGTCGCGAGCGCCCATGCCCGCTTGGAGCGCCAGATGGAGCGTGCGGGCCGTGCGGGCCTGCCGTTGGGCAGCGTCACGGCGCCCGTCGTCGGGGGCACATGTCCGCGGGCCGCTCGCACCTGGGCGCGGACGAGGAGGATGAGCCACGGCACGGCTGCCGAGGCCGCGACGATGCCCCACATCGAGAGCGAGGTCCGCCAGCCTGAGGCCAGGGCGACGGGCGCCGCCAGCAGCGGAGGCAGCATCGTGCCGAGCGCGACGACGATCGCGTAGGTGGAGGTCATGACCGGGATGCGCGACCGGAAGTACGTGACGACGACCGGTGGCAGGAGGATGTTGCCGATGCCCATGCCGAGGAGGGCGATGCCGCTGCCGCCGAGGAGGGTGGGGACGTTGGGGGCCGATCCTCGGAGCAGGTGCCCGGCGATGATGGCGGCCAGGGCGAGGACGATGAGCAGCTCGAGGCGCACGCGACGCAGCAGCCACGGGGTGATGAGGCCCGCGAGGGCGAAGGCGACGGGAGGCAGCATCGTGAGGAGCCCGGTGGTGGCGCCCTGGAGCGGGAGATCGACGGAGATGAGGTCGAAGATCGGCGAGGCGTTGGTGACGGCGGTCCTCAGGTTCAGTGCGAGGAGCACCAGCGCGAGGACGGCGAGTGCCGTCCAGAACCACGGGGACCGTGCGCTGCCTGAGGGGTTTGGAGCGGGGAGAGACGACACGAGGTGCCACTGTACCCAGGACCTGCACAGGAAAGTTGCACTTGTGAAACTTTGCACTCATGCATATTGTTGAGTGGTGTCGAACCCAGCCCTCTCCCTCCGCGAACGCAACCGCATCGACTGCTGGCACGCCATCCACGATGCCGCTGCCGACCTCACGATCGAGCGGGGCCTCGACGAGACCACGATCGATGCGATCAGCGATCGCGCCGGCGTCTCGCGCCGAACCTTCTTCAACTACTTCCCGAGCAAAGAGGATGCGGTGCTCGGCATGCAGGCACCGACCCTGCCCGACGGCGCCCTCGAGGACTTCCGCGCAAGCGCGGGTGACTCGTTCGGCCGAACGATGCGGCTCATGCTGGCTGTCCTCGATTCGGCGATCCCCGACCACGACGACTTCCCACGGCGTCGCACGCTCGCGGATCAGAACCCAGTGCTCGAGGAGCGCCTCAGGCGCCACATCAGCGCGGCGGAGGACATCGTGCTCGCGATCCTGACCGAGCAGGACGGCGACAGCTCGACGGAGCCGCTGCCTGACGGCATCGAGTCCGCCAAGGCACTTCTTTCGCTCGCCGCCACCATCCTTCGCTTCACCAGCCGGAACGACCCCCACGGCATCCTGGTCGACCGGGAAGCCGCCATCAACCGCTCTATCGACGTATTCAGGAAAGCGATCTCAGAATCCCTATGACGACTCCCCCCAGCATCGATTCGCAGGCCCGCGCCGACGCCGAGACCGGCACAGGCACAGGCACCGGCGTGGGCGACGGCGCGCGCGCAGCGAGGCCCGCGGCTGGCGCGACGACCGGCACGTCCCACAAGCGGAGCATCGTTCCGCTCTTCCTTGGCCTGATGGTCACGATGCTCATGGCGTCGCTCAACAACACGGTCCTCTCCAGCGCCATGCCGACCATCGTGGGGGAGCTCCACGGAGTCGAGCACATGAGCTGGGTCGTGACGTCGTTCATCCTGGCGTCGACCGTCATGATGCCCGTCTACGGCAACCTCTCCGACCTGTTCGGACGCAAGCCGCTGCTGCTCATCGCGATCGGGCTGTTCATCGCCGGCTCGGTGCTCGGTGGCCTGGCTCCCTCGATCGAGCTGCTCATCGGCGCGCGCATCGTCCAGGGGCTCGGCGGCGGAGGGCTCATGATCCTGTCGCAGGCCGCCATCGCCGACGTCGTCCCCGCGCGCGAGCGTGGCAAGTACATGGGGGTCATGGGCGCAGTCTTCGCCTTCTCCTCCGTGGCGGGCCCGCTGCTCGGTGGTTGGTTCACGGAAGGGCCAGGATGGCGCTGGGTGTTCTGGATCAACCTGCCGCTCGGTGCTCTGGCGCTGCTGGCGACGATCTTCCTCCTTCGGCTCCCCAAGCGCCCCGCGCAGGAGCGCACTCGGATCGATGTCAGCGGCATGGCCCTCATCTCCCTCGCCACGACGGCGCTCGTGCTCGTCGGAACGTGGGGCGGGTCGCAGTACGCGTGGACGTCGCCGACGATCCTGCTGCTCGCGGCGCTTGCCATCGTCTCGGCCACGGCCTTCGTCTTCGTGGAGCGCGGCGCCGCAAACCCGATCATGCCGCTCGGCATGTTCCGCGACCGCAACTTCATCCTGACCACGATCGCCAGCCTCTCCACGGGTGTCATCATGTTCGGCACGCTCGGCTACATGCCGACCTACCTGCAGATGGTGACGGGTTCCGGACCCACGGTGTCCGGCCTCCTCATGACCCCCATGATGGGTGCGCTGCTGATCACGTCGATCCTGAGCGGCCAGTACGTCTCACGCACGGGCCGCTACAAGTGGGTGCCCATCGCGGGGTCCGCCGTGCTCGGTGCCGGGCTCCTGGTGCTCTCGTTCGTCACGGTCGACAGCCCGGTCTGGATGATCTGCGTCGCGCTCGGCATCATGGGAATCGGACTCGGCGGGAGCATGCAGCTGCTCACGCTCATCGTGCAGAACTCGTTCCCCGCTCGCATCGTGGGCACCGCGACGGCGGCCAACAACTACTTCCGCCAGGTCGGCGCGACGCTCGGCTCCGCGGTTGTGGGCTCGGTCTTCGCAGCGCGGCTGACGCAGATGGTGGCCGACCGTCTCCCGGACGGGGCTGCCGCCGAGGATGGAGCGAGCTCCTTCACGCCGGCGGCGATCGCTGAGCTGCCCGATCAGCTCAGGGCCATCATCGTCGGCTCGTACAACGAGGCGCTCATCCCGATCTTCCTCGCGCTTGTGCCCCTGACGGTCATCTCCATCATCGCGCTGTCCTTCCTGAAGGAGAAGCCGCTCGCGACCGGTGCTGAGCCGGCCACGACAACCTCGGCGACGCACGTCGGCTGACGCCGCCTGTTCCGCACACGGGGCGGTGTCGGAGGCCCGACGTACACTTATCCGGTGAAAGTTCTAGCCGCCATGAGCGGCGGGGTCGATTCCGCCGTTGCAGCAGCCCGAGCCGTCGAGGCCGGGCACGAAGTCATCGGCGTGCACCTCGCGCTCTCCCGAATGCCAGGCACGCTTCGCACGGGGTCTCGAGGGTGCTGCACCATCGAGGACTCGATGGACGCCCGTCGTGCCGCCGACCTCCTCGGCATCCCGTTCTACGTGTGGGACTTCTCCGAGCGGTTCAAGCTCGACGTCGTCGACGACTTCATCGCGGAGTACAGTGCCGGCCGCACGCCGAATCCCTGCATGCGCTGCAACGAGAAGATCAAGTTCGCAGCGCTCCTGGAGAAGGCCATCGACCTCGGGTTCGATGCTGTGTGCACCGGGCACTATGCCACCCTCGCGACGGGCGAGGACGGACTCGTCGAACTGCACCGAGCGAGTGCCTGGGCGAAAGACCAGTCGTATGTGCTCGGCGTGCTCACCCAGCAGCAGCTCGAGCACTGCTACTTCCCGCTCGGAGACACGCCCTCCAAGGACCTCGTCCGTGCGGAGGCCGCCGAGCGTGGAATCAGCGTCGCGCAGAAGCCCGACTCGCACGACATCTGCTTCATCCCCGACGGTGATACCAGGGGATGGCTCGGTGACCGCATCGGTACCGCGACCGGCGAGGTCGTCGACAGCGGCGGGGCGAAGCTCGGCGAGCACGACGGAGCGACGGCGTACACCGTCGGCCAGCGCAAGGGGCTCCGGCTCGGCGTTCCAGCCCCGGACGGGAAGCCGCGGTTCGTGCTCGAGATCCGGCCGAAGACCAACGAGGTCGTCGTGGGGCCGAAGGAGGCGCTCAACATCGCGGAGATCGCCGGCCAGCGGATGAGCTGGACGGGCGCCGCGAAGACGGAGGCCGACGGCGCGTTCCGCTGCGACGTCCAGATCCGCGCCCACGCCGATCCGGTCCCCGCCACCGCGCGCGTGAGCACGAGCGCTGCGAGCACGCGCGACGACGCCACCATCCCGGGCGTCGAGTGGAGCGTGGTCGTCGACGAGCCGCTTGTCGGCGTCGCACCGGGCCAGACTGCCGTGGTCTACGTCGGCACGAGCGTGCTCGGCCAGTTCACGATCGACCGAACCGTGAGCGCCGTGCAGGAGAGCACCGCGCAAGATGGCGTTGCAGGCAGCGCAGACGGGCAGGAGGCGGCATGAGCAAGCAGGCTGAGGGCTCGGTCCTGAAAGACGGTGAGGCGATGGACATGCTCACCGACCGAGCAGAACGCTGGGCGGCGAAGTACAAGAACCTCTCCGACTCGGAGCGCTGGCGCAGTGACTACGACGAGCACTTCGAGGCGCCAGCCCTCCAGCTCGCGAAGCGCTGCACCCTCGAGGCGCGCCCGTTCGGAGCGAAGGACTGGATCCTCGCCCTCGTGCTCTGGTTCCTCATCGGCGGCACGGTGTTCCTCGCCTCGAACTTCCTCATGCAGCTCGAACCCACCTGGCAGATCGTGTTCGCCGTCTTCGCGGTGCTCATCGCCGTCGTCGGCATCGTGCAGAGCTACCTCGAGACGACCAGCGAGCGGCGCGCAGCCAAGCGCCTCGCGGGCAAGAAGGACTGGCTCCTCTCGGTGAGCCGCAAGGCCGCGATGGCGACGCTCAGCTCCCGCGCAGGAGCGACAGCGTGACGAGCTTCGACGATGCACGGGAGCGCGTCGCCGAGGTGCGGGAGCTCGTCGCCGAGTACCAGGCGGCGTACTACGAGCGCGACGCGCAGCTCGTCTCCGATGCCGAGTACGACACCCTCGTCCGCGAGCTCGACGAGCTGGAGCGCGAGCATCCCGAGCTGCAGTCGCAGGACTCCCCGACACAGACGGTCGGCGGCGGCGTCGCTGACGGCCTGCGGCCCATCGAGCATGCGGAGCGCATGCTCTCCCTCGACAACGTCTTCTCGATCGAGGAGCTGCGCGAGTGGTGCGCCAAGACGGAGGCGGCCGCGGGTCGCCGAGTCGCCTGGCTCACGGAGCTGAAAATCGACGGGCTCGCCATCGCCCTGCGCTACGAGCGCGGCAAGCTCGTCACCGCGGCAACCCGCGGTGACGGCCGCACGGGCGAGGAAGTCACGCAGAACGCGCTGCAGATCGACGGCATCCCCGAAGCGCTCGCGGGGGAGGGGCATCCGCCGATCGTCGAGGTCCGCGGCGAGGTGTTCATCCCGGTCGCCGCGTTCACGCAGCTCAACGAGTTCCAGGCGTCGCTGCGCCCCCGTGCCGTCGACGAGTACCGGGCGAGGTGGGAAGCCCGGCCCGCCGCCACGCGCGGTGAGTTCGACGAACAGGCCGAGCTGGAGAGGGCCACGAAGCGTTTCCCCGACTTCGCGAACCCGCGCAACGCGGCCAGCGGAGGCCTGCGGCAGCAGCTCGAGAAGAAGAGCGGCCTCGAGCGCGAGGCCGGTGAGCTCCGACTCCACTCCCTGCGGATGTACGTCCACGGGATCGGCGCGTGGCCCTCACCACCAGTCGATTCTCAGAGTCAGGTCTACGAGCTCCTGGCCGGATGGGGCCTGCCCGTCACCCCGTACGCCAAGGTCGCCGAGGCGGTCGACGATGTCGTCGACTTCGTCGAGCACTACGGGGCCGAACGCCACTCCGTCGAGCACGAGCTGGACGGCATCGTCGTGAAGGTCGACGAGCTCGAGCTGCACGACGAGCTCGGCATGACCAGTCGCGCGCCGCGCTGGGCCATCGCCTACAAGTACCCGCCAGAAGAGGTGCACACGAAGCTCCTCGACATCGCGGCGAGCGTTGGGCGCACCGGGCGCGTCACGCCCTTCGCGATCATGGCACCCGTCAAGGTGGCGGGCAGCGTCGTGCGGATGGCAACCCTCCACAACCAGGACGTCGTGCGGGTCAAGGGCGTCAAGATCGGCGACACGGTCGTGCTGCGCAAGGCCGGAGACGTCATCCCGGAGGTGCTCGGACCGGTGCTCGAGCTGCGCGGAGACGACGTGCGCGACTTCGTCATGCCGAGCGATTGCCCGGAGTGCGGGACCCCGCTGCGTCCCATGAAGGAGGGCGACGTCGACCTGCGCTGCCCGAACGCCCGCTCATGTCCGGCCCAGGTCCGAGGCCGAGTCGAGCACATCGGCTCGCGCGGGGGGCTCGACATCGATGCGCTCGGTGAGGTGACCGCCGCAGCGCTGACCCAGCCGACGGTGCCCGAGCTGCCACCGCTTGAGACCGAGGCCCGCCTCTTCGCGCTCACCCTCGAGGAGATCGTCCCCATCGAGGTCGTCGTCCGCGACTCCGAGACGGGAGAGCCGAAGACCGACAGTGAGACGGGCGAGCTCATCCGCAGGGCTCCGTTCCAGAAGGTCTCGCTCGTCTACCCGCCGGGCTCTGAGGAGATGACGCCGGCCGAACGACGCAAGGCCGGAATCAAGAAGGACTTCAGGCTCGTCGAGCCTTCCAAGCAGGCGACGACCCTCCTCGAGCAGCTCGAGGTCGCCAAGACGAAAGACCTCTGGCGTCAGCTCGTCTCGCTCAACATCCGCCACGTCGGACCAGTTGCCGCCCGGGCACTCGCGGACTGGTTCGGTTCCCTCGAGGCGATCGAGGCGGCTCCGGCCGAGGAGCTCGCCCAGGTCGAGGGCGTCGGTCCGACCATCGCGGACGCGATCGTCGAGTGGCTCGCGGAAGACTGGCACCGTGACATCGTCGAGGCCTGGCGGGCTGCCGGTGTGCGCTTCGCGACGCCGGACCATCCGGGTCCCGGCGCGCGGACCAGCACCGAGGGGCCGCTCTCTGGCCTGAGCGTCGTGGCGACGGGAACCCTCGAGGGGTTCACGCGGGACGGGGCCAAGGAGGCGATCATCGCCGCTGGTGGGAAGGCCGCTGGCAGCGTGTCTAAGAAGACCGACTTCGTCGCGGCAGGGCCCGGAGCGGGCTCGAAGCTGACGAAGGCCGAGGAGCTCGGCATCCCCATCCTCGACGCGGACGGCTTCCGGCTGCTCCTCGAAGGCGGACCCAGCGCGGTCGAGCACCTGCGAGTCAACGCGGAATGAGAGCTCGGCGCGCACCGACGACAGGAAGCGGACTCCGAGGCGGCGGACCGGTCGCTCGGCTACAGTGTGCAGGCCGTGGCAATGGCTCGCCGCGGGGGAACGGGGAACCATGCTCAGCGTGAGCTTGCAAGATCTGGCGGACGACGCCGCCATCCTCCACTTCGACGCGCACGCGCAGCTCACGGAGCAGCTCGGCGACGCCGGATGGGACGTCGACCTCACCGCCCCGTCGATCACGTATCAGACCCAACCCGCCGCGACGGTGCTTCCGGTGCAGCTCATCGGCAGCGTCGCGCAGAGCGCCGGCACGTGGATGTGGGGCTGGAACAACGTCAACGGCTTCCCGGAGCAGGCCATCGAGCTTGCCGGCCGGGTGCGTTCGTTTGTGCTCGACGGCGGGCCAGAGCAGCTCTCCTCGTCGGTCGTGAAGACCGACGAGGCGTCTCCGCTTCACCTTGTCCTCGCGGCCAAGGCGCTGACGCGTTCGCGCGACAGCGTCGTCGTCGAAGCGGCTCCCGGCGTTCAGGTGCACCTCATGGTGCAGGCGGGGCCCGACGCGGCCACAACAGCAGAACGCGCGACGCGCGCCATCCTCGACGCCGTCGACGCGGGTGTCCTGGGCGACCACGTGCGTGCTCTGCACTCCTACGCGGCGCGGACGCACTCGCAGCTCCAGCGCACGGGAGCCTCCAGCTACGAGTTGGCGACCGGCGACGGGCTGGTCGAGATCACACTCGACGACGCCCAGCAGGTGCTCGTGGTGCGCGTGGCGCCCGCCGCCGCGGTCCCAACCGGAGACGACACTGCTCCCGAGGCCGCAGTCGAGCCTGCACCCTTTTCTGAGCACGAGCCGATTCCGGAGCCTGAGCCCCTTCTGGAGCCCGAGCACGCTCGTGAGCCCGCGCCCAGTTCAGAGCCTGCGCCCGCTCCGGATTCCGGTGTCGAGCACAGCACCGCCGCGGACCCCGATCCGGCTCCCGAATCAGTCGCGGAGGCAGCCTCCCATTCGCTGACCGTTCCATCGACCACCCTCGACTCGCACACCGACGTCGAGCAGGGCCCCGTGACCGAGACGTCACCGGACAGCCAAGCTCCAGTCGAGCTGCCCGCCAGCCCCACCGCTTCCTCGACGGATGCGCCGCCGGCGCCGCCTCGCGAGGAGCCGTCGTTCGACGCCCACCAGCCCGCGCCCGTCCCGGTCGTGCCGCCGGCGGGGCTCCCGACGCCGCCTCCGCCCGTCGTGCCGGCTTCGGCTCCGTACGTGCCCATCCCGCAGCGACGCGAGCAGCCGAGCGCGGCGTCGGCGTCGCGAGCGCCAGAAACCTCCTCGGCAGTCGAGCAGCAGCAGGCGCCAAGCGCCCCCTGGCAGCCCTTCGACGCCTCGCCCCGGTGGGAGCGCACACCAGCATCCGCCGTCGCTCCTCCCAACGGCGGACCTCCGCCCGTGCCAGCACCTGCGCCGGGTGAGGGTGCGGCCCAGGGGTTCCTGCCGCCGCACCTGGCCAACCCACCGCAGGTGGCTCAGCCGACGCAGTTCGGGCAGCCGAGTAACCCGGGCCAGCCTCCTCGTCAGGGCTGGCCGCAGCCAGGCGCCCAGCCCGGGCCTGGCCAAGGCCAGGGAGCGTGGCAGCAACCTCAGCCGCAGCAGAATCCCGGACAGACCTACCCGGCAGGGCAGCCATTCCCAGGTCAGCAGGCGCCGGGACGGCAGTTCCCGGGCCAGCAGGCGCCCGCACAGCAGTTCCCGGGGCAGCAGAATCAGGGATCCCAGGGCCAGTGGCTGCCTGGCTCGGCAGGCGGCTACCAGCCTCAGGCTCCCTGGGGCGGAGCGAGCGCCGGACAGGGTCAGCAGCCAGGGCCGCAGGGCCAGCAGGGGTATCCGCCGCAGGGTCAGCCGCCGCAGCAGGGGGGCTCCTGGCAGCGCCAGCAGGGGCAGCAGCCGGCAGTCGGCAACGACTTCGGCCGTGCGCCGTACCAGCAGCAGCGTGACCCACGCCAGGGCCAGCCGCAGTATCCAGGTCAGCCCAACCAGGGTCAGCCCAACCCGGGTCAGCCCAACCAGGGTCAGCCCAACCCGGGCCAGCCGTACCCCGGACAGCCGTACCCCGGACAGCAGCAGCCGGGCCAGCCGTACCCGGGCAATCCCAACCCTGGCCCCGGGGGCTTCGATCCCCGCCAGCAGGGCGGCCTGCAGCAGTTCCCGCAGACGCGCGCCCCACAGCAGAGCCAGCAGCCGGGCGGATGGAACGGCCAGCCTCCGCACGCGCAACCCCAGCCAGGACAGCCGCCCTACCAGGGGCAACCGCAGTATCTGGGACAGCCGCAGTACCCGGGGCAACAGCCAGGCCAGTCAGGCCAGCTGCCTTACCCTGCGCAGCCGCCCTACCAGGGTCAGCCGCAGTACCCGGGACAGCAGCCCGCCCAGCCGGGGCAGCCCGGATACGACCCCCGCTGGCAGGGCAATGGGCCATCGTCCCAGCCTCCCCAGCAGCAGCCACCACGCCAGTAGCCACGGATGGAGCACGGCCGCGTCAGCACGCGGCCTAGACTTGTCCAGCCCTGGCCGACTCACTATCGGAGACGAATGACCGACATCACTGCCGCCGACGTTGAGCACCTCGCTCAGCTCGCGCGCATCGACCTCGCCGAAGGCGAGATCGAGCGCGTCACCGGCGAACTCATCGAGATCCAGCACCTCATCCAGAAAGTGCAGGAGGTCGCGACGCCTGACGTCAAGGTGACGACCCACCCCATCGCCATGCACAACGTGACGCGAGCCGACGAGGTCGGTGAGCCGCTGGACCGCGACGCCGCACTCGCAGGTGCGCCGGACAGCGACGGAACTCGCTTCCGCGTGACCGCGATCCTGGGGGAAGAGCAGTGAGCACCGACATCACGCGCCTGAGCGCGACCGACCTCGCCGCGGCGATCGCCGACGGCAGCATCAGCTCCATCGAGGCGACCACCGCGCACCTCGAGCGCATCGAGGCAGTCGACGGAGACGTCCACGCCTTCCTCCACGTCGACGCCGACTCCGCGCTCGCCGCTGCCGGACGTGTCGACGCGAAGCGCCACGCGGGGGAGAAGCTCTCACCGCTGGCCGGCGTCCCCGTCGCAGTCAAGGACAACATCGCGACCAAGGGCACCCCGACGACCGCAGGCTCGCGCATCCTCGAAGGGTGGGTGCCTCCGTACGACGCGACCGTCGTCGAGCGTCTCCGCGACAACGACCTCGTCATCATCGGCAAGACCAACCTCGACGAGTTCGCGATGGGCTCCTCCACGGAGCACTCCGCCTACGGGCCGACCCACAACCCGTGGGACCTCGAGCGCATCCCAGGCGGGTCCGGTGGCGGTTCTGCCGCTGCCGTCGCCGCCTACGAGGCGCCCCTCGCGCTCGGCACCGACACGGGCGGGTCCATCCGTCAGCCCGCATCCGTCACCGGAACCGTCGGCATGAAGCCCACCTACGGTGGCGTGAGCCGCTACGGTGCGCTTGCGCTCGGCTCGTCGCTCGACCAGATCGGGCCGGCAGCACGCGGCGTGCTCGACACCGCCGCACTGCACGACGTCCTCGCAGGCCACGACCGACGCGACTCGACCTCCCTCACGGGCGAGTGGCCGTCGTTCACGCAGGCGGCGCTGGCGGGCCGAGCGGACGACTCCGTCCGTGGCCTCCGCATCGGCGTCCCCAAGCAGATCGCCGACGGAGCCGGCTTCGAGGCCGGCGTCACGCAGCGATTCCAGGAGGCGCTCGCAGCCCTCGAGGAACGCGGCGCGATCATCTCCTGGATCGAGACCCCGCACTTCGAGTACGCCGTGGCCGCGTACTACCTGATCATGCCAGCGGAGGCCTCCAGCAACCTCGCGCGCTACGACTCCGTGCGCTTCGGCCTGCGGGTCACCGACCCCTCGGGGACCACCGTCGAGCGAGTCATGTCCGCGACGCGCAGCAAGGGCTTCGGCGACGAAGCCAAGCGTCGCATCCTCCTCGGCACGTACGCGCTCTCCGCCGGCTACTACGACGCGTTCTACGGCTCGGCGCAGAAGGTGCGCACACTCGTGCAGCAGGACTTCGCCGCCGCGTTCGCCGAGGTCGACGTGCTCGCAGCACCCACCTCGCCGACGACCGCCTACAAACTCGGCGAGAAGGCGGAAGACCCGACGGCCATGTACCTGGCCGACCTCACGACGATCCCGGCGAACCTCGCCGGCGTCCCCGGCATCTCCGTTCCGGGCGGCCTCGCGCCGGAGAACGGCCTGCCCGTCGGCATCCAGTTCATGGCAGCCGCCCGTGACGACGCGCGCCTCTACACGGTGGCCGCGGCACTCGAACAGACTCTCGAAGACCGCTGGGGTGGGCCCCTGCTCTCGCAGGCCCCCCAGCTGAAGGCAGGTGCACGCTGATGGCCAAGCCAGAGCTCATGGACTACGACCGCGCACTCGAACTCTACGAGCCCGTCATCGGTCTCGAGGTGCACGTCGAACTCGGCACCAAGACCAAGATGTTCTCGGACACCCCGAACCACTCGGGCAACGAGGTGGGCGGAGAGCCCAACACCAACATCGGGCCCGTCGATCTCGGCCTCCCGGGCACCCTGCCCGTCGTCAACGAGCAGGCAGTCCGCTACTCGATCGCACTCGGGCTCGCGCTCGGCTGCGAGATCGCGGAGGTCTCGGGCTTCGCTCGGAAGAACTACTTCTACCCGGACAACCCGAAGAACTACCAGATCTCGCAGTACGACGACCCCATCGCGTTCGACGGCGAGGTCGAGGTGGAGCTGGAAGACGGCACCGTGTTCCACGTGCCCATCGAGCGCGCCCACATGGAAGAGGATGCAGGGAAGCTGACCCACGTCGGCGGCTCCACCGGGCGCATCCAGGGTGCCGAGTACTCCCTGGTCGACTACAACCGCGCTGGCGTCCCCCTCGTCGAGATCGTGACGCGGCCCATTTTCGGCGGCGAAGCGCAGACTCCGCAGCTCGCGGCGGCCTACGTCTCGACGATCCGAGACATCGTTCGCGCCCTCGGCGTCTCCGAGGCCCGCATGGAACGTGGAAATCTCCGCTGTGACGCGAACGTCTCGCTGCGTCCGCGCGGTGAGGAGAAGCTCGGTACCCGCACGGAGACGAAGAACGTCAACTCCTTCCGGTCCATCGAGCGAGCCGTCCGCTACGAGATCCAGCGCCAGGCCGCGCTCCTCGCGGCAGGGGGCAGCATCACGCAGGAGACTCGACACTGGCACGAGGACACGGGACGCACCTCGTCCGGTCGTCCGAAGTCGGATGCCGACGACTACCGGTACTTCCCGGAGCCCGACCTCATGCCGCTGCGCCCGAGCCGCGAGCTGGTCGAGGAGCTGCGCGCCACGCTCCCAGAGGCACCCGTCGCTCGCCGTCGCCGCCTCAAGGCGGAGTGGGGCTTCGCCGACCAGGAGTTCCAGGACATCGCCAACGCGGGCCTCCTCGACGTCGTCCACGCGACCGTTGCCGCCGGCGCCACGGCTGCCGGTGCGAAGAAGTGGTGGATGGGCGAGCTCTCGCGCATCGCCAACGACCGCGGCGTGCAGGCGACCGACCTCGCGACGCCGGCGCAGATCGCGGAGCTCGACGGGCTCATCACCGCGGGCACCGTCAACGACCGACTCGCGCGAGACGTGCTCGAGGGTGTGCTCGCAGGCGAGGGGTCACCCGCGGAGGTCGTCGAGTCACGTGGACTCGCCGTCGTCAGCGATGACGGTCCGCTCATCGAGGCCATCGACGCTGCCCTCGCGCAGCAGCCCGACGTGCTCGCCAAGATCCGCGACGGCAAGGTGCAGGCCGCAGGCGCCGTCATCGGGGCCGTCATGAAGGCGATGAGGGGCAAGGCAGACGCGGCACGTGTGCGCGAGCTCGTGTTGGAGCGCGCGCAGAACTCGTAGGACCTACGTCGTACACCGAGGAATTGTCGGGCACGACTGAGGTGCCTCTGTGGCTCTGGCGCTAGCGTCAGAGCCACAGAGCCTCGGTGAACGGAGCAGTGAGTCGTATGGGCAAGAAGTCGAACAAGAAGTCAGGCAAGAACACGCCGGTCGAGCGACCCGACGCCACCCAGGGCGGCCCTCGGGCGAAGGTCAAGAAGGAGCGCGTGCAGCCGCCCAAGACGGTGCTGCGGCCGGCTTCCCTCGAAGACGTGGCCGCGACGTCAGCTGCCGAGCCCGTCGCCGCGGCAGAGCCCAAGGGCAAGAAGCAGCACGCCGAGTCCGCCACGAAGAGCAAGTCGGACAAGAAGGCCAAGTCGGACAAGAAAGCCAAGTCAGACAAGAAGAGCAAGTCGGACAAGAAAGCGAAATCGGACGAAAAGGCGAAGTCGGGCAAGAAGAGCAAGATCGGCAAGCCCGGCCGCGAAGCCAAGCAGATCGGCAAGAGCTCCCTCGAGCAGGACTCGTCTGCCGAGAAGTCTCGCGCGTCAGCTCCGGACGACGGGCTCAGCGCGACACCGCAGCCTGAAGTACAGAAGCCAGGCGCGAAGACGCCAGGCAGCTCCGCTCCCGCAGCTGGCAAGAAGAAGCCGGGCAAAACCGAACCGAGCGCGCGTGAGCGCACCGTTCGCGACGCGGCGCTGCTCTCCGACGAGGGCGACGAGGCGCACGGTTTCGCACGCCTCATCCGCGCCATCCCTGGCATCGTTGCGCTTGTCGAGCAGCACGACACCTCCGTGCACCGTGCGGTCTTCGATACCTACGTGACCGCCGTCGTCGAGTTCGGCGTCGATGCGGCAGATCTCTCTCCCATCGACATCCGCACGGTGGCCCCCGATGCGCCGACGGTGGACGAGGCGCCCACCAGGTCGTCCGGCCGGAGCGGCTCCGGTGCCGCCAGCGTCGATTCGGGGGCGCAGTCCAGCGCCAGACGCGCGCGCCGCCCCTCCGGGATCAACAGCGCCAAGACCCCGGAAGCCGTCTCGCCCGCGTCCGCGACCGGTGCGCCGGTGCGAGTCGAGGATGAAGCGGCGAAGCCCGGCCGGGTGCGAAACCCGGGCTCGTCCGTGCGCGCATCGACTCGAGTCCGTGCTGGTCAAGGGCGAGCGTCCGCTGCAGGACGCGCCGACGACTCAGCCCCAGACAGCCTCGGTGGGAGCACCAGCACCCCCATCGCATCCCGCACGAGGGCGGGCGCGCGCGGCGCCGCGTCGAGCCGATCCCGTGCCGCCTCGCAGGCGAGGCGTAGTCTCGACGACCTCGCTTCCGACCTCAAGCCGACGAACAACGGGCAGCGCATCGCGATCGCGGTCGCCGCCATCCTCAGCGCCGATGGTGAGGTCTCCGCGGCAGCGATCGCCAACGCGTTCGAGCGCATGACGTGGCGTGTCCCCGTCAACCTCGCCGCATCGGTCCGGCAGGCAGCACGAGCCGGCCTGATCGAGCTCGAAGGCCCCACGGGGACCCGCCTGAGTGAAGACGGCGAACGGTACGTCGCAGGGGGCTGAGCGCCTCCCGAGGCTGTGGCCCGCCCCGTGCGTCGCAGGGGCGGGCCACCCGCTACTTTGCGGTCGTGTCGGAGGCTGACTCGGCCGCAGCTCCGCCATCCGCATCCGGAGCGGCGCTGTCATCGGCTGGCGCAGCTGTCGCGTTGCGGTTCTGCTGGAGCGCATCGCGCACCTTCTTGCGCAGCACCTTCCCGATGAGCGACTTCGGGAGCTCCTCCCACACGACGTAGGAGCGAGGCACCTTGTGCTCCGAAAGTCGCTCGCGAACGAAGGCGCGGGCCGCCGCCTCGTCGAACGTCGCCCCCGCGTCGAGCACCACCACGGCGGTGACCGCCTCAGCGCCCCCGCCGCGCTTGATCCCGACGACGGCAACCTCGGCGATACCAGGGATCTCGGTGACCACCCGCTCGACCTCGGAGGGCGAGACGTTGAAGCCGCCCGTGATGATGAGCTCCTTCTTGCGATCGACGACCGTCACGAATCCATCCTCGTCCTGCACGACCAGATCACCGGAGCGCACCCAGCCACCCTCGATGAGTACCTCAGCGGTCTCCTGGGGGCGGTTCCAGTACCCCTGGAAGGTCTGCGGCCCCTGGATGAGCAGCTCGCCGACCTCGCCGAGCTCTACCTCCGTGCTCGGGTCGCTGGGGTCGGTGACCTTGATGTGCGTGGACGGGAAGGGGATGCCGATGGTGCCGGTCTTGCGCTTGTCGGTGAAGGGGTTTCCGAGCGCCACGGGGGAGGTCTCCGTGAGGCCGTAGCCCTCGACGAGCTGTCCGCCTGCGACGGCCTCCCACCGGTGCACGATGCCGTCGTTGAGCGTCATCGCGCCGGAGATCGCGTAGATGACGCCGGAGAGGTCGAGCTTGCCGTCCTTCGCGACGCGAGCGAGCCGGTCGTACATGGGCGGGACGGCAGGGATGAACGTCGCCGGCGACTTCTTGGACGCCTCGATGACGAGCTCGGGGTCGAACGTCGGGAAGAGCACGGCCTTCGCGCCGACGCTCACGGAGTAGATGACCGACAGCAGCACGCCGAACGCGTGGAACATGGGGAGGACGCCGTAGATGGTCTCGTTGCCTGCCGTGAACTCGGGCATCCACGCCGCGCCCTGACGGGCGTTGGACCACAGGTTGCGGTGCGTGAGCATGGCGCCCTTGGGGTGGCCGGTCGTCCCGCTCGTGTACTGCAGGCTCGCGAGATCCTCGGGTCCGGGCGTCGGGATGCTCGCATCGAGGAGCTGCTGCTTCGCGAGCTTCTCGAACGGCACCGTTCCCGGAGCCTTGGCGCTGAGCTTGGCGCGCGACGCGCGCGCCTTGGCGATCGGCAGGCGGAGGAGCAGCTGCGTCTTCAGCGGCATGCCCTTCGTCACATCGACGGCGATGACGTGGCGGATGCCGAGGCTGTGGGGCAGGGACTGCACGGTCGGAGCGGCCTTGTCCCAGGCGATGACGATCTCGGCACCGTGGTCTTCGAACTGAGTCCGGAGCTCGTCGCGCGTGTACAGCGGGTTGTGCTCCACGACGACGGCGCCGAGCCGCAGCACCGCGTAGAAGGCGACGACATGCTGCGGCGCGTTCGGCATGATGAGAGCCACCCTGTCGCCTCGCTTCACCCCGATCCGGCGGAGGCCCTGCGCGAACCGCAGCACCTGGTCCTGCAGCTCCGAGAAGGTCGTCTGGGCGCCGAAGAACTCGATCGCGGGCTTGTCCGGGAATCGCTCGGCGATCTCCGCGAGCATGTCTGGGAGTGATCCTGTGGGGACTTCGATGTCCTTCGGGGTTCCGGGTGCGTAGAAGGCGGTCCAGGCGCGAGACTCGTTCAGCTGCATGCGCAGAGTCTATTCGCGCAGAGCGTCCAGCAGATGTCGGTGGGGCGACGCACAATGGATGCATGACCAGGAAAGACATGGGGGTGCGGCAGACAGGTGCGGCGTCCGACCGCGACGCGTCCGCGAGCATCCTCCATGTCGACATGGACGCGTTCTTCGTGGCCGTCGAGCTGCTCGAGCGGCCCGATCTCGTCGGCAAGCCGGTGATCGTCGGCGGCACTCGGGAGCGGGGCGTGGTGTCGAGCGCCAGCTACGAGGCGCGGGCCAGGGGCGTCCGGAGCGCCATGCCGATGCATCAGGCGATCGCCCGCTGCCCGGAGGCGGTGGTGCTGCAGGGCAATATGGGCAAGTACCGTGCTGCTTCGCAGCAGGTCATGGAGATCTTCCGCGAGTTCACGCCGCTCGTCGAGCCGCTCTCGATCGACGAGGCGTTTCTCGACGTGTCCGGCGCGAGCCTGCTGTTCGGCTCGCCGGGTGAGATCGCGGCGAGCCTTCGCGCGCGGGTGAAGGCGCAGACGGGGCTGACCTGCTCGGTGGGTGCCGCATCCACCAAGTTCGTGGCGAAGCTCGCGTCCGGCAAGTGCAAACCGGACGGCATGCTCGTGATCCCGCACGAGGAGACGATCCCGTTCCTGCACCACCTGCCGGTCGGCGCGCTCTGGGGTGTGGGCGAGAAGAGCGAGGCGAAGCTGCGCGGCATCGGCATCCACACGGTCTTCGACCTCGCGCACACGCCGAGGCCCGTGCTGGAGCGGGCGGTCGGCAAGGCGGGGGCGGGCAAGCTGCACGCACTCGCGTGGGGGAGGGACGAGCGGGGAGTCGAGGAGGCGAGCCGTGAGAAGTCGATCAGCCACGAGCAGACTTTCCTGGAGGACGTGACCGACTTCGTCTTCCTGGAGCGCGAGGTGCGGGCTCAGGCGGATGCGGTGGCGACGCGCCTGCGTCGCGCGGGGCTGCAGGCGCGCCAGGTCGGCATCAAGCTGCGCTGGTCCGATTTCTCGACGATCACGCGCTCGCACACGCTCGGCGAGCCCAGCGATGTCGGCCACTCGCTGTACCTCGCCGCGCGGGAGATGCTGCGCGCGGCTCTCGTGCCGCCCAGGCCGGTGCGCCTCATCGGCGTGCGTGCTGAGCGGCTCGTGGAGGCAGGGAGCTCGGGGCAGCTGTCGCTCTTCGGGGCGGAGGAAGACGACGACTGGGAGGCGGCGGAGCGCGCCGTCGACCAGGCGGTCGCCCGCTTCGGGAAGTTCGCGCTTCGACCGGCGTCGCTGCTCGGCCGCGGGGAACGCAGCGACGGCACGGTCGGCATCAGCGAACGCGCGAATCGCAAGCAGGATGAGGCCCCGAACCAGCACTGAGACGGCAGGCCCGTCGGGTGTGCGCGCCTAGGACGCCGCCTGTGCGCCGCTTGTCGTGGTGGCACTGCTTGCCCCGCCCGCTTCCCGGGCCGAGATGCGGGCCTGCACCTCTGGGCGACGCAGCGGCGGCACGGTCTTCGGCGGCTGGCGCCGTTCCGGGAGGTCCTCGAGGAGGTGCTCGGTGATGTGCGCGATCTCGCGGACCGCCTTCTCGAAGGCCTCGCGTGTGCGCGCTGTCGGGTGCGTGATGCCGGAGACCTTGCGCACGTACTGGCGGGCGGCGGCTTCGATCTCGTTGTCGTTCGCGGCTGGTTCGAGCCCGCGCAGCTCTGTGATGTTTCTGCACATGCGCGACAGGGTACGCCGAGGCACTGCGATGACCACGAGAACATCGCCCCGCTCCGGCCTTCCCCGCCCCGGTTCCGGGCTCGGTTCGCGGTGACTGTGTCCAACTTCAGTGCAGGTTCCGGCGGTTGTGCCGGTTTCTGGTCGGCTGCGTCCGAATGTGCACTGATGTTGGTCAGCGCGGGCCGCCGCCGACTCTGCGGCGCTCCCGGCTCGCTGAGCGGCGTTCCCGCCCGGACCTCCGCGCAGTCGGGCGGGAACTAGCTGACGCGGATGACGGCGGCGCTCTCAGCTGGGAGGCGGAGCGGGACGGCGGACGCGCCCACCGGTGCGCCCGTGACGGTGCCGGAGCTCTGGCCGAGCGTGGCCCGTGCGTCCGTGGAGAAGAGCACCTCGGTGGCTCGGTCGACTCGCAGGTCCCGCTCGTCTGCCGAGAAGTTCACGGCGATGACAAGACCGCCACGCGTGATGACCAGCGTGCCGTCTTCCTGTGACGCCTCGACGCTGCTCGCATCGATCCAGGGCGTGGTGATGTCCGCTTCCCGCCTGCGGAGTGCGATGAGCTCGCGGTAGGTCTCGAGGAGCTGGGCGTGCTCCGGCTTCTCGAGCTCGCTCCAGTCGAGCTTCGACCGCTCGAACGTCGCGACGTCTTGCGGGTTCGGAACGACGGCGGCGTCCCAGCCCATGCGCGCGAACTCGCCGATGCGCCCCTCGGTTGTCGCCTTCGCCAGCTCCGGCTCCGGGTGGGAGGAGAAGAACTGGAAGGGGGTCGTGGCGCCCCACTCCTCGCCCATGAAGAGCATGGGTGTGAAGGGCGCGGTCAGCTCGAGCGTGGCCGCGATGGCCAGCTGGCCGGGGGAGAGCGTCGCCGTGAGGCGGTCGCCGATGGCCCGGTTGCCGATCTGGTCGTGATTCTGCGACGAGACGACGAGCCGCCAGGCGCGCGTGCGAGCCGGAAGGGGGCGACCGTGATGGCGACCTCGGAAGCTCGACAGCGTGCCGTCGTGGAAGAACCCCTTCTCGAGCACCTTCGCGAGGGCATCGAGACCCTCGAAGTCGGCGTAGTAGCCGCTGGTCTCCCCGGTCAGGTTGACGTGCACGGCGTGGTGGAAGTCGTCCGACCACTGGGCGTCGAGTCCGTAGCCGCCTGCCTCGTCTGACGTGATGAGGCGTGGGTTGTTGAGGTCGGACTCGGCGATGAGGGTCAGCGGGCGACCGAGGTGCGCTTCGAGCTCGTCGACGTCCAGGGCCAGCTCCTCGAGGATGTGCACGGCCCGGTCGTCGATGAGGGCGTGGACGGCGTCGAGCCGGAGCCCGTCGACGTGGAAGTCGCGCAGCCACATGGCCACGTTGGCGCGGATGAAGGCGCGAACCTCGTCGGAGTTCTCCCCGTCGAGGTTGACGGTGTCGCCCCACGCCGTGGCGTGGTGATCGGAGAGGTACGGCCCGAACTTGCCCAGGTAGTTGCCGGAAGGCCCGAGGTGGTTGTAGACGACGTCCTGGATGACGCCGATGCCACGCTCGTGGCAGGCCTCGACGAAGCGCTGGTAGGCGGCTGGTCCGCCGTAGCCCTCATGGACGGCGAACCAGTCGACGCCGTCGTAGCCCCAGCCGTGGGTGCCGCTGAACGCGTTGACGGGCATGACCTCGACGAAGTCGACCCCGAGCTGCTGCAGGTGATCCAGGCGATCGATCGCCGAGTCGAGCGTGCCCTCGGGCGTGAAGGTGCCGATGTGCACCTCGATGATGACGGACCCTGCCAGCGGGCGGCCGGTCCAGTCGCCGTCCACCCACGGGTGCCGGTCGGCGTCGAAGGTGCGCGAGAGGCCGTGCACGCCGTCCGGCTGCCACCGCGAGCGAGGGTCCGGGATGGGGGTCGGGTCGCCGTTGACGAGGTACCCGTAGTCGTGGGTGTCCTCGTCGAGCTCGAGCTCCGCGTCCGGTACCCACCAGTCGCCGTCGGTGCGCCGCATCGGCAGCTCGGTGCCGTCGAGGTGCAGGGCTAGCGTCTCGGCGTGTGGTGCCCAGACATCGAAGCGGGAATCGCGCACAGAGAACTCCTTGGTGGGAAGCGAGGTGGTGTGGATGCGGGTGCCGGCTAGGACCTTGCGAGCAGCGCCACGGGGTACTGCTGCAGGAGGGCGGCGAGCGGGACGTCCTTGCCACCCGTGAAGACCGCGGCGGTGAGCTGGTCGATCCATTCGCCCTCGGGGAGGGGGATGGTCGTGCCGATCCATCCGCCGCCTTGCTCGAGGCCGATGGGAAGGCGCGTGCCGATCGTGATGGCCCCGCCCCGCGAGAACGCGAGCGCGTGCTCTGCCGCTGGGCCGTCGGCGGTGATGCCCTCGTACTCGGTGAAGAGCTCCGGTCGGCTGCGGCGCAGGCGCAGGCAGGCCGCGGTCACGAGGAGCTTCGCAGCACCGGAGTCGTCGATCGCGGGGACCGCTCCGTGCAGGATCGCGTCGAGCGCCGCGGTGCGCGACGAGTAGTCGACACTCTGCCGGTTGTCTGGGTCGACGAGCGTGCGCGTCCAGAGCTCCGTGCCCTGGTAGACGTCGGGGATACCCGGCATCGTGAGCTGCACGATCTTCGCGGTCAGCGAGTTCGACCAGCCCGCCTCCTGCGTCTCGGCGACGACGTTCTGGACGACGTTCGACGCGACGGGGTTGTCGAAGACGGCGTCGACGGCCGCGTGCAGCTGCCCCTCGAACGTCTCGTTCGGGTTGGTCCAGCTCGTGTGCAGGTCGGCTTCGCGTGCAGCCTTCTCGAGGTAGTCGGTGAGGCGCTCGCGAGATGCGGGCCACGCGCCGACGATCGCTTGCCAGGTAAGCTGCGCGAACGCGTTGTCGTCGATGGGGGCCACATTCTGGAGCTCGGCGACGCTCTCCGCCCAGAACTCGGGGACCTCGCTGAGGGCGGTGATGCGGGCGCGAGTGTCCTCGCCGCGCTTCGTGTCGTGGGTCGACAGCGTGGTCATGGCGTCTGGCCAGTCGCGGGCCCGTGCACTCTGGAGCTCGTGGAACCGCTCCGGGGTGATGGAGAAGACGTTGGGGTCGCCGCCGACCTCGTTGAGTGAGGTGAGGCGTGCGTAGCGGTAGAACGAGCGGTCTTCGACGGCCTTCGCCATGATCATGCCGGTGGTCTGCTGCAGGCGCAGCGCGGCCTCGGCTTCTGGTGCCTCGAGGAACGGCAGGACGCGGGCGATCGACGCCGCGAGGTCCGGTCGCTGCTCGGTGGCGGCCTTGGCCGCGTCGGTGAGGTGGTTCGCACCCGTCGGAAGGTAGCTGCGGTACACGCTGAAGTGGGCGGCGATCTCGGCGACGGAGTCCTCGATGAGGTCGTCCTCGAGGCCCGTCGCGCGCAGTTCCCGTGCGATGCGGCGGATCTCGGCGTTCAGGGACACGTCGGCCACGGCGCGCTTCGCCTCGTGGATGAGCTGCTCCCAGTCGACCGGGTCGCCGTCCGCTCCCGCCGCGAGCTCGTCGAGCGGTTCTTCGGCGTCGGCGTCGACGAGCACCCGGTCGATCTGGCCGAGCGCGTCGTAGCCGGTCGTTCCTGCCGTGCGCCAATCGGCGGGCAGTGCCTCGTCGCCCTCGAGGATCTTCTCGACGAGCACATACGCTCCGCGCGTTCGGTCGGCGAGGTGGCGCAGGTAGCCGCCCGGGTCGCGGAGCCCGTCCGGGTGGTCGATCCGGAGCCCGTCGACGAGGCGGTGACGCATCCAGTCGAGGATCTCCGCGTGGGCTTCCTCGAACACGTGCTCGTCTTCGACGCGGATGCCCGCGAGCGAGGTGATGGTGAAGAAGCGGCGGTAGTTGAGGCGGCTGTCGCCTTGGCGCCAGTGGATGAGCTGGTAGTGCTGGTTGTCGAGCACTTCCCGCACCGATGCGCCTTCGGGTGCCGAGCCTTCCGCGAGCGGGTACTCGGTGGAGTGGTAGCGCAGCACGCCGGCCTCGGTGTCGACGGTCACGTTGGCGATCGCGTCGCCTCGCTCCCTGGGCATGTCGTCGTCGCCGACCGTGGGGATGAGGAGCTTGCCGCCGCCCGCCTCCCAGTCGATGTCGAAGGACTCTGCGTGGGCGGCCTGCTGGCCGTGCTTGAGCACATCCCACCACCACGGGTTGTCACGTGGTGTTCCGACTCCCATGTGGTTCGGGACGATGTCGACGAGCACGCCGAGGCCCAGCTCGCGGGCCTTCGCGGAGAACCGCTCGAGCCCCTCGCGCCCGCCACGTTCGTCGTCGACCTTCGAGGGGTCGACGACGTCGTAGCCGTGCGTGCTGCCTGGGGTCGCCTGGAGGATGGGCGAGAGGTACACCCATCCCACGCCGAGCCGCTCCAGGTAGGGAAGCTGCTCGGTGGCGGCGTCGAGGTCGAACTCCGACGTCAGTTGGAATCGGTACGTGCTGGATGGGATCCGCATCATGGTCTCCGTGGCGCGAGGTGCTTCTGAGATGGCTCTGGCTGGGTCAGCTGCCGAGGGGCGGCCGCGTGATGATGGGGATGGGGGTTGTCATCGCGGCGACGGAAGCGGCAACTGAATGGTCTGGCTTCTCGTTGAGCTCCGCTTCGCGCAAGACGACGAGCGAGCGCGGCTCGAGCGGGATGGTTGCTCCCGGCTCGACGGCCTCGAGGTCGGTGTGCATGCCGGAGGTGTCGATGACGATGTCCCAGTGGGAGGTGATCTCGACGCTCGGGATGGTCGCCTCGACGACTGTCTCGCTGGCGTTGAAGTAGACCATGAAGCTCACATCGGTGATCTCCTCGCCCCGCTCGTCGCGCCCGGCGATGGCGTTGCCGTTGAGGAACATGCCCATCGACTTCACGAACTCCGCGTTCCAGTCTTCGGATGCCATCTGCGTGCCGTCGGTCGAGAGCCACACGATGTCGGGCAGCGCGGATCCTTCGGCGCGCTCCTCGACGCGGCCGTTGAAGAAGCGGCGTCGACGGAACGTCGGGTGGTCGGCGCGCAGCTGCGCGACGGCCCGCGTGAACTCGACGAGCGGCTCGTCGGCGTTCTCCCAGTGCACCCAGCTGATCTCGCTGTCCTGCGCGTACGTGTTGTTGTTGCCGTTCTGCGTGCGCCCCAGCTCGTCGCCGTGGAGGAGCATGGGCACGCCCTGGCTGAGCAGCATCGTCGCGATGATGTTGCGCTGCTGCCGGGCGCGCATGGCGTTGATCTCGGGGTCATCGGTCGGGCCCTCGACGCCGAGGTTGTAGGAGCGGTTGTGGCTCTCGCCGTCGTTCCCGTTCTCGCCGTTGGCGTCGTTGTGCTTCTCGTTGTAGGAGACGAGGTCTCTCAGCGTGAAGCCGTCGTGGGCCGTGACGAAGTTGATGGAGGCGAAGGGGCGGCGTCCGGAGTGCTCGTAGAGGTCGGCGGATCCGGTGATGCGGCTCGCGAACTCGCCAAGCGTCGATGGCTCGCCTCGCCAGAAGTCGCGCACGGTGTCGCGGTACTTGCCGTTCCACTCTGTCCACTGCGGTGGGAAGTTGCCGACCTGGTAGCCGCCGGGGCCGACGTCCCACGGCTCGGCGATGAGCTTCACCTGCGAGACCACCGGGTCCTGCTGCACGAGGTCGAAGAAGGTGGACAGCTTGTCGACGTCGTGGAGCTCGCGGGCGAGGGTGGAGGCGAGGTCGAAGCGGAAGCCGTCGACGTGCATCTCGGTGACCCAGTAGCGCAGCGAGTCCATGATGAGCTGCAGCGAGTGCGGGTGGCGCATGTTGAGCGAGTTGCCGGTGCCCGTGTAGTCGGTGTAGTACCGCTTGTCGTCTTCCTCGAGCCGGTAGTAGGCGGCGTTGTCGATGCCGCGGAAGCTGAGGGTCGGGCCGAGGTGGTTGCCTTCTGCCGTGTGGTTGTAGACGACGTCGAGGATGACCTCGATGTTGTTGGCGTGCAGCGTGCGCACCATCGACTTGAACTCCTGCACCTGCTGGCCTGCCGTGCCCTGGGAGGCGTAGTCGGCGTGCGGGGCGAGGAACGAGATGGTGTTGTACCCCCAGTAGTTGCGGAGGCCCTTCTCGATGAGGGTGCTGTCCTGCACGAACTGGTGCACGGGCATGAGCTCGATGGCGGTGACGCCGAGCCGCTTGAGGTGCTCCACGATCGCGGGGTGCGCGATGCCGGCGTACGTGCCGCGGATCTCCTCCGGCACGTCCGGGTGCAGCTCGGTGAGCCCCTTGACGTGCGCCTCGTAGATGAGGGACTCGTTGTAGGGGATGCCGGGCTTACGGTCGCCAGCCCAGTCGAAGTAGGGGTTGATGACAACGCCCTTCATCATGTGGGGCGCTGAGTCGAGGTCGTTGAACGAGTCGGGGTCGCCGAAGTTGTAGCTGAAGAGCGACTGGTCCCAGTCGATGTCGCCCGTCGTCGCCTTCGCGTACGGGTCGAGGAGGAGCTTCGCCGGGTTGCAGCGGCTTCCGTTGATCGGGTCGTAGTCGCCGTGCATCCGGTAGCCGTACTGCTGGCCTGGCTGCACGTGAGGGAGGTAGGCATGCCAGACGTGCGCGTCCTGCTCGTGGAGCCTCACCCGTTCCTCGTTGCCGTCGTCATCGAAGAGGCACAGCTCGACCTTGTGGGCGGCCTCGCTGAAGATCGCGAAGTTGGTGCCACTTCCATCGAACGTCGCTCCGAGGGGGTAGGCATTTCCGGGCCACGTTTTCATGCACGCTCCTATTGCTTCATCGAAGAACATCGCGTGTGGATGCAGGCACTAAAGCTACCAAAGGGTGGGAGCGCTCTCGCCCGCAAGCACACAGGACTTCTCCTGGTTGGCAGGCATGTCGACGACCTACGCTGGCCGCATGACGAACCTCACACAGAACCTCACGGACTCGGTCAAGAAGCTCGGCGTCACACTCGCCTATGGCGAGAAGGTGGAACTCGGCAAGTCCACGATCCTTCCGGTCGCTCTCGTCTCGTACGGCTACGGCGGTGGTGAGAGCACTGAGGAGGGTCAGGAGAACTCGTCGGGCGGCGGTGGCGGCGGGATGGCCGTGCCGGTCGGCGCGTACGTCGATGACGAGTTCGGCACGAGCTTCCGTCCGAACATCATCACGCTGCTCGTCGTGTCGATTCCGCTGGTGTGGACGGTCGGGCACGCCCTCCCGCGACTCATCAAGGCGCTCAAGAAGTAGCTCCGGCCGCGGTACGGCCTATACTCGGGGTGTTCACGGGAGTCCGGTAGTCCGGGCTGAGAGGAAGGCTCAAGCCTTCGACCGTCAAACCTGATCTGGGTAATGCCAGCGCAGGGAGGCACATCTCCGAGCAGGGTCGCCCACGGCTCTGCGCCCGTGCACTTTCACTCGAAAGGGCACACAGCATGACAACTTCCTCGACTCCATCTCCGACTGCGGCAGCGCAGGTTCCGGCTCAGGCGAAGGCGCCGAAGAGCCGCTTCCGCTGGCGGGTCATCGACATCGTCACGGCGGCCGTTCTCGGTGTCGCGACGGGCCTCATCTTCATCTTCTGGAACAGCGTCGGCTACGCCTGGTTCGTGGCGATGGATGCGTTCACTCCGGGGATCGGCGGCATAGCGGTCGGCATCTGGCTGCTCGGCGGCGTGCTGGGCGGGCTCATCATCCGCAAGCCGGGGGCTGCGCTCTTCGTCGAGGTGCTCGCGGCGTGCGTCTCCATGCTGCTCGGCAGCCAGTGGTCGATCGAGACCGTCTACTCGGGTATCGCGCAGGGCCTCGGTGCCGAGCTCATCTTCGCGCTCTTCCTCTACAGGCGCTTCGGTCTGAGCGTCGCGATGCTCGCGGGCGCGGGTGCTGCCGTGGCCGCGTGGGTGCTCGAGCTGTTCCTCAGCGCGAACATCGAGAAGGGCCCTGAATTCCTGACGATCTACCTCGTCGCCGTCGTGGTCTCAGGTGCGGTCCTGGCCGGAGTCGTCGGCTGGCTGCTCACGCGAGCGCTCGCCGCGACGGGCGCGCTGAACCGCTTCGCGGCGGGCAGAAGCGCGAAGCGAATCGGCTAGCGCTCGTGGGCGCGAGAGTCGAGGCGAGGGGGTGGGGCTGGCGCCACGCCGACCGGGCGAAGCTGGCGGTCAGCCAGCTCGACCTGACGATCGAGCCCGGAGAAGCTGTGCTGCTGCTCGGGCCGTCGGGGGCGGGCAAGTCGACGCTCCTGGCGGCTCTTGCCGGGGTGCTCGGCGACCACGAGGACGACGGGCAGGAGCTCGGCTCGCTGCTGGTCGACGGCAGGCATCCGACGGATGCCCGCGGCGCGGTGGGGCTGGTCCTGCAGGATCCGCAGGCGAACACGGTGCTCGCCCGCATCGGCGACGACGTCGCCTTCGGCTGCGAGAACCTCGGTGTGCCGCGCGCCGAGACCTGGGTTCGGGTGCGCGAGGCGCTCGACGCCGTCGGGCTGCGGATGCCGCTCGACCGCTCGACCGCGCAGCTGTCCGGCGGTGAGCGCCAGCGCCTCGCGATCGCGGGCGTGCTCGCGATGCGGCCGAACCTCATCCTGCTCGACGAGCCGACCGCGAACCTCGACCCGGCCGGTGTCGAGGAGGTTCGCGAGGCGGTTGTGCGTGCCGCCGAGGTCACCGGCGCGACGCTCATCGTCATCGAGCATCGGGTGGATGTGTGGCGTTCGAGCGTCGACCGGGTCGTCGTGCTCGGCACTGAGCAGCACCTGCTCGCAGACGGTGCCCCTGACGTGATCCTGGAGGAGCAGCGGGAGTCGCTCCTCGCGGCGGGTGTGTGGATAGGCGGCCACGAACCCACGGTTCCCCGGGGCGAGCGCGCCCCGGGCGAGGACCTGCTCGTCGCCGACGGCCTGGGGTTCGGGCGTGCCGACTATCCGCTGCACACGCAGTTCGGCGCGACGCTGCGGGCGGGGGAATCGACGGTGGTGCTCGGGCCCAACGGCGCGGGCAAGACGACGCTGGCGCTGACGCTCGCTGGCCTGCTCAAGCCGGTCGCGGGCGACGTGCGTGCGAGCAGTGCCCTGCGTGAAGCTGGCGAAGACGCTGACCGTCGACGGGGTGGCTGGGCACTCGGCAGGTTCCGCGCTGCGGGCCCGGTCGGCCCGCATCCTTCTGCCTGGCGTTCCCGTCAGCTGCTGACGAGGATCGGCACGGTCTTCCAGCAGCCCGAGCACCAGTTCGTCGCCGGCACGGTGCGGCGCGAGCTCGAGGTGGGACCGGATGCGGTGGGGCGGGGCAGACGCGAGACGAGCGAACGCGTCGACGAGCTGCTCGCGGCGCTGCGCCTCTCGCACCTCGCGGAAGCGCACCCCTTCACGCTCTCCGGCGGTGAGCAGCGTCGGCTGTCCGTCGCGACGGTCCTCGCGACAGCGCCTCGGGTGCTCATCTTCGACGAGCCCACCTTCGGGCAGGACCGCAGGACCTGGACGGAGCTCGTCACGATCATGTCTCGCCTCGTCTCCGAGGGGCACTCGCTGGTCTCCGTGACCCACGACGAGCAGCTCGTGCGTGTGCTCGGCGACCAGCGCATCCGCATCGAAGCCCACGACCGCAAGAATGAGAAGGTGCCAGCATGAGCGGCAGCGGCGCGGGCGTCCCCTCGGCGGGTTCCCGCCCGGCATGGTCGGCAAGGTCGCCCCAGGTCGACGCCGACGGCGTGCCGCTCGAGGTGCTCCCCGTCGGCGGACGGTTCCTCGACCGCGTGAACCCGGTCACGCCGTTCCTGGCGGCGGTGCTGTACTCGATACCCCTGCTGACGACGCTCGACGTCGTCTCGGCGGCCGTCGCGCTGACGCTCTCGCTCCTCGCCTTCGGCGTCGCCGGCGTGCGCCCCATGGAGGTCCTGCGATCGAGCTGGATCCTCCTCATCGCCGCCCCCGTCTCCGCCACGAGCATGCTGCTGTACGCCAAGCCCGGCGGGGCGAGCTACGGGCAGTTCCTCTACGCGAACATCACCGACAACTCCATCCAGCTCGCGATCGCCGTCGGCGTGCGCGTGCTCGCGATCGGCGTGCCGACGCTCGTCGCGTTGAGCCGCATCGACCCGACCCGCCTCGCCGACGGCCTCGCGCAGGTCGCGCACCTCCCGGCGAGGTTCGTGGTGTCGGCGCTCGCGGGCATCCGCCTCTTCGCCGTGTTCCGCGACGACTGGACGGCGATGAGCCAGGCGCGCCGCGCTCGCGGTCTCGGCGACTCCGGTGCCATCCGACGGTTCATGACGATGGCGTTCGCGCTGCTGGCCCTCGCGCTGCGACGGGCAGGGACACTCGCGACCGTCATGGAGGCTCGCGGCTTCGGCGCTGAGGACATCACGCGGACGTGGGCTCGCCCCTCACGTCTCGGCTGGCGAGACCTCGTTCTCGTGCTTGCGGCGGTGGTGATCGCCGGCGCGGCCATCGGTGTGGCCGTCGCGGCGGGGTCGTACCGGCTCGTGGGCAGCGCGTGAGCAGGGTCGCGGCGCTGCTGGACCGCGTGCTGGTGGACGCCCGCGGGTCGCGCCCGGTTGTGCTCATCGACGGCGGTTCGGGCTCGGGCAAGACGACGCTCGCGGGGGAGCTGCTGGCGGAGTTTCGGGCGCGCGGCTTCGAGAGCGCGCAGCTGGTGTCCCTCGACGACGCCTACCCGGGCTGGGGTGGCCTCGCTGCCGCCTCGCAGGCGGTGCACCGCGACATGCTGAGTCCCGAGCAGCCGGGGTCCCAGCACCGCCCCGGCTATGAGAGCTGGGATTGGGCGGCGGATGCGCCCGGTCCGTGGCGGGACCTCGACGGCTCCGCGCCGCTCATCGTCGAGGGCTGCGGTTCGCTGTCGCACGAGAGCGCGCCGCTCGCGACGACGAGCGTGTGGATAGAGCTCGACGAGGCCCACCGGAAGCCGCGGGCGCTCTCGCGTCCTGCAGATGTCGGCGTCTTCGAAGAGTTCTGGGAGATGTGGGCGGCTCAAGAGCGCGAGCATTGGCGACGCAATGCGCCGTTCCTGCTCGCCGACGTCATCATCGAGGCCGCGCCCGGCGCGTGACGGGGTTTTTGCGGCGTCGCGAGGCGCCGTCAGCGCGGGCCGGTGCCCGCCTGGTCTGAGCTCTGCTGGCGGCGAGCGCGCACGTAGCGCACGGTGAAGATCACTGCGATGACCAGCCCCACCAGCGCTGCGAGCAGCCAGGTGCTACCGACGATGAGGCCGTAGACGGCATCGTCGTAGTCGATGCTGGTGCCGGGACCGGCGTCGAGGGAGAGGTCGGTGCCGATGCTGTCGGCGACCGGCCGCAGCAGGAGACCGGCGAGCGCGCCGACACCCGTCGCGAGGGGGATCGCAAATGCCCACCCCCAGAGCACGGAGCCGAACGTCGGACCGGCCGCGCCTGGTGTGCGACGAGCAGCCTGGATGCTCCGCGACCCGAGCAGGATCAGCACGACGAGGCCGGCACCTGCCGAGACGAACATCGCCCAGAAAGCGAACGCGGAGAGAAGCGTCTGCCCGGCCTCGACGAGCGGTGGGATGGGCCCGACGGTGTCGACCGTGATGCTCGCGGCAGCAAGCGCCGAGAGCAGACCGGTCACGGCCATCCACAGTGCGAAAGCTGGTGCCGCCAGGACGAGGACGATTCCCCAGAGGAGGCGTCCTGGCCGGAGGGGCCCGCGGGCTGGTGGCGTCTGCTGCATCCGGGAAGCGTATCGGGGACGCGCGACTCGGGAGGCTCTACGCCCAGCCCAGCTCGAGGAGCTGCGCGTCGTCGATGCCGTAGAAGTGGGCGATCTCGTGCACGAGCGTCGTATGCACCTCGTCGCGGAGGGTCTCCTCGTCGTCGCAGATCGACAGGAGCGGTTCGCGGAACAGCACGATGCGGTCGGGTAGCTCGCCGAAGCCGTACTGACCGCGATCCGTGAGCGCGAATCCCTCGTAGACACCGAGCAGGTCGAGCGAGCCGTCCTCTGGCCGGTCCTCGACGACGAAGATCAAGTTGTCGAGGCCGTCGACCATCTCGTCCGGCAGCTCGTCGAGCTCGTCGACGACCAGGGCCTCGAAGTTCTCCCGCGACATCTCCATCCGCTCATTGTGTCGCAGGGCGGCTGGACGGGGACCGGCGGCTAGACCTGCGCTGAGGCGTGGTCGTAGGCGAGGGGCAGGAGTTCGCGTGCGATCACGCTGATCAGGCCGTCGGGCCCGGGCAGGATCACCCGTATGTCGGGGTAGTGGTCGGCGAGCACCTGGCGGTCACGCCCGCAAGGGCTCATGACCCCGCGGCCGTGGTTCGCGACGGCGACGATGTGCGTCAGCTCGAGGGCACCAGCGGCGCGGGCCGAGCCGAGCGCCACCAGCTCGGCGCAGGGTCCGCCCGTGAAATGGTGCAGGTTCACGCCGACGTGCACCCGGCCGTCCGCCGCGCGCACGGCAGCCCCTACCGTGTGGATGCCGTCCTCATCCGGCCCAGCATCCGTTGTCGCATCGATCGTGGATCGGGCGGCTTCGACGAGCTCGAGTTCGCCTTCCGAGACGGGCCGGGCGGATGCGAGTTCGAAAGCGGTCATGACGTGAGCCTACGAGGTGTCCTCGAGAGGGTCTCCTGGCTCGATGCTGGCGCTCCTCGCTAGGGTGCCCCTGTGACCGATGACGAATGCTCCCGCCCGCAGGAATGGCGAGCTGCGCACGCCGCCGCCATGGTCGGCTGGGACTTCTCCGTCCTGGACGGGCGCATGACCGCCGACGAACCCCACTGGGACTTCACCGCCGAGTGCCGTGCCGCGATGGCGTCTGCCACGCGGGTCGCCGACCTCGGCACGGGAGGCGGCGAGCGGCTCATCGAGCTCATCGGCGACCTCGGTGCCGCCGCGGAGTCCCTCTCCATCGCGGCAACCGAGGGGTGGGAGCCGAATATCGAGATCGCGAGGCGGAACCTGGCGCCGTTCGGTGTTGGCGTGCACCGGTACGACTCCGAGGCGGGTGACTCCCTGCCGTTCGAAGACGCGTCGCTGGACCTCGTCGTGTGCCGCCACGAGTCCTTCGACGCCGGGGAAGTCGCCCGTGTGCTCGCCCCGGGCGGGCGGTTCCTGACCCAGCAGGTTGACGGACGGGAAGCGCACGAGCTCCGAGAGTGGTTCGGCGGCGACCCGCTGCACGACGACGTGACGCTGGCGAACGCGAGCAGCGAGGTGGCAGCCGCCGGGCTCCGCATCGAGCTCGCCGACGAGTGGGCTGGGCGGATGACGTTCGCGGATGCACGTGCGCTGGTCGAGTACATGGCCCTGGTGCCATGGGATGTCCCAGGCTTCGAGGTCGACGCCAACATCAGCACGCTGCGTCGCCTGGACGCGGCGCGGCCGATCATCGTCACGCAGCGGCGGTTCCGACTGGCCGCAGTGCGCGACTGAGCTGCTCGACGCGCCGGAGCGTCCGCGCTCGCTGGCGTGGTGCGGCGCGGCCCGCGAGAATAGGGCCATGATCGACGTCTTCGGGGAGACCCTGACCCATGAGACGGTCGCGCGGTTCGCCTTCTGGGGCATGGTCATCGGCGTCGGAATCGCGCTGCGCATCGTCCGATCCGTGCGGCCGCGCCTGCTCAACCGCACGCGCTGGGGAGTGCTGGCCGCCGCCATCCTCCTGCTCCTCGTCGCTCTGAGCATCGTGAGCCTGTCCGCCTCCGTCGTCCTCTCAGTGGTGTCGAGCTTCCTGCTCGTCGCGCTGGGGGCAGCCGGCGCCGGTGCCCTCGTCGCGCTCGCGATCTTCTCCCTGCTCGAGTTCATCGCGCCCAAGCGGCGTCGCGACCTGGTTGCGGCACCCGCGGGCGCTCCGCAGCGCTGACACCTCACGGAGGAGCGAGGCGACCTCTCCTGCATCCACGCCCTATGATGCTCGCGTGTACGTCAAAGTGTGTGGCCTGGATTCTGTCGAGTCAGCGGCGGTTGCCGTCGAGAGCGGAGCCGACGCGGTCGGCATCGTGATGAGCCGCACGAGCCCGCGCAGGCGTTCCGCGGAGGAGGCCGGGAAGATCTTCGGTTCCGTTGCCGCTGGCGTCGATCGGGTGCTGGTCGTGCACGACATGCCGGCCACGGACGCCGCCGAGATCGCGGGAGCGGTCGGTGCGAACGTGCTGCAGCTGCACGGCTCCTACTCGGGCGATGAGGTTCGAGCTGCCGGCACGATCTTCCCGCGGATCTGGCGAGCCACCTCGCTCGCCGACGACCCTGAGCTGCGCGTCGGGGCGTTCGGTGAGGAACTCCTGCTGCTGGATGCGCCGAAGCCGGGGTCTGGCGAGCGCTGGGACCTCTCGGAGCTCGTCCGTCGTCGCCCTCAGGGGCGCTGGCTGCTGGCAGGCGGCCTGCACCCGGGGAATGTGGCCGAGGCGATCGGCGAGGCGGAGCCCTGGGGCGTCGACGTGTCGAGCGGGGTCGAGTCGAGCCCGGGCGTCAAGGACCACGCCCGGATTCGCGCCTTCGCGGAGTCCGCGAAGCGCGCCGGCTGACCGTTGAAGCACGCCGGCTGACGGCTCGTGCCCGATCTGCTGTCCAACTTGCGTGATGAAAGCCACCTCTGTCGCCGCATCCAGCATGCACTTGGGGTCCGATCACTAGAGCTGGTCAGGGACGCGGTGGGTCGACCTCCGCGAACTCCGCCTCCAGGTCGGCGCCCGCGGCGGTGAGGTGGTCGAGGACGGTTCGCACGGCGAAGCGCGCCTGACGGTCTGGACGGGCGATGGCGACGATGCTGCGCACGGACCGCACGCCGTCGAGCGGGCGCAGCACCACCCCCGGGCGCGGGCGAGTCGTGAAGCGCGGCAGCAGCGCGAGCCCCGTGCCAGTCGCGACGAGCGCTTCAACGAGTCGGTTGTCGCGGAGCCGCTGCACTCGATCGAGGTTGGTGCTCGTGGCGTTCTCGACGGCGATCAGGATGCTGTCGAACGGGTAACCGACGGGCACACCCACCCAGGTGGTGCCGAGCAGATCGCCAGGGACGAGGTGGTCGAGGTGCGCCAGCGGATGCTCGGACGGCAGGGCGACGTCGATCGGCTCCCGGGCGAGGACTCGCGTGTGCAGGTGCTCTGCCCCGCGCGGGACGTCTCCCGTGAGGCTGTGCCCGATGACGATGTCGGCGTCGAGGGTTCGCGCTGCGTACTCGGACTCGGCGAGGTCGAAGTCGTCGAGGTCGAGCTGGATCGCCGACCCCGCCGTGCGGCGGAGCAGGCCGGGGACAAGCGCCTCGCTGGCGCTCGGGAGCGCGCCGATCGAGACGGTGCCGCTCGGCTCGCCGAGGCTCGCCTCGAGCTTCGCCTGCACCTCGGCGAGCGCCCGGCCCACGTCGTCGGCGCCGTCGGCGAGGATCCTCCCGGCAGCGGTGAGGCGCAGCCCTCGGGAGAACGGCTCGACGAGGCTCGCGCCGACCTCCCGCTCTGCGGTCCTCAGCTGCTGCGAGAGGGCGGAGGGGGTACGGTGCGTGGCCTCGGCAACCGCCGCGAGCGTGCCCCGCAGCGACAGCTCACGGAGCAGCTCGAGGTGACGGAATTCCACGTAGGGAGCCTACAGTTACCAGTCACGGATCATCACTGGTGCTTCAGGGTGAGCGCGCCGCACACTGATCCCGTGCCTCCTCGTCATGTCGCCCTCGCCTGCCTCGTCGCAGTCCTCTGGGGTGTGAACTTCCTCGCCATCCACGCCTCGCTCGAGCAGTTCCCGCCGTTCTTCCTCATCGCCCTGCGCTTCGGGCTGCTCGCGATCCCGACGATCCTGTTCATCCCGCGCCCGAACGTGAAGCTGCGGTGGCTCGTCGGGTACGGGCTCGGCTTCGGCACCCTGCAGTTCGTCGGGCTCTACCTCGGTATGGCGGCGGGCTTCCCCACGGGGCTCGCGTCGCTCGTGCTGCAGATGTCGGCGCCGTTCACCGTGCTGCTCGGCGCGATCTTCCTCCGCGAGAAGCTCACGACGCGTCGAGTCATCGGCATCGCGGTCGCGGTCGCCGGCCTGCTGCTGGTCGGCGTCGCCCGGGGTGGCGCCGGAAGCTGGTGGCCGTTTGTGCTCGTGGTGATCGGCGCGTTCGGCTGGGCCATCGGCAACATCTCGAGCCGACTCGCCGAACCGCCGAAGCCCCTGCACCTGACGATGTGGATGGCCGTGGTGCCTCCCATCCCCATGCTCGCCGTCTCGCTGCTCGTGGAGGGGCCGGAACAGATCTGGGCGTCGCTCGCGACGGCGTGGACTGTTGCCGCGGTTCCCGCCTGGGTTGGGCTCGTCTACACGATCGTGCTCGGCACGGTTCTCGGCTCCGGAATCTGGGTGTGGCTCATGAAGCGCCACCCGGCGGGCGTCGTCGCACCGTTCTCGATGCTCGTCCCCGTGGTCGGCATCTCGACAGCGTGGCTCGTGCTGGGGGAGCGGCCCGGCCCGCTCGAGCTCGTCGGCGGCGCGATCGTGCTCTTCGGGGTCCTCTGGGCGAGCCGCATGCCAGCCGCAGCGCTCGTGCCGGCCCCGGATCCCAGCATCCCGGAGCCACCCGTCGCCGAATCGCCGCTGACTGAGCCGCCTCCTCCTGAATCGCCTCTCCCAGACTCACCAAAACTCGAGGCCCCCGCGCCTCGCTAGAAGCACGCGGGAGGCGCAGATTCCCGGCACTGGGAACCTGCGCCTCTCGCGTGGATGCGGCCGGACTGTCTTCGCACAGACCCGGCCCAACGACGAAGGCCCCGAGTTCCCCAGCACTTGCAAGTGCAGGGAACTCGGGGCCTTCCAACAGGGGGTGAGTAACGGGGCTTGAACCCGTTTAGACTGCCGCGAGCGCGAGGGATGCCCTGAGTTCCCAGCATTCACGGGGAACTAGGGGTGTCTAGGCTCACCAGAGCCACACCGCGTTTCCGCCGAGTATGGCCAAATTGTGTCCGGCGCGGGAGCCAACTTGATCGTCTCTATGCGCTGCTGAGCCTCGGCCTGGGTATCCCGTTCCGTTCCGCGAGCTTCTCGAGCGCGGGGGTGGCGAGTTCGATGAATCGCCGTCGAGCTTCTGGCCCCGGAGTACCGAATTTGTTGACCGGCGCCGCGCCCGTGACAGGGTCGCCTGACTTGTCCGCGTTCGAACGCTTCATGGTTCCTTCCGCTGCTCTGTCGAGATTTTTGAATCAGCCTTGATCTCCGAGCCGGTCGAGGTGCGAGGCACTTTCTTCAGCGATCCCCACCCGCCGACCCATCCGAACAGGGTCAAGGTCACTACAACAGGCCAAAGTACGTGCCACCAGCCGCCGGACGTGACCACGTAGACGCCGAGGCTGATACCGGACACCAGGAAGAGCACGCCCAGGACGATGCCGACCCCGTTGCGTCGCCTGTCCGAGTTCCCCGCGATGTCGCGGATGCGGTCCACGAGAGACGAGCGCAGCGCGTCACGCGCGGCCTCCCAGTCGGCATGTGGCTGCTCGTCGATGGTCTTGAGGATGGCGAGATCTTGAGTAATGGATTTTCGCTTGTCGCGTGACGTGAGGGACGTCAGGATGACCGTCAGGACGCCTCCGACGCCGGTCACGCCCGCGACGAGGAGTTCTGTGCTGAAAAGATCCACACGGGCATTCTCGCGCACCACGGCCCGACGAAGGACATCTCGCCGGGCCGTGCGTAGTTCGTCTAGCGGCGGGCCCAGCCCTACCGCCGCTCAATCTCGTTCACGACAATCTCGACGAACACGCTCGGCGTTTATCCGTTCTGGTTGTTGACCATGTCGATTTTCGTGGTTGGCGAGCCGGGCTCGGAAGGCGTAGACGCCTTGGCGGCCGCCCGTGCGCTGCACGTCGTCGACGGTCAGCGCGTGCTTCTGCGGCCGGAGCATCGTGAGCACGGAGTCGACGCCGCGGTCGACGCCCATGACCTCACCGCCCTCGGCGTACTTCGAGCGCCCGTGCGAGTCCCTAAACGTGACTGCTGCGGACGACTAGTTACCAGCGCTGTATGCGCCTGAAAGGGGTGACTCAGAGGTCATCGTTTTTCAGGATCCTGGCAGTCACCGCTTCGTATGCGTAGGTCGTCGCGCCCGTGGCGGCAGTCACTGTTTGTGTCTCCTTCGCTTCGATGCTCACCGGCGACTGTTTGAAGGCGGTGTGCAGAAGGTCGGTGACTTCATCTGAGGCCGTAATGACGATGCGACCCCGCTCCACGTCATCAACCTTGTGCTTGTTGTCCTTGCCGAGATTGAATACCTCGCCGACGATTGTGACGTCGTCCGTACGGGAGGTGGCGTCCTTCGCGAGCTTACGCAGGAACCCAGCCCCGGCGGTGGAGATGCGGCTTGATTGGAGCTTCGCCCCCGATCGAGCCACGCCAAGATCCAAGTTCAGATCACTCTCGCGCAAGGTGGATGCAAAGCGCGCAAGGTGTCGAGCCGTGCGCGGACCGAAACGTCGCAGGACGCCCGTGATCGAATCCAGGGTGCCGTGGCTCGAGACGGGGCGCTCGACTTGGTCGAAGAGGTCAAAGACCTCGCTGATGGCCGTGTCAAGCACCGTCGTCTCTACCGGAACTAGTGCGGTTTCACGAGCTGGCCGCAAGGAGAAAATCACCGATCCTGGCATCACCTGCGGCGAGAATCTGAGAGCCGTTGAGGCCAGGACTTCATTCGGCAACGGTCCACGCTTCGGCGTCTGAGCCATGATCACGGCACCGACTTCAGAGAGGACGTCTTGCAGCGAACCGAGAGCAGCCGTAGCCTCCCGGACGCCGATGGCGTGACGCTCGGGCAATGCACCTGTGAACCGTGCGTTCACGAAATGGAACTCGGCGTGCTGACGCTGCATCATGCGGAGGGCAGACAGATCCCCCAGGCCGAAGGCTTCGGAGCCTGACTCCTCGTCCTCGAGGGCTTCAAGGCGATTCCATAGGTCGGCCGCTGAGGTCGACTTACCGTCGCGGTTCACGAAAAATTCACCTCCAAGTACCCTCTCACCAGCGCCGCATCCTCGATCGTTGGTGGCTCATCTTTCGCACCGTTCGTCCGATGGCGACTCCACCAATCGTCCCACGCTCCTCGCTTGGACATGGGGGCGATTGCTTCTTCGGTCAGACCGGCGCCGGCCCAAGGATTGGCAATCAGATGTCTGACGATCATGAACCCATCCACCGACAAATCGAGCGCAGCAAATCCCCCAACTCGGAGCAGCTTGCTCAACTTGTCCCGTTTGGTCCCGCTCAGCTGATCGTGCTCAACTCCGTTCAGGATGAACGACACGTCGATGTCCTCGGGATCCAACTTTTCAGTGGTGAAACTGCCGCCAATCCACACCGTTTCGACGAGTTCAACGGCGAACTTCTCGCGCAGGAACTCGAGCGCGCTCAGGAAGTCCGCGTAGATCTGATCACGACTAGTCGAAGTCGCGAACTGAGTGGCGTCCACAAAGGCAGCCCGGATCTCGTCAAGGTCGCAGACATGGCGCCCGAGCGGGAGAAGGCCGGTTGGTTCCAACGGAGGCACACCCATAAAGCTCGATCCTAGGTGCCAGCTCGGCTGTAAGGCGACGAAAACGATCACCATCCCGGGCTGCGCCGGGGCGGTTGGAACGACTCGGATCAGACACTCAACTCCTCACCTCTCAGGAGCAGAGCGGTTAATCCCTGGCCTGTTAGCGGCACGAGGAGGCTCACGCGGGAGCAGAGTGTCACGGTCATGTCGGATTGCAGTTCCGCGCTACTCCCTGTCCGGTGACGGTCATGAACCTGCCCTGCGTGTAGAACTCGACCGCCATGCCGTCGATCTGCTGCCGCCATCCAGGCCACGCCAGGGCGTCAGCCCAGGCCTGCACACCGGTCCCGGACGGCGACCACTCGATGTGGAACGCATCGAGCTCAGTAAGAAAGCGCAGCGCTGCAGCGCTCATCTGCCCGCCCTCGGCAACGTGGTGGAGGTCGTAGCACCCCGGGCCGTCACCGTTGAGCATGAACGCGATGCCGTCGTCCGTGTGGGCCTCGCGGACAGCCTCGAGTGTCGACCCCGTCGCTGGCTTCGTCGATGAGGCCGCGCGGCCGTCAGGTTGGACGGGACGCTTCGTGAAGTGGTACGCCCAGCGTGCTTTCGAGGTCGATTCAGTGGAGAGATTCGCGGCGTTTCGGTGCCAAAAACGCGGCACCGGGTGCTGCAGAACTTTGCGGCGACGCGGGCGGTGATGTGGCCACATTGTGTTCAGACGAGCGGCCGCACCGACGACGAAGGCCCCAAGTTCCCCAGCACTTGAAAGTGCAGGGAACTCGGGGCCTTCCAACATGGGGTGAGTAACGGGGCTTGAACCCGCGGCCTCCTAGACCACAACCAGGCGCTCTACCAGCTGAGCTATACCCACCATGTCTGTCGCACTCGTGCTCTCGCTCGCCTGCGACTACGAGAGTCTATTACAGATTTTGGGCGAAGTCGTTCACCACTTCTGCTGCGACCTCTCGAAGCTCCTCGCTGGTCGGTCCGGGCTCGGGCACGAGCACCGCCTTGCGGTAGTACTTGAGCTCGCGGATCGACTCCAGGATGTCGGCCTTCGCGCGGTGGCCGCCGTCCTTGTCGGGGGAGTGGAAGTACACGCGGGGGAACCAGCGGCGCGACAGCTCCTTCAGCGTGGAGACGTCGACGTTGCGGTAGTGGAGGTGCTGGTCGACCTCTGGCATGTACTTCGCGAGGAACATGCGATCGGTGCCGATGGTGTTGCCCGCAAGCGGCGCCGTGTTGGGCACGGGGACGTGCTTCTTCAGGTACGCGAGCAGCTGCGCCGTCGCGGTCTCGAGGCTGGCGCCGTTGGGGATCTCCTCGATCAGCCCAGACGTGGTGTGCATCTGCGTCACGAACTCACCCATGTTGGCCATCGCCGCGTCGCTCGCCGCGATCACGATCTCGAAGCCCTCGTCGAGGATGTTCAGGTCGCTGTCGGTGACAAAAGCGGCGACCTCGACCAGCTCGTCGATGGACGGGTCGAGGCCTGTCATCTCGCAGTCGATCCAGACGAGACGTTCCTGAGCAATAGGCATGAGGGACATCGTAGTGATTCCCCACGTTTCGCGGCGGCCAGTGCACCCTTTCGTGGCCCGCTATGCTGGCTGGGATCGCGCCCCAGTAGCTCAGTGGATAGAGCAACGGCCTTCTAATCCGTCGGTCGCAGGTTCGAATCCTGCCTGGGGCACCCTTCTCCGCAGCTCCTCGGCCCGGCCGACCTCGATTCCGGAGGCATTCTCGTGAACGTCACCCCGCTCTCTCCCCAGTTCGTGCGCGGCGCCGCGGAACTCGAGCAGACCGACCGGGGCGTTCGGCCCCACCGGCTGCCCGAGGCAGTCCGGTTGCAGTTCCCGGATCCGCAGTTGCTCCTGGTGGAGGCTCAGCCCTCGGGGGCTCGCGTGGTCTTCGATACGGCGGCCGCAAGCGTCGCGCTCGAGCTGCACCCCACGAGATCCGCCTACGCCGGCATCGAACGTCCCCGCGGGCGCGTGGACGTCTTCGTCGACGGCACGCGGCTCGTCAGCGACGAGCTGACGGGCGGCGACGCCGTCGAGGTCGACCTGCAGACCGGGGCGACGTCGTTCCACGCGGGCGCGACGCACACGACGACGATCTCGGGGCTCGCGGCGGGCGAGATGAAGCGAGTCGAGTTCTGGCTTCCGCACAACGAGTCGGTCGAGCTGGTCGAGCTGCGCTCGGACGCACCGCTTGAGCCGGTCACGTCGGCGGGCCCGGTGTGGCTGCACCACGGCAGCTCCATTAGCCACGGTTCGAATGCGTCCGCCCCGAGCGACATCTGGCCGGCCGTCGCGGCCCGCCGAGCTGGCGTCGAGCTCCTGAACCTCGGGCTCGGCGGCAGCGCGATGGTCGATCCGTTCCTCGCCCGCGTCCTGCGGGACACGCCCGCGGACTTCATCAGTGTGAAACTCGGCATCAACGTCGTGAACGTCGACGCGATGCGCATCCGAGCGTTCGTGCCCGCCGTCCACGGCTTCCTCGATACGATCCGGGACGGGCATCCAGACACCCCGATCGTGCTCATCTCGCCGGTCTTCTGCGGCATCCACGAGCACACGCCCGGCCCTGGAGCGCTCGACCCGGAATCGCTCAGGGTCGGACGCGTGAAGTTCCTGGCTACAGGCACCCCGGGGGACGAGTCGCAGGGGCGCCTCACTCTCAGCGTGATCCGGCGCGAGCTCGCCTCGCTCGCCGAACGCCGTGCTGCCGACCCGAAGCTGTACTTCCTCGAGGGCACCGAGCTCTACGGTGAAGCGGATGCGGAGCTGCTGCCGCTTCCCGACGACCTGCACCCTGGGCCCGAAGCCCACCAGCTCATGGGCGAACGCTTCGCGGCGTACGCGTTCTCACCCTCCGGTCCGTTCCGGCAGCTGTCCTGACCGCAGAAGGCGCGTCTCCGAGGCGCGCCTGGCACGATGAAGCATGCCCTCTCGACTGCGGATGATCTTGGACGCGCTCACGCTCTCCGAACGCGATGCGCCGGTCAGGTCGCTGGCCGAGGCGTTCGGGGGCGCCCCTGTCTGGGTGTCTGAGGTGCTGGTGGGGGAGCCGGCCGTGCGGTCGCGGCGGCTGCGGTTTGCCTCTGGTGGGGAGCTGATCCTGCAGGACGATGCGCTCGTCGCGGTGATCCTGCACGCGGTGCCCACCGCCCACTCGCCATCGGCGATCGACCTGTCCGAGTGGCTCGAGGGCGCCCACAACGCGGCGACGCTCGACGACCTCAAGAAGGTCATCGCCGGACGCCGCCGCTTCGCCGGGCTCGGCACCCCCTACTTCGAGCTCGACGCTGGATACGCGCGGGCGGAATTCCGCGACCGCCGCGGCTGGAATGACCCAGGCAACCTCGTTGCGCTCGTCTTCACACTCGAGCAGCCGGGCCTCGTCGTCCGCCCTGAAGACGATCTCTGCCCCAGCTGCAGCGGCCTCGTCGTGCGCGACAGGGTGGGCGCCTGTGACCTCGAGCGCACCGTCGAAGCGATCGCGGAGGCGCTCGCGGCCGGCCACCTCCAGGAGAGCGCCAGCTGGGTGCGCCTGTCGGATCTTCGCCCCCTCCACACCTCCGGCCTCATGGAGCGTGTCGAGAGCCAGCTGGCCTGCCTCACGTGCCGCCGCCTCCTGTGCGTCACGCTCGTTCGTGGCGGCGCCCCGGTCGTGAGCCACCTCGCGCTCGACCAGGCGCAGCGGCACCTGCTCGGCGCGATCCCGCCGGTCGAGCAGTGGGGCGACGCGGCACGCATCGCGGAAGAACGAGCCGCCATGCGCTACGTCGACCACGAGCCCGGGCGCTGGTTCCTCGTCGCGCAAGGCGAGCGGCTGTACCTCGACGCGAGGTACGTGGTGACGAACATGGTCGACGACTCCGCCCTGATCTGCCTCGACGAGGACGAGCTCGAGCAGTACCGCCTCGCGGGTCGCACGTACCTCAGTGAGCTCGCAGAGCGAATCCACAACGGGCCGCCCCACCGTGAGTCCTCGCCCTACTTCTCCCGTGATCTCCGGCGAGGTCCGGAGGGCGCCGCCTATCGCGAGGCGGTGAGCCGGGCCATCGTCAATCACACGTGGCTGGCGGGGCGCCGCCAGCACGGCTAGCCCGCCGCGCCATCGGCTGGGGTCTCAGAGCTTCGCCAGCACGGTCGGGATGAGGATCGGCGCGTTGATCAGGAAGTGGAGGAGCATCGTCGCCACGAGGTTGCGACGGATGAGGGTGAACGCGACGAGCGCCAGGGTGCCGACGAGCTGATGGAACAGCCAGCTCGGCCCGAAGAACACCACATGGGGCGCGATGAAGATCATGAGGCTCACCGCCGCGCCGATCCACCGCGAGTGCAGGAGCGAGCCGAGACGCTCCTGCAGGTAGCCGCGGAAGGCCACCTCCTCCGTGACGGCGGCGGTGACGATGAGCAGCAGGACCCCGGCGATGCTCATGCTCGTGATCGTGGCGACACCGCTGTTCTCCTCCTGCGGGGCCACGAGGCTGGCGATCCAGGACCACGCCATGACGCCCCCGAAGGCGTAGAAGGCCCACTCGATGTCCTTGCTGGTGGGCTTCGTGATGAGCAGTGAGGCAAGCCCCCGACGCTCGCCCCAGAGCACGAGTGCGATCAGGAGGACCGCCCCGAGCCATTTCCAGGCGTTGCTCGACGCGGGTCCCGCCATTCCCAGTCGCAGGTCGATGCCTGCCAGTTCCGGAACCGGCGGGCCGTTGTAGATGACCCAGAACAGCAGGAGCCCCGCGAGGAAGATCCAGCCGTCACGCGCCCGCGGTTCGAACGTCGGCGTGCCAATGCCGCCGCGCGCCGCGGGTCTGTCGATTCGCTCCTCCGTCGTTTCGCTCACGCTCTAGAGTAAACACTCTAGAGTGAACGCTCTACATCGGTTTCGAGAAGATGGCGGGAGGCAGCTGATGGCGGCACGCACCGGAGGAACGCGCACAGCGATCATCGAGGCAGGCTCCGAGCTCATCGCCGAGCTCGGCTACGCGGGGGCGACGACGGCACGGATCTGCGCACGGTCCGGTGTCTCGTCCGGAACCTTCTTCCACCACTTCCCGACGAAGCTGCACCTCCTGGTCGGCATCCTCGAGGCGGATGCAGCGCAGTCGCGCACCCGGTTCGCAGCGCTCGCGGAACGCGCCCCGGACGACCCGCGAGGTGCGCTGCTCGCCTGGCTCGACCTGCTGCTCGAAGAGGCGAGCGATCCGCACCTCGCCGGTTTTGTCGCCGGCCTGAGCGCAGCACCGAGCGATCAGCGCGTCGAGCAGCTGCTCGAGGAATTCGCGTCGAGACAGCAGGACACGCTCGAGGCGATCATCACGGCGGGGCAGCGCGAGCGGCTGTGGCGCTCGGATATCACGAGCGACCGGCTCGCCCTGTGGGTCGGGGTGATCGCCGACGGGGTCCTGACGCGCAGCGTCGAGGACACGACCTTCGACGCATCGGGTGCGGCTGACGAGCTGCATGATCTGATCCGCCGCTACCTGGCGCCGTAGGCACGGTTCGGTCGCAATTCGTCGCGTGGCCGAGAAGCGTCCGGTGCTCTGGAAGAATGGCGAGCGTGACGAGCTTCGATGCCGCAGGTCTCCACGATTCCGCCAATACCGCGATCGACGCTGATCGTCGCGCCTCCGGTCACAGCCTGGAACGAGATCCGGGCATGCCGACCAGCACCTGGCGCCTGCGCAGCGACGCGTGGGAGTACCTCCGGTTCGCGATCAAGCGCCTCGAGTCGGGGCACGAGACATCGAGCATCCTGGATGCAGACGGCGAGATCTCGCGAAACCTCCGCGCGCTCGAGACGCTCGAGCTCTACTGGGCGGGCTTCGGGCAGCGCTACGTCGCAGAGATCCGCGAGTCGCTCGACAAGGGCGAGTACTCGACTGCCCTCGAGCGCATCGGCCGGGTCGTGAGTCGGCTGCGGGGCACGAGCATCCCTGCCGACCATCGCGAGGACCGCCTCGACGAGGCGGAGCGTGCAGAGCTGCAGGATGACGCCGACCCTCGGCCCCGCTTCGAAGTGCTCCTCGTCGACGAGACGACCACCGCAGACCGGGACGCGCTTCGCGCCGACATCCTGAAGCTCCGCAGCGCCGCGGACGCGTTCGTGTACGACTACGTGATCGTGCCGTCGGCGGACGACGCCGTCGCGGCCGTGCTCACGAACCCGAACATCCTCGCCGTCATCATCCGCCCCGGCTTCAGCGACCGCAGCCAGCAGCGCCTCAGCCGCGACATGCGCGAGACCATCGAGCTGGCCCACGTCGACTCGGCCGGGACCACGGCGACGTCGCGCTCGAGCCTCGCCTCGGTGCAGCGCGTGCTCGGGCTCGCCGACACGCTCAACACCCTCCGGCCCGAGCTCGACCTGTACCTCGTCGCGGGCGCGCACATCGAAGACCTCGCCGGCGTGCTCACGAGACGCTTCCGCCGCGTGTTCCTGCGCGAGGATCAGCTCGAGCTGCACCTGTCGCTGCTGCGGCGCGTCTCCCACCTCTACGACACCCCGTTCTTCACCGCGATCCAGGAGCACGCCAGGCGCCCAGCCGGTGTGTTCCACGCCCTGCCGATCTCGCGCGGCGGGTCGGTGGTCACCTCGAAGTGGATCACGGACCTCGTCGACTTCTACGGCCTCAACCTCCTGCTCGCCGAGACGAGCGCCACCTCGGGCGGCCTCGATTCGCTGCTCGCCCCAGTCGGAGCGATCAAGAAGTCGCAGGAGCTCGCGGCCCGCGCGTTCGGGGCGAAGCACACGTTCTTCGTCACGAACGGCACCTCAACGGCCAACAAGATCGTGCACCAGGCGCTCGTCTCGCCCGGCGACATCGTGCTCGTCGACCGCAACTGCCACAAGTCGCACCACCACGCGCTCATGCTCACCGGTGCCCGCACGGCCTACCTCGAGGCGTACCCGCTCAACGAGTTCGCCTTCTACGGGGCGGTGCCGCTCGACCGCATCAAGCAGCTCCTGCTCGACTACCGCGCAGCGGGGCGCCTCGACGAGGTGCGCCTCGTGACGCTCACCAACTGCACCTTCGACGGCATCGTCTACGACCCGGAGCGGGTCATGGCGGAGTGCCTCGCCATCAAGCCGGACCTCGTGTTCCTCTGGGACGAAGCCTGGTTCGCGTTCGCCGCGTTCCACCCCATCACGCGCCGGCGCACCGCGATGGCGGCAGCAAAGCACCTCGAGGATCGGCTGGCCACCACCGCGCACGCGACGGCCTACCAGGAGCAGCGCGCACGCCTCTTCGACCCCGAGACGGGCGAGCCTGCCGCCGACGAGGTGTGGCTCGCCGAGCGGCTCCTGCCTTCCCCGGATGCACGGATCCGGGTCTACGCGACGCAGTCGACCCACAAGACCCTCACTGCGCTGCGTCAGGGCTCGATGATCCACGTCTACGACAAGGACTGGTACCGAGAGGCGGAGGAGCCGTTCCACGAGGCGTACATGACGCACACCTCGACGTCGCCGAACTATCAGATCCTCGCCTCGCTCGACCTCGGGCGACGCCAGGTGGAGTTGGAGGGGTTCGAGCTCGTCCAGCGTCAGCTGGATCTGGCGACGAGTATCGCGCAGGCCATCGCGCGTCACCCGCTGCTGCGCCGGACCTTCCGTGTGCTGTCCGGCCACGATCTGATCCCGGCCGAGAATCGCGCCAGCATGAGACCCATGCCGCACCGAGACGGGTTCTCGACGATGTGGCAGGCGTGGGAGGAAGACGAGTTCGTCGTCGACCCGAGCCGGATCACGGTGGAGATCTCGCGCACGGGTGTCGACGGTGACACGTTCAAGCACGAGCACCTCATGGATCGCTATGGCATCCAGGTCAACAAGACGAGCCGCAACACGGTGCTGTTCATGACGAACATCGGCACTTCCCGCAGTTCCGTCGGCTACCTCATCGAGGTGCTCGTGAAGCTCGCGGAGCGCTTCGAGGAGGAGTCCCAGGCTCGGGAGATCGATGGCGAGCGTCCCGCGCCCGCGCCGATGCCGCCGCTGCCCGACTTCAGCGCGTTCGCGCCCGAGTACGCCTCAGCTGATGGGCTCCCGGACGGTGACCTGCGGACGGCGTTCTTCCGGGGCCAGCGCCGCGCGAACATCGAGCACCTCAGCCACGCCCAGCTCGCCGAACGGGTCAGGGGAGGTGCCTCGCCGATCTCCGCGGGCTTCGTCACGCCGTACCCGCCAGGGTTCCCCGTGCTCGTGCCAGGACAGCTCGTCACCGATGAGGTGCTCGACTTCATGGCCGTCCTCGATACGCGCGAGATCCACGGCTACGACCCGCTGCGCGGCTACCGGATCCTGCGCGAAGACTGATCTGCGCACTCCTCGGCCGGCTGTTCTCAGTCGTCGCCGGGTTCTGAATCTGAGCCTGGGAATACCTGCCAGGGGTATACGGTTACACACACCGTACATACCCCCAGGGGGCACTGCCCCGGCAAGGAGATCAGGATGACCACCACCACGTACCAGGTCACGGGCATGACCTGCGCCCACTGCGAGCGCGCCGTCACCCAGGAGGTCAGCGACCTCGCGGGCGTCGCGGGCGTCGACGTCTCGGCCGAGACCGGGCGCCTTGTCGTCGAGAGCGCAGAGCCCCTCGACGATGCGGCCGTGATCGCCGCCGTCGACGAGGCCGGCTACGCAGCGACCAGGGCCTGACGTGAACGTGCCGGTCAAGCTCAGCCTCTACGCCGCGCTCCTCGCGGCGGTCTTCGGCGCGGCCTTCTTCACGGCGCAGCTCGCTGTCGACGCAGACCTGGCTGACGACTGGCGCCCACAGATCCACCAGACTCCGGACGAGCACTCCGAAGCCCCCGAGCACGGAGAGGGAGAACGATGAACACGACCACCGACATCGAGCTCGAGATCGGCGGCATGACCTGCGCCTCCTGCGCCATGCGCATCGAGAAGAAGCTCAACAAGCTGGATGGCGTCACCGCATCCGTCAACTACGCGACCGAGAAGGCCCGCGTCAGCGCACCGGATGGGCTCGACCCGCAATCCCTCATCGACGAAGTCGAGAAGACGGGCTACACCGCCGCGCTGCCGACTCCGGAAGCGGCGGAACCGAGCGAGGGGTCTGCGGATGCTGATCCCGAGCTCGCGAGCCTGCGCCAGCGACTCATCGGCAGCATCGTGCTCTCCGTCCCCGTGATCCTGCTCGCCATGATCCCCGCCTTCCAGTTCACCTACTGGCAGTGGGCCTCGCTCGCACTCGCCGCCCCGGTCATCGTCTGGGGAGCCTGGCCCTTCCACAGGGCGGCCTGGATGAACCTCCGCCACGGCAGCGCGACGATGGACACGCTCATCTCGGTCGGCACGCTCGCCGCCTTCGCGTGGTCGCTCTACGCACTCTTCCTCGGCACGGCGGGCGAGGCGGGCATGAAGCACCCGTTCGAGCTCACCATCGCCCCCTCCGACGGCGCGGCCAACATCTACCTCGAGGTCGCCGCCGGCGTCACGATGTTCGTGCTCGCCGGTCGCTACTTCGAGAAGCGATCCAAGCGACAGGCCAGTGCGGCCCTCCGTGCTCTCCTCGAGCTCGGCGCGAAGGACGTCGCCGTCCTGCGTGGGGGAGCGGAGACCCGCATCGCGATCAGCGAGCTGCGCGTCGGCGACGAGTTCGTCGTGCGCCCCGGCGAGAAGATCGCCACAGACGGGGTCGTCACGGGCGGCCGCTCCGCCGTCGACGCCTCGATGCTCACCGGCGAGTCAGTCCCCGTCGAGGTCGTCGAGGGCGACCGTGTCGTCGGTGCGACGATCAACGCGGGTGGGCGCCTCGTGGTTCGAGCGACGAAGGTCGGCGGCGATACGCAGCTCGCGCAGATGGCGAAGCTCGTCGAAGATGCCCAGACCGGCAAGGCCGAGGTCCAGCGACTGGCTGACCGCATCTCTGGCGTCTTCGTCCCCATCGTCATCGTCATCTCCGTCGCGACCCTCGGGGCCTGGCTCGGCGCCGGCTTCCCCGCCGCGGCTGCCTTCACCGCGGCCGTCGCCGTGCTCATCATCGCTTGCCCGTGCGCGCTCGGCCTCGCGACCCCCACGGCGCTGCTCGTCGGCACGGGACGCGGCGCGCAGCTCGGCATCCTCATCAAAGGCCCAGAGATCCTCGAGTCCACGCGCCGAGTCGACACAATCGTGCTCGACAAGACCGGCACGGTCACGAGCGGCAAGATGGCCCTCGTCGGGGCGTGGAGCGCGGATGGCGTCTCGAGAGGCGACCTCCTCAGGCTCGCGGGGGCGCTCGAATCCGCGTCGGAGCACCCCATCGCTCGTGCGCTCGCGGTCGGGGCCGCAGCAGAGGTCGGCCCGCTGCCTGCCGTCGATTCCTTCCAGAACCACGAGGGCACCGGAGTGCAGGGCATCGTCGATGGCCACCTCGTCGTCATCGGACGCGAGCAGCTGCTCGCCGACTGGGCCATAGAGCTGGGCGAGGAGCTGGCGACTCGTAAGCGCGAGGCCGAGGCCCTCGGGCAGACGACCGTCATCGTCGCCTGGGACGGTGAGGCGCGCGGCGTGCTCTCCGTGGCCGACACCATCAAGCCGACGAGCGAGCGTGCCATCGCCGAGCTGCGCCGCCTCGGGCTTGCCCCGGTGCTGCTGACCGGCGACAACTCCACCGTCGCGAAGCAGGTCGCGGCCGCAGTCGGCATCGATGAGGTCATCGCCGAGGTGCTGCCCCAGGAGAAGGTCGATGTGATCCGCCGCCTGCAGGGTGAGGGGCGCGTCGTCGCGATGGTCGGAGACGGCGTCAACGACGCGGCGGCACTCGCCCAAGCCGACCTCGGTCTCGCCATGGGAACGGGATCGGACATCGCCATCGAGGCGGCCGACGTCACGCTCGTGCGCGACGACCTCCTCGCCGCGGTGGATGCGATCCGCCTCTCCCGTCGCACGCTCGGCACCATCAAGGGCAACCTCTTCTGGGCGTTCGCCTACAACGTCGCGGCAATCCCGCTCGCGGCGCTCGGCATGCTCAACCCCATGCTCGCAGGCGCGGCCATGGCATTCTCGAGCGTGTTCGTCGTCGGCAACAGCCTTCGGCTTCGCGCCTTCCGAGGCCTCGAAGCTCCGAGCGCCACTCCCGAGCCCACACCACGAAAGGCAGCATCATGAGCGAGACCACCGAAGCGGGCGGCCACGCCCACCACGGCTACATCGAGGACAAGAGCAGGTACCTGACTCGACTCAAGCGCATCGAGGGGCAGGCGAGGGGCATCCACCGGATGGTCGACGAGGAGCAGTACTGCATCGACATCCTCACCCAGATCTCCGCGATCACCTCCGCCCTCGAGAACGTCGCGCTCGGCCTCATGGACGACCACCTGAAGCACTGCGTCGCCGACGCCGTGAGGCTCGGCGGAGCCGAAGGCGAGCAGAAGCTCAAGGAAGCATCCGATGCCATCGCCCGTCTCGTGCGCAGCTGAGCGGCCTCACTTCGGGCCGAGGAATCGACGCTCAAGGCGCTTGCCCCTGAAAATGACTCCCCACCGAAACAGGCGCTCGCTAGGATCGTTCGCACCATGAGCGCACAACAGGAAATCATCACGGCCCTCGGCGTCAAGCCGGTCATCGATCCAGCGGCGGAGATTCGGGATCGAATCGCGTTCATGCGCGACTACCTGCTCGCAAGCGGCTCCAAGGGTCTTGTGCTCGGCATCAGCGGTGGCCAGGACTCGTCACTGCTCGGCAAGCTCGCCCAGCTCGCCGTCGAGCAGATCCGCGCGGAGGGCGGCGAGGCGACGTTCGTCGCGGTCCGCTTGCCGCACGGCGTCCAGGCCGACGAAGACGACGCTCAGCTTGCGCTGGACTTCATCGAGCCAGACGAGCGCATCAGCTTCGACATCAAGCCGGCGACCGACGGCCTCCAGCATGCATTCCTGCAAGCCATGGGCCGTGCCATCACTGATTTCAACAAGGGCAACTCCAAGGCTCGTCAGCGCATGGTCGCGCAGTACGCCATCGCGGGTGAGCGTGGCTTCCTCGTGCTGGGCACCGACCACGCGGCCGAAGCCGTCACGGGGTTCTTCACGAAGTACGGCGACGGCGGCACCGACCTGAATCCCCTTGCGGGGCTCACGAAGGGCCAGGGGCGCCTGCTGCTCGAAGAGCTCGGTGCCCCGGAGCGGCTGTACGTGAAGGCGCCCACCGCCGACCTGCTCGATGAGACGCCGGGGCAGACCGACGAGGCGAACCTCGGTCTCAGCTACACCCAGATCGACACCTACCTCACGGGTGGGGAAGTCGATGTCGAGACGGCAGCCCGCATCGAAGCCCTTTATCGCAAGACCGAGCACAAGCGTCAGCTGCCGGTGCTGCCGACCGATACCTGGTGGCGAGACTGAGGGTTCTCGGCGACGACGCCTCCTCGGGGTGAGGGCGGTGGTGCTCAGAGGTAGCGGAACGCCTTCACCGCCTCGGGGAAGTCGGAGAACTCGTCGAGCGTAAGGAACGTGGTGGTCGTGCGGCTCATGCGGGTCGCTGCGTAGACCACGCCAGAGCCGCGCGGGTGCTCCTCGACGTAGCCGCGCACCGCTCCGTTGGACCCCGTGATGCGCCACCGCGCGGCGTGGACCTGAGTGGCGGTCAGCTCGGCGAAACGCTGGGTGAATGGTCCGGTGCGGGGCGCCAGAACGGGAGCTTGCGTGGGCTGGGTCAGCTGCGTCGTGAACATGAGGTCAGGCTAGGAGCGACCACCGACATTCTTCGTCCGGTGCCGTGTTCGCGCAGGGCTCAGCCAAGTTCTCGCGCACCGGCGTAGCCTTGCCGCATGACCGAATTCGTGCTTGCAGGTGGCTGCTTCTGGTGTCTCGATGCCGTGTACAGGAACGTCAAAGGCGTCAGCGATGTGATCTCCGGCTACACGGGTGGTGAGCACCCGAAGCCCGACTACGAGCTCGTGTGCACCGGCACGACCGGGCACGCCGAGGCGGTGCGCGTCGTCTTCGACGAGGACGTGGTGCCGGCTGATGTCATCCTCGATATCTTCTTCACGCTCCACGACCCCCGCCAGCTCAACCGACAGGGGAACGACGTCGGCACCCAGTACCGCTCGGCGATGTACTACGCCGACGACGCCCAGCGGGAGCTTTTCGAAGCCGCGCGCGACCGTGCCGATGAGCTCTGGGGCGGCGGCATCGTCACCGAGATCTCGCCACTCGGCCAGTACTTCGATGCCGAGGACTACCACCAGGACTTCTTCGCGAAGAACCCGGGCCAGGGCTACTGCAACTTCGTCGCCGTGCCCAAGGTCAACAAGGTGCGCGCGAAGTTCACGCAGTACATGCTCTGACCTCCTCGGCCCTCTGCAGATCTCCTCGGCACTCTGCCGACAAGGCGCCTGTGCACGCTATGCCGTGCACAGGCGCCTTTCCCATGGACACGATCATCTCCTCCCAGCTCGACACTGGTGCCACGATCCGGCGCGGAGCTCCCGGCACGAGCGCCGCGCCGGATCGCATCGCATCGCATCGAGATCCAAGGGGGAGACATGCACGACCACATCACGCTCATCGGAAACCTCGGCAGCAAGCCCGAGCTGACGACGACGCCGAGCGGGCAGCTCGTCGTGAACTTCCGCATCGCCACCAACTCTCGTCGCCTGAACCGGGCGACGAACAGCTGGGAGGATGTCGACCCCAACTGGTACGACGTGGCCGCGTGGGGAGACCTCGCGACGCACGCGGAGAAATCGCTCGAGAAGGGGCAGCGGGTGATCGTCGTCGGCAAGCTCCGGATGCGCAGGTTCGACTCGCAGAACGGGCCTCGCACGAAGCACGAGGTGGTGGCGGATGCGCTCGGTCACGACCTCACGGCGGGCTCCTCGACGTTCGCGAAGCGTCTGCGCGTGCGCCAGGATGAGGGCGGCGCTGACCAGCGGCAGCGAGTCGGCGGGGCGCAGGGGCACGGAGGAATGCAGGGCGAGGCCCCGCCGGAAGCAGATGAACCGGCGCCAGCACCTGACGAGGTGGAGTGGCACAAGCCGCCCGTCTCCGAGGAGAGCGAGTACCAGCCGCCCTTCTGAGCGCCCGGCCACCTACACTGGTGACCGCCCCGTCCGAGAAAGGTCACGAATGCGCCGTTACGCTCTCATCGCCCCAGTGGCTCTGGTGGCGGCGCTGGCGCTGGCGGGATGCTCGTCGCAAGAGGCGCAGCCACCGGCCGAGACGACCGCGGCCGCCGAGGCGACGCAAGCGCCACCCGCGACCTTCGTTACCGATGGAACGGCGAGCGACAACAAGCCGATCTTCGATGAGACGAACCTGCAGACGATCGCGACCAATGGCTCAGCGAGCTCCGTCGAGCTCGTCGACGGGCTCACCGCGATCGGCTTCGACAAGGCCGCCATGGAAGTCACGTTCGACCGCACGAACGTCGATCTCGAAGCCGACTACATCATCGTCTCCGTGAAGATCGGCGAGGAGTGCCTCGTCGGCCAACGCGGCCCGCGCGGCTACACCTCGGACATCGTCGCCCCCGTCAGCACGGGCAAATGCCTCATCGGACTCACACAGCCCATCACCTGGTAGCGAAGCGCCGCGCGCCGAGTGCCAACCAACTCCTAGACTGGAACCCATGGCCGAGTACATTTATCAGATGATCCGCGCCCGCAAGGCGGTCGGAGACAAGCTCATTCTCGACGACGTGACGATGTCGTTCCTCCCAGGTGCCAAGATCGGCATGGTCGGCCCCAATGGGGCCGGTAAGTCCACGATCCTCAAGATCATGGCTGGCCTCGACACCCCCTCGAACGGCGACGCGACCCTCAGCCCGGGCTTCACGGTCGGCATCCTCATGCAGGAGCCGGAGCTCGACGAGACGAAGACGGTTCGCGAGAACGTCGAACTCGGCGTCGCCGAGACGAAGGCGAAGCTCGACCGCTTCAACGAGATCTCAGCCCTCATGGCGGAACCCGACGCCGACTTCGACGCGCTCATGGAAGAGATGGGCACCCTCCAGGAGTACATCGACCACGTCGATGCCTGGGACCTCGACTCGCAGCTCGAGCAGGCGATGGACGCCCTCCGCCTCCCACCGGGAGACGCCGACGTCAGCGTCCTGTCGGGTGGTGAGAAGCGCCGCGTCGCGCTCTGCAAGCTCCTGCTCGAGAAGCCCGACCTGCTGCTCCTCGACGAGCCCACGAACCACCTCGACGCCGAGAGCGTGCTCTGGCTCGAGCAGCACCTCCAGAAGTACCCAGGCGCAGTCATCGCCATCACGCACGACCGGTACTTCCTCGACCACGTCGCCCAGTGGATCGCCGAGATCGACCGCGGCCGCCTCCACGGCTACGAGGGCAACTACTCGAGCTACCTCGAGAAGAAGCAGGAGCGTCTCAAGGTCCAGGGCAAGAAGGACCAGAAGCTCGCGAAGCGCCTCGAAGAGGAGCTCGCCTGGGTGCGCACCAACGCCAAGGGCCGCCAGGCCAAGTCGAAGGCGCGCCTCGCCCGCTACGAGGAGATGGCTTCCGAGGCCGAGCGCACCAGGAAGCTCGACTTCGAGGAGATCCAGATCCCCGCTGGCCCCCGCCTCGGCAGCATCGTCCTCGAGGCCAACAAGCTGAAGAAGGGCTTCGGCGAGCGAGTTCTCATCGACGGGCTCAGCTTCTCGCTGCCCCGCAACGGCATCGTCGGCATCATCGGACCGAACGGCGTCGGCAAGACGACGCTCTTCAAGTCGATCGTCGGCTTCGAAGAGCTCGACGGTGGCGAGCTCAAGATCGGCGAGACGGTCAAGCTCTCCTACGTCGACCAGTCCCGCGGCGGCATCGACCCCGAGAAGAACGTGTGGGAGGTCGTCTCCGACGGCTTCGACTACATGCAGGTCGGGAACGTCGAGATCCCGTCACGGGCCTACGTCTCCACCTTCGGGTTCAAGGGACCAGACCAGCAGAAGAAGGCAGGCGTGCTCTCCGGTGGTGAGCGCAACCGCCTCAACCTGGCGCTCACCCTCAAGCAGGGCGGCAACCTGCTGCTGCTCGACGAGCCCACGAACGACCTCGACGTCGAAACGCTCTCGAGCCTCGAGAACGCGCTGCTCGAGTACCCCGGCTGCGCCGTGGTCATCACGCACGACCGGTGGTTCCTCGACCGCATCGCCACGCACATCCTCGCCTACGAGGGCACCGAGGAAGACCCGAGCCACTGGCACTGGTTCGAGGGCAACTTCGAGGGCTACGAGGAGAACAAGATCGAGCGCCTCGGCCCGGACGCGGCGAAGCCGTCGCGGATGACCTACCGCAAGCTCACGAGGGACTAGTCCCACCAGGAACCCCGGGGTCGCACAGCGCGACCCCGGGGTTTCCTCGTCCCACCCCGCCAGACGATGTCGGCTCGCGCCGGCGCCAAGCAGACCCGAAGGACCACCGACTCCGATGCGCTTCCACGTTCCCACGCTCCTCCGCTGGAGCGACCTCGACGCCTACAACCACGTCAACAACTCGCGTGTGCTCACCCTCCTCGAGGAAGCGCGAGTCCGCGCCTTCTGGAACATCGGTGCATCCAACGACGAAGAGCGCCCCCTCGCGATCATCGACGCGGCCGCGGAGGGTGGCGACACGCTCACCCTCATCGCCCGCAACGAGATCGAGTACCTCGCCCCGATCCCGTATTCCACGAAGCCCCTCGACGTGCAGCTGTGGATCTCCAAGATGGGCGCCGCCAGCGCGGAGGTCGACTACGAGATCTGGAGCCCCGAAGACGCGCAGCCAGAGAGCGGCGAACGCACGAAGTACGTCATCGCGTCCTCGACGCTCGTGTTCATCGACGCGGCGACCCAGCGGCCGCGGCGCATCAACGACCGCGAACGCGACGCATGGACCGCCTACCTCGACGAGCCCCTCACGTTCCGCGGCGGCCGCAGCAACGCCTGACCCGGGCGCGGGGCGCTCCGTGGCCTCCCGTCCCGGGCGCCCGGCGCTGCGGTTCAGCTGCGCTTGCGGCGAACCATGCCCTCCTGGGCCACCGTAGCGACCAGCGCGCCGTCACGCGAGAACAGCTGGCCTCGCGAGAGGCCACGCCCGCCGCGCGCGACCGGGGAGTCCTGCACATACAGCAGCCACTCGTCAGCCCGCGCATCCCGATGCCACCACACGCCGTGGTCGAGACTCGCAGCGCGCAGCCCCGGCGTCGACCAGGTCAGGCCGTGCCCACGCATGATGGGCTCGAGGATCGAGTAGTCGCTCGCGTACGCGATCGCCGCGCGGTGCAGCAGCGGGTCGTCCGGCATCCGCTCCACCGCCTTGATCCATACCGCCTGCGCCGGCGTCTGATCGGCGGCGGGCTCGAGGTACACGGGCCCGTTGACGTGCCGCATCGTGAACGGCCGCTTCATCAGCCAGTATGCGGCGAGGGACTCCGGCGCCTCAGCGCCGAGCGTCGCCTTCACCGTCTCGAGGAGATCAGCCTCACTCGGGAGGTCCTCCGGGTCGGGGATGCCCTCCGGCATCGACACCTCGTGCTCGAACCCATCGTCCACGTCTTGGAACGACGCGATCATCGACCAGATCGGCTGCCCGCTCTGGAAGGCGCTCACGGCACGCGTTGTGAACGAGTTCCCGTCGTGGATGCGGTCGACGGCGAACGTGATCGGCAGCTTCACGTCGCCGGGACGCAGGAAGTAGCCGTGCATGGAATGCACGGGGCGCTCACCCGACACGGTCCTGGCGGCCGCCACCAGCGACTGGGCCGCCACCTGGCCGCCGAACACGCGGCCGTGGGGCATCCACTGGCTCGGACCCGTGAAGATGTCGTCACGAGTGCGGGCACCCGTGTCGGTGAGGTCCAGCGTGTGCAGGAACGCTTCGAGCGGCGACAGCGCCTCCAGGGCGTCGAACGAGAGCGGCGCCGGCTGCTGCGGCGCGGGCGAGTGCGAGGGCGACTCGGGAACCAGATCTGCCATCTCAGCAGTCTAGGGACCCGCTGCCCCGGGAGAACTGAGTAGGTTAGAGGGCAATGTCTCCCGTTCTCCGCATCTCCGATCTGCACGCCGCACGCGACCTCGAATCGTTCCTCGGTCGAGCCGGTCGCATCGAAGACGGAGCCGTGCGCATCGTGCAGGCCGGCACGGTCGCGGCGTTCTGGGTTCCCGTGCTGCGACCGCAGGGGCTTCTCGACACCTCGCCGCTCGTGCTCGGCGTCCGCGCGCTGCGAGCCGAGCTCCAGGGGGCGGCTGACGACGACGTCCATGCGGGGGCGTTCGATGCGACCGTCCCCCTGCGGGGCCTCCTCGACCGCCTTGCTCGCCTTCGCTCGGCTGGCGGTGACGCCCCGTCAGGGGAAGCGGATGCGGCCGCCGGGTTCGACCTCGCCGTCCCGCCGGAGCGTCTGCGCGAATCGTGGGCGGGCATCGCGGCACCGACCGGAGGCTGGACGCTGGCAGGGGCGATGTCCGCGGCCACGCTCATCGCCGCCGCAGACCAGGGCATCGCCGAAGTCGCCGATGCCGTGCCAGGCAACCTGGGCACCGCGCTGGTCGAGCGCGTGCGCACGGAGGTCTGGACGCGCGTGATCGACGAGCAGAGCGGTCTCACGAGCGGAGCCGCCTTCGCCGCCCTCAGCCTCGGCTTCCTGCGCTCGGGTGAAGAGACCCGCATCCTCACCGCCGGAGCCTGGCTCCGACTCGAGACCACGCAGGGCAACGTGCTCCTGCGATCCAGCTCGGCACGCTGAACGCTGCCGTCGCCCACTGAGCGAGTCGATCGCTCAGCACCCGCGCACCCTGTGCGCCGCACCCCCGGAGGAAACCCATGGACCGCAGCATCGAACGGCTCAAGAAGGACATCTTCGCGAGCAACGCGGGGGAACCGGAGTTCCATCAGGCAGTGACCGAGGTGCTCGACACGCTCGGTCCAGTGCTCGAGCGCCACCCCGAGTACTTCGAGCTCGCGGTCATCCGCCGGTTGAGCGAGCCGGAACGGCAGATCATCTTCCGCGTGCCGTGGGTCGACGACAACGGGCACGTGCAGGTCAACCGCGGCTATCGTGTCGAGTTCAGCTCGGCGCTCGGCCCCTACAAGGGCGGCCTGCGCTTCCACCCGTCGGTGAACCTCGGGATCATCAAGTTCCTCGGCTTCGAGCAGATCTTCAAGAATGCCCTCACGGGCATGCCGATCGGCGGAGGGAAGGGTGGTGCCGACTTCGACCCACGCGGTCGCAGCGACCGCGAGATCATGGCGTTCTGCCAGTCGTTCATGTCTGAGCTGTACCGGCACATCGGCGAGCACACGGACGTGCCTGCAGGCGACATCGGCGTGGGCGGGCGCGAGATCGGCTACCTGTTCGGCCAGTACAAGCGCCTCACCAATCGCTTCGAGGCCGGTGTGCTGACGGGCAAGGGCATGACGTGGGGTGGGTCGCTGGTCCGCCCCGAGGCGACCGGCTATGGGACGGTGCTGTTCGCGCAGGAGATGCTCAAGACCAAGGGCGACGACCTCGACGGCAAGGAGGTCGCGGTCTCCGGTTCCGGCAACGTCGCGATCTACGCGATGGAGAAGGCCGTGGCGCTCGGAGCGAAGGTCGTCTCAGCCAGCGACTCCTCCGGTGCGGTGTATGACCCTGACGGCATCGACGTCGAGGTGCTCAAGCAGCTGAAGCTCGTCGAGCGGAAGCGCGTCGGGGCGTACGTCGACCGCGTTGGCGGGCGAGCGGAGGCGCTGTCGAGTGCCGCCGCGATGTGGCACGTTCCCGTCGACATCGCGCTGCCGTGCGCGACGCAGAACGAGCTCGATGGTGATGCCGCTGCGGCGCTGGTCAAGAACGGCGTGCGGGTCGTCGCCGAGGGGGCGAACATGCCGTGCACGAAGGAGGCCGCTGACCGATTCCGGGCGGAGGAGGGTGTCCTCTTCGGCCCGGGCAAGGCCGCCAACGCCGGCGGTGTCGCGACGAGTGCGCTCGAGATGCAGCAGAACGCGCAGCGCGACTCGTGGTCGTTCGAGTACACCGAGGCGCGTCTCGCGGAGATCATGCGCGACATCCACACGCGCTGCAGCGAGACGGCTGAGGAGTACGGGAAGCCGGGCGACTACGTGATCGGCGCGAACATCGCGGGCTTCTCGCGGGTCGTCGACGCGATGCTCGCGCAGGGCGTCGTCTAGCCGCGGCTGCGTCGGGCGACCACGGCTGTTCGGGCCGAGCTCAGGAGGCGGACTCGGCTCCGGGGCTCGGCTCGAAGGTGTTCACCATGGCAGTCGCCGCGCGGTCGAAGTAGTCGGCCATCTGCTGGCGGTGGATGGGGGAGAGGTCGAGCTGGTCCATGGCCGCGTGCATGTGCCGCAACCAGTGCTCTCTCGCCTCCGGGTTGATGTGGAACGCGTTGTGGCGCATCCGGAGCCGCGGATGTCCGCGTTCTGCGCTGTACTCGCTCGGCCCGCCGAAGTACTGGGCGAGGAAGTGGCCGAGTCGCCAGGTCGCCCCCTCGAGGTCGTCCTGCGGGTACATTCGCCACATGAGCTCGTCGTCGCGCACCCCCTCGTAGAACGCGTGGGCGAGCTTGTCGAAGGCGGGCATGCCGCCGATCTCGTCGTAGAGCGTCGGGGGAGCCGAGCCCCCGCCCTCTGAGGCTCGGAGGTGGATGGGGTTGTTCGTCATCAGGCACCTCCTCCGGCCGTCGGCTGGCCGTCAGTCCCCTCGAGCACGATCGCCTTCAGGGATGGCAGGTTGATATCGGCCGACTTTAGCGCGTCCTGAGTGCGGGCCCGCAGCTCTCGCTCCACTTCCCAGCGCGTGCCGGGGCGGACGCGGATGGTGAGGCGGAGGACAACAGCGTCTGAGGAGATGGACTCCATGCCCCACATCTCGGGTGTTCCGATGAAGTAGTCCATCCAGTCTGGGTCTTCCGTGAGCTCCTTCGCCGCATGGAGCATGACCCGCTCGACGTGCGCGCGGGAAGTCTCGTAGGGAACCGCAAGGTCGAACACGATGCGGTTCCAGCCCTGCGAGAAGCTGCCGACGCGCTGGATCTCGCCGTTGCGGACGAACCACAGCGTGCCCTCGACGTCGCGGATCTGCGTGATGCGCACGCCGACCTTCTCGACGACACCCGTCGCCTCGCCCATGTCGATGACGTCGCCGACACCGAGCTGATCCTCCATGACCATGAAGAGGCCGTTGAGGACGTCGCCCACGATGCGCTGCGCGCCGAAACCGAGACCGGCACCGACGGCCGCGCTCAGGAGGGAGAGGGACGCGAGGATGCCCGGGTCGATCTTCGCGATGATCATGACGATGAGGATGACCACGATGACGACGTTGACGATGTTCGTCAGCACCGACCCGATCGTGCGCGTGCGCTGCACCGTCCTGACAGCCGCGAGCGGCGAGCGGACCGAGATGGCCTGCGTGTCCGTCACCCCGCGCTTCTTCTTGACGCCGCTCACGATCTGCTTCACGGAGCGGTCGATGAGCCGCAGCAGGATCCACCGGAACACGAACGCCCCGAGGATGTAGAAGACGATCGTGATGGGGATGTCGAAGGGGGCGAGCGCGGTCGTGAGGGAAGTCCAGAATTCTGCCATAGCGCCTCGAGTGTAGGCGGATGCGCCTATCCGTCTCGTGTGAGCCCGATCCGAGCTGCGTCGACACGGAATAGGCGGGCGCCTCCTCCGGTTGCCACACCTATGAGCCTGAACGTGAACGACATCGAAGTCACCACCATCGACGGCGAGGCCAAGAAGCTCGCCACCTACGAGCCGGTGAAGCTCGTGGTCAACGTCGCCTCGAAGTGCGGCCTCTCGGGGCAGTACGAGAAGCTCGAGGAGCTGCAACGCCAGTACGGCGCGCAGGGCTTCACGGTGCTCGGATTCCCCAGCAACCAGTTCCTGCAGGAGTACTCCGACACCGACAAGATCAAGGAGTACTGCTCGCTCACGTGGGGCGTCAGCTTCCCCATGTTCGAGAAGGTCAAGGTCAACGGCCGGTCGCAGCATCCGCTGTACGCGGAGCTGACGAAGACTCCGGACGCGAATGGCAAGGCCGGCCGCGTGAGCTGGAACTTCGAGAAGTTCCTCATCGGACGCGACGGCAAGGTCACCCGCTTCCGCCCGACGACGGAGCCGGACGCTCCCGAGGTCGTCGCGGCGATCGAGGCGGCACTCGCCGAGTAGCGTCTCGACCGCAGCACACCGCCAGCTGCAACGCGAAGAGGACGCCTCCCATGGGAGGCGTCCTC
>NZ_JADKSL010000021.1:0-60411 GCF_015351275.1 Pseudoclavibacter sp. VKM Ac-2867
CGGCCCCCGATCCACTGGATCGGGGGCCGCATCGCTGTTGCAGCTCGTCGTTCGAGGAGCGCCGGGGGTCACTCCCCCATGTACTTGCGGGAGGCCACGGCCCTGTCGGCCTCGCGCTTGTCCTGACGCTCGCGGAGCGCGTGGCGCTTGTCGAACTCGCGCTTGCCCTTGGCGACGGCGAGCTCGACCTTGGCCCGGCCGTTCAGGAAGTACAGCGTGAGCGGGACGAGCGTGTACCCGCCCTCCTTGGTCTTCATCGCGAGCTTGCGGATCTGCTCCTTGTGCAGCAGGAGCTTGCGCTTGCGGCGCGGGGCATGGTTGTTCCAGGTGCCCTCGAGGTACTCGGGGATGTGCACGGCGTCAAGCCACGCCTCACCGCGGTCGATGTACGCGTATCCATCGACGAGGGAAGCACGCCCCTGACGCAGCGACTTCACCTCGGTCCCGTTGAGCACGATGCCCGCTTCGAGGGTGTCCTCGATCAGATAGTCGTGCCTGGCTCGACGGTTCGTCGCGACAGGCTTTGTCCCTTGCTCCTTTGGCATGGCCTCTTCCTCTCTCGACGGCAAACGATGGACAGCCCGCTATCTTACGACACGGGCTGTCCATCGGTCTACTCTGCGGGTTTCGTGCGGGTCAGACCTTGAGGTACTTGTTGATCGCGATGCGCGCCGACACCCAAGCGAGCAGCACGCTCACCACGAGCAGCACGGGGAGGGCAAGCAGCGCCTCCGGAACTCCGATGAGGGAGACGAAGGGCAGCTGGCGTCCGAGGTAGCCCTGCACGAAGAAGTGGGCGATGGCCAGCGTCGCCCCCGACGCGAGGATCGCGCCGATGAGGGCGGCCACGATTCCCTCGAGGATGAACGGCGCCTGGATGTAGCGGTTCGAGGCGCCGACGAGGCGCATGATGCCGATCTCGCGTCGGCGACTGATGGCGGAGAGGCGGATCGTGGTCGCGATGAGCAGGGCGGCCGCGACGAGCATGACCACGGCGATGCCGATGGCGGAGAGGCTCGCGACGTTGAGCAGCTCGAAGATGCTCTCGAGGTACTGCCGCTGGTCGGTGACCGCTTCGACCCCGTCGTAGCCCTCGAGCTGCTGGATGATGATGTCGGCCTGGTCAGGGTCGGTCAGCGTGATGAGGAAGCTCTCGGAGAGGTACTCGGGCTCGACGAAGGAGACGATCGGGTCACCGGCGAACTGCTGCTGGAAGTTCGCGTAGGCCTGGTCCTGGTCCTCGAAGACGTACTCGTTGATGTACGGCGTGAGCACGGCACCTTGGAGGGCCGCCTCGACGGCCTCGCGCTGCGACTCGCTGGCCTGCCCACCGGCGCAGTTGGGGGCGCTCGAAACGGAGGAGCACAGGTCGACCGAGACCTGGGCGCGGTCGTACCAGAACGACTTCATGCTGCTGATCTGCTGCTGCATGAGGATTCCGGCGCCGACGAACGTCAGGGAGACGAAGGTGACGAGCACGACGGAGATGACCATGCTCGAGTTGCGGCGCAGCCCCTGCCACATCTCGGCGAATACGCGGCCGATCATTTGACGTCTCCAGTGTTCTTCGTGGTCGATTCGCCGGCGACGCGGGAGGCGATCGAGTCGGCGATGGATGTGGGTGCCTGTGATTCGACTTCGGCTTCGTCGTCCTGCTCGAGCTGGTTGGCGGCTGCCGTCTCGGCTTCGGTGAGGGGGACGATCCCGGGCTGGTAGACGCCGTCCGACTCGTCGCGCATGATGATGCCGCCGTCGAGCTCGATGACGCGCCTGCGTTCCTCGTCGACGATGGACACGTCGTGGGTGGCCATGACGACGGTCGTGCCGTTGGCGTTGATGCGCGCGAGGAGGCGCATGATGCCGCGGCTCGTGACGGGGTCGAGGTTTCCGGTCGGCTCGTCCGCGAGGAGGATGTCCGGCTTGTTGACGACGGCGCGCGCGATCGCGACTCGCTGCTGTTCACCGCCGGAGAGCTCGTGCGGGAACCGGTTGGCCTTGTCGCCGAGGCCGACGGTCTTGAGGACGTCGGGGACCGCCTTCGCGACGTGCCCGCGCGACTTGCCGAGCGCTTCGAGCGCGTAGGCGACGTTCTCGAAGACGGTCTTCCCGGCGAGGAGGCGGAAGTCCTGGAACACCATGCCGATGCTGCGCCGGTAGTACGGCACCTTGCGGTTGGAGATGCGCCGCAGGTCCTGGCCGAGCACGTGCACCTGGCCTCTGCTGGGTGCGTCTTCTCGGAGGATGAGGCGGAGGACGCTGGACTTGCCGGAGCCCGAGGGGCCGACGAGGAACACGAACTCGCCGCGCAGCACCTCGAAGGTGATGTCGTCGAGTGCGGGGGCGGCGGTGCCAGGGTAGACCTTGGCGACGTTATCGAATCTGATCATGGCGCTAACAGGGTAGGCACCGGACTGGCGTCAGCGCGGCGCGACATGCAGAAGTGGTCAGACGCGGTGGTCAGCGACCCGAGCTAGGCGGCGTCGGCCTCGCCGCGCTTGCGCCAGCGGATGCCGGCGGCGATGAAGGCGTCGATGTCGCCGTCGAAGACCTTGTCGGTGTTGCCGGTCTCGTGCTGGCTTCGGAGGTCCTTCACCATCTTGTATGGGGCGAGGACGTAGGACCGCATCTGGTCACCCCAGCTGGCGGTGATGTTGCCGGCGAGCTCCTTCTTCTGTGCGTTCTCTTCCTCGCGGCGGAGCAGGAGGAGGCGCGACTGGAGGACGCGGAGCGCTGCGGCGCGGTTCTGGATCTGGCTCTTCTCGTTCTGGCAGCTCACGACGATGCCGGTGGGCAGGTGCGTGATGCGGACGGCGGAGTCGGTCGTGTTGACGGACTGGCCACCGGGGCCGGACGAGCGGAACACATCCACGCGCATGTCGTTGTCTGGGATCTCGATCGACTCGGTCTGCTCGATGAGCGGCACGACCTCGACGGCGGCGAAGCTCGTCTCTCGGCTGCCTGCGGAGTTGAAGGGGCTCATGCGCACGAGGCGATGTGTGCCGGCCTCGACGGAGAGTGTGCCGAAGGCGTACGGGCTGTCGATCTCGATGGTGGCCGACTTGATGCCCGCCTGCTCTGCGTAGCTCGTGTCGAGGACGGAGACCTTGTAGCTGTGCTGCTCCGCCCAGCGGAGGTACATGCGAAGGAGCATCTCTGCGAAGTCGGAGGCGTCGACTCCGCCGGCGCCGGCGCGGATGGTGATGACGGCGGGACGAGGGTCGAACTCGCCGTCGAGGAGGGTCTGCACTTCGAGGTTGCCGATGACCTTGGTGATCGACTTGAGCTCGGCTCGGGCTTCCTCGGCCGTGTCCTCGTCTTCCATCTCGACGGCCATCTGCGCGAGCACTTCGAGGTCGTCGAGGCGCTGCTCGATCTCGTCGAGGCGCTTGAGGTCCGACTGGGCGTGGCTGAGGGCGGAGGTGACCCTCTGCGCGTTGTCCGTGTCGTTCCAGAGGTCCGGGACGGACGCTTCGGCCTCGAGCTCCACCACCTTCGCGCGGAGCTTGTCGGGGTTGAGCACGGCGCTGATGTCTCCGAAGGTGCTGCGCAGGGCAGTGATCTCCGAGGCGAGGTCAAGGTTGATCATGATCCCCCAAGACTAGCCGTCGGGGCTGGGCGGTGCTGTCCGGCGCGCATCGTGTCAGCTCAGCACGACTCTCGCGTCGCTGGAGACGGTGATCCGAAGTCCTGTCGGGAGGAGCGCATGGGCGAGGGGTGGCGACCATGCGCCGGTGATGACGATGTGCGCGGTGACACCGTCGGGTGAAGTCGCGGAATCCAGCGTGATGCTGTCGGTGCGCGCCGCGGAGAGGTCTTCGAGGGTCGCGAGGGCGCGGTCTTCCACGCGGGTCTGGCTGAGGACCGGTTGGAGTTCCCCGTCGCTGAAGACCACGTCGGCGGCGGAGAAGCTCTCGGATGCGGAGAGCGCGACGGCGTCGGCGATCGTGAGGAGGCGCTTGCGCTCGATGGACAGCGAAGTGGCCGCGACGAGCACGTAGGCGGCGGCGAGTCCGATCATGAGGAAGACGAGGATGAGCGGGAGGACGCTGCCGCGCTCCCCGCGCGTCCAGCGCAGGCCCGCTCGTGCTCGCACGCGCATCCCGATCATGCGGCCAGGCCGAAGCGCGTGACGGCGAACGAGGAGGTTGCGCTCGTGGGGACCGAGATCGGCGTCGCCTCGCCGGTGAGGCTGGCTGCGAACGTCAACGGCACGGCGATCGTGACAGTGACCGCGAGCACCGAGCCGGGGGCGGTGCAGCTGGGGTCCGGGCCACGGCACTCCACCGTCTGCTCGACGAGCTTCGCGTCGAATCCGTGGTCGGCAGCCGCAAGTGCGATCGTGGCCTCGGCAAGGGCCTGGGTGTCGGCTGCGGCAGGGTCCGCTGCGAGCAGTCTCGCCGCGTTGCGTGCCGCAGACTCGGCGGCGATGCTCGCGCCTTGGAGCGAGGACAGCGTCAGCATGAGGTAGGCGAGCGGCACGATGAGCAGCGTGCCGAGCGTCAGGAATTCGAGGGAGGCCGAGCCCCGATCGTCACTCAGTCTCGAGCGTCTCTGTCGGCGCATGTCCGGTCACCTCCAGCGCGTCGGGGAGGCCGAGCAGGCCGATCAGCGGCAACGGTGAGCGCACGGTGACCGCGATGGTCGGTGATCCGTCGGTCTCGGTTGCCGTGGCCGTCACCTCCTGGGCATAGCCAGCACCGATGGCGACCGTGATGAGGTCCGCCGCTCGGGTCTCCCCCGCTTCGAGGCTGCCGCCGAAGAGCCCGGCGTGCCTCGCGCCTTCCCCCGCGGCGTCCAGGAGCGTGGTGCGAACGTGCAGGGCGAAGCCGACCTGCAGGACGGTGAGCGTGAGGAGGAGCAGCATCGCCGACACCATGACCCATTCGGCGACTGCCGAGCCGGTCTCGTCGCGCATCACGCCGCGCGAATGGGCGCGGTTAGCTGAAGTCACTGACGCGGCTGATGGCGTTCTGGAAGACGTCGACGAGGAGGTCGCCGGCGACGGTCCAGAGGAGGATCACCAGTCCCGCAGACATGATCGTGATGAGGACCCAGCCGGGGACGTCGCCGCGTTCGGAGCTGGCTCGGGTTCGGAGTGCGTGCAGGAACTGCATGGTGTGCCTTTCGGGTGGCGGTCAGAAGCTCGTGCGGAGCACGAAGACGGCTGGATAGAGGGCGAACAAGATGGTCGTGGGGAGAATGAGGAAGATGAGTGGGACGAGCATCTGGACTTCTTTCCGGCCGGCGGATTCCAGGAGGTCGCGTTTGCCGAGTTCCCGTGCGTCGCTTGCTTGCGCGCGGAGCACTTCGACGAGCGGCGCCCCACGTTCGAGTGCGGAGATCATGTGCTCGACGCAGCGGTCGAGCGGCAGGTAGCGGACGCCCCTGGTCATCTCGTGGAGTGCATCGGACAGCGAGACGCCGGTGTTGACGTGGTGGACGACTCGCGCGAACTCCTTCGCGAGCTCGCCGGTGCTCACGCTGGCGACGCGCTTCAGGCTGTCGAAGATGCCCTCACCTGCCGAGAGACTGAGGGAGAGGAATTCGACGACGGTGGGGAACTCGCTGGCGACGCGTCGGTGACGGCGCTGCGCGGCGCGGCCGAGGGCCTGGTCGCGGAGGAAGATGCCGACGCAGCCGAGGAGGAGAGGCAGGAGGATCTGGGCGAGGACCGGAATTCCGCGGGTCGCGCCGAGCAAGAGACCGGCGCTCAGGCCCAGGCCAGTCGCGACGAGTCCCCAGGTGAGCTGTTCGGCTCGGAACCGTTCGAGCCTGGTCGTGGAGCCCGATTGACGCAGCTGCGCGGTGATGCGGTCGCTGCCGCCGAGCACTTCATCGAGGAGGGCCCTGCCTCTCGCTGCGAATGGGGCGGCGAGTGTCCCGAGGACGGGGAGCGGATCGCTCGCGGTCTTCTGCACATCGGCTCGCGCAGCCGCCGAGATGTCCAGGAGGTGCGGGGCGAGACGCTCCGCGAGGTTCGGCTTGGAGAGGCGTGGGACGGCGGCGAGCAGCGTCCAGAGGCCGATTCCGAGACCGAGCCCGCAGAGCACGGCCCAGCCGAGTGTCTCGTTCATGCGAACCACCTGCGGTCGTCTTTGAGTTTCGCGATGCGGAGCATGAGCAGGTAGGCGGCTACGGTCACGCCCAGGCCGATGAGGATCACGATCGCGCCCTCCAGACTGTTGAAGGCGCTCGCCGCCTCGGGCCTGGTTCCCAGCATGAGCAGGACGATCCAGGGTGCGGCCGAGCCGAGTTTGGCGGCGTTCATGACCCAGGACTGCTTGGCTTCGACTTCGTGGCGCACGGCCTGCTCTTCTCGCAGGTAGCTGCCGAGGCTTTTGAGCACCGTGGGGAGTTCCGATCCGCCGACGTCTCTGGACATGCGAAGCGTCTCGAGGATGCGGTCTGCGGTCGGGTCGGCGAGCCGCTCCTTCAGCTCGTCGAGAGCCACGCGGAAGCTGCCCGTCAGGCGGTACTGGCGGGTATATGCGGCGAAGTCCTCCCGCAGCACCGCCGGCCCCGATTCGGCCAGCCCCGCGACCCCCTCGGGCAGGGCCACACCGGAACGGATGGACGCCACCAGGTGGTCGACCACGTCCGGCCACACGAGCCGGTTCCGGTTCCGCCGCTGCACGGACCGGACCCGCACGATCGTGACTGGAGCCGCCGACCCTCCGACGAGAGCGATGAGGGCAACAGCGACCACTCCCGTGAGAGCGAGCGCCATGGCACCCAACGCGAGCCCGAGCGCGAAGGCAGCACCCGCGAACACGCCGATGGGTACCCGTTCGAATCCGGCTCGCCTGAGATCTGCCTCGAAGTCGGCAACCTTGGAGAGGCGTCGGTCGCGTCGCTCGCTGCTCTGCGGCCACAGTCTCGCGCTCACAACGCTCGAGACTCCCGCCCCCATGACCAGCGCCAGCAGAACGGTCACAGGGACCGCCGAAGGACACGCGCCGCATCCAAACCGTGCGCCTCGAACTTCGCGGTTCGCGGCGGCGGGGATCCGGTCGATTCGAGTTGCGCCCGTCCACGGTTGAAGAGGGTGGCCGCCTCGATGATCTGACCGGTTACCGTTCCGGTCGGCGCGAGGATCTCCCCCACGTGTCGTGTTCCGGAGGCTGTCATCTCGAGGTGCACGACGAGGTCGATGCAGCTGGCCACGGTGGGCACCACGAACGCGCTGTCGATGTTGCGTCCCGCGAGGAGCGGCAACGTGGAGAGCTTGACGAGCGCATCCCTCGCGGTGTTCGCGTGGATGCTGGAAATTCCGGGCATTCCGCTGTTGAGGGCGATCAGGAGGTCGAGGCTCTCAGCTTCCCGCACTTCGCCGACCACGAGCCAGTCGGGTCTCATGCGCAGTGCTTCCTTGATGAGTCGGCGCAACGTGATCTCACCGGTGCCCTCGAGGCTTGCCTGCCGGCACTGCAGCGCAACGACATCGCGGGCGACGAGGTCGAGTTCGAAGGTCTCCTCGACCGTAACGATGCGTTCTTCGCTGCGCACCGAGGAGAGGAGCGCGTTGATCATGGTGGTCTTGCCGGTGTGGGTCGCGCCCGAGACGAGGATGTTGCAGCCGGCGAGGACCGCGAGCTGCAGGAACTCCGCTGCCTGCGCGGTGAGCGCCTCGCGCTCGACGAGATGGGAGAGGTCTCGGATGCGGCGCGAGAACTTGCGGATATTCACGGATGGATAGCGCCTGGTCACCTCGGGAACGGCCACGTGCAGCCGCTCGCCGTTCGGGAGCGAGGCATCCACGAAGGGCGAGGACAGGTCGACTCGTCGGCCGCTCGACTGGAGCATCCGCTCGATGAGATCGCGCAGGTCGGTCTCCGGGACGACCGTCGACGTGAGCTCGGGTACGCCGCCCCGAGCAACGAAGACTCGGGAAGGTGCGTTGATCCAGATCTCCTCGATCTCCGGATCGTCGAGGTAGGGCTGGAGCGCACCGAAGCCGGTCACTCGGGCCAGCACCTCACGTGTCGTGGACTCCTCATCGTGGACCAGCGGCAGCGACGAGCCCAGCGCTTCCTCCGCGTACCCCCGCACCTCCTCGCGCGCGATGTCGGCGGCCCGCACACGGTCACCACCGAGGTCGATGCCCTCCAACAGGACACGACGCCGGATTCGGTCAGTGATAGTGCTTACCGCGATGCTCACGGCGACAGCATGCCCAAGACTCGAAAATGCCGCAGAAGTTATCCACAGGCCTTGCGCGTCGCGGCTTCTCGGCTTTGCAGCGCCGCCCTAGACTGGCTTCAGCACACGGGTTCGCTCGTGCTTGCGGGAGTGGTGAAATTGGCAGACACGCAGGATTTAGGTTCCTGTGCTTTCGAGCGTGCGGGTTCAAGTCCCGCCTTCCGCACTGTTCTTGATCTCGGATCCCGGCGTCCAGCTGCTCGTCTGACTGCGAGCGCAACTCAGGCACTTGAAGCTCCTCCGACTCGACAGACTGTCTGTTCCGGCGCTCCCGACCAACGGGTACGGTTCCAGTATCAGCACTGAGAAGGAGCATCGACGATGACCGAATTCAACGAAGCAGACCTGCAGCAGAAAGCCAAAGATCACCTCTGGATGCACTTCTCGCGCCAGTCCGTGATGGAAGACGGCGCCGGGGTGCCGATCATCGTCAAGGGCGACGGGCACCACATCTGGGATTCGAAGGGCAACAAGTACTTCGACGGCCTCTCCGGCCTCTTCGTCGTCAACGCCGGCCACGGCCGCCAGCGCCTCGCCGAGACCGCTGCCAAGCAGGCCGCAGAGCTTGCGTTCTTCCCCATCTGGTCGTACGCCCACCCGAACGCCATTGAACTCGCCGACCGCCTCGCCGACTACGCGCCAGGCGATCTCAACCGCGTGTTCTTCTCCACGGGCGGCGGCGAAGCGGTCGAGACCGCCTTCAAGCTCGCCAAGTACTACTGGAAGCTGCAGGGACAGCCCACCAAGCACAAGGTCATCTCCCGCTCGGTGGCGTACCACGGCACGCCGCAGGGCGCCCTCGCCATCACGGGCATCCCCGCGATGAAGGCGATGTTCGAACCGCTCACCCCCGGCGGCTTCCGCGTGCCGAACACGAACTTCTACCGCGCTCCCGAGCACGGCGACAACCTCGTCGAGTTCGGCCAGTGGGCCGCGAACCGCATCGAGGAGATGATCCTCTTCGAAGGACCAGAGACCGTCGCCGCGGTGTTCCTGGAGCCCGTCCAGAACTCCGGCGGCTGCTTCACGCCTCCCCCAGGCTACTTCCAGCGCGTGCGCGAGATCTGCACCAAGTACGACGTGCTGCTCGTCGCCGACGAGGTCATCACCGGCTTCGGACGCATCGGCGACATGTTCGCATCCACCACGTACGACATCCAGCCCGACATGATCACCTGCGCCAAGGGCATGACCAGCGGCTACTCCCCGATCGGCGCCACCATCGTGAGCGACCGCATCTACGAGCCCTTCAAGCACGGCCAGACGTCGTTCTCGCACGGCTACACCTTCGGTGGCCACCCCGTCTCCGCAGCCGTCGCCCTCGAGAACCTGAACATCTTCGAGGAGGAACGCCTCACGCAGAACGTCAAGGAGAACTCGCCGCACTTCCGCGCGGCTCTCGAGAAGCTCCTCGACATCCCCATCGTCGGCGACGTCCGCGGCGACGGGTACTTCTTCGGCATCGAGCTCGTCAAGGACAAGGACACCCGAGAGACCTTCAATGACGAGGAATCCGAGCGCCTCCTGCGCGGATTCCTCTCCAAGGCCCTCTTCGACGCGGGCCTCTACTGCCGCGCCGACGACCGAGGCGACCCCGTCATCCAGCTCGCCCCGCCCCTCACCATCGGGCAGGCAGAATTCGACGAGATCGAGCAGACACTGCGCGGCGTACTCACCGAAGCCAGCTCACTCCTCTAACGGTCGGCTCCAGGCCGCGCACGCGAGGTCCCGACCCGACTTCTCAGCTTCGGGATGGGTTCCCTGCGTGGAATGGGGATGGAAAAGTCGCTTCGTGCTGGAGAACTTTCCAGCACGAAGCGACTTTTCCATCCCGAAACTCAGGTGGGTGCTCGGGGCGAGATGCCAGGACCAGCCCAGCCGGCTCGGCTACAAGCCGAGGGCCGCGCGCAGCTTCGGCGCGAGCGCGTCGAACGCGCGGCGGCGGTGGCTCGAGGCGTCCTTCTCGGCATCCGTGAGGTCTGCGGCCGAGCCTTCGGCGCCGTCGGGCTGGAAGATGGGGTCGTAGCCGAACCCGTGCTCCCCGCTCCGCTGTTCGAGGATGCGGCCGGGCCACACGCCGAGCACGGCCTCGCTCAGCTCCTCGCCCGTCGCAGACGCGGACGCCGGCACGACCAGCGCCGCCGCCGCGACGAACTGCGCCGCGCGGTTCGGATGCGACACGTCGCTCAGCTGCCACAGCAGCAGCTCGAGGTTCTCCTTCGCGTCCTTCGCGGGCCCCGACCAGCGGGCGGAGAAGATGCCGGGCGAGCCGCCGAGCACGTCCACCGAGATGCCCGAATCGTCAGCCAGCGCCGGGAGCCCCGTGTGCTCTGCCGCGGCGCGCGCCTTGAGGAGCGCGTTGCTCTCGAAGCTGAGACCGGTCTCGCGCGGCTCGGGGCCGTCGTAGGCGACGAGCTCGATGCCGTCGAGCTGCGCACCCAGGATGCGTCGCAGCTCGATCAGCTTGTGCGCGTTGTGGGAGGCGAGGACAACCCGGACCGGCTCGCTCATGCCTTGAGCGCCTCGTTCTGCAGCTCCGTGAGCGTCGCCGTGCCCGCGAGGGCGATATCGAGGAGACGGTCGAGCTCCTCACGGTCGAACGGTGCACCCTCGGCGGTGCCCTGCACCTCGATGAGCTTGCCGTCGCCCGTCGCGACGACGTTCATGTCCGTGCCGGCGCGGACGTCCTCGACGTAGGCCAGGTCGAGCAGCGGGACGCCGTCGACGATGCCCACCGAGATCGCGGCAACGGAGCGCGTGAGCACGTTCGCCTTCGCTGGCACGTGCTTATTGGCCTTCGCCCACTCGATCGACTGGGCCAGCGCCACGTACGCGCCGGTGATCGCCGCGGTGCGCGTGCCGCCGTCGGCCTGCAGCACGTCGCAGTCGATGACGATCGTGTTCTCGCCGAGCGCCGACATGTCGACGGCCGCGCGCAGCGAGCGACCCACGAGGCGGGAGATCTCGTGCGTGCGCCCGCCGATCTTGCCCTTCACGGACTCACGGCTGTTGCGGTCGTTCGTGGCGCGCGGGAGCATCGCGTACTCGGCCGTGACCCAGCCCTTGCCCTGCCCCTTGAGCCAGCGCGGCACGCCGGGTGTGAACGAGGCCGTGCACAGCACCTTCGTCTTCCCGAACGAGATGAGGGCCGAGCCCTCTGCCTGCTCGCTCCAGCCCTTCTCGATCGTCACGGGGCGAAGCTGGTCGTGGGTGCGGCCGTCTGCGCGTGCATCGGTCATTGGTCCTCCAAGGGGTCGGATGCGGTGCTGGAAATCGGGGCGCGTCGCGTCAGGGGCGGCGCATCGACGGCGGCAGGTTGATGGCCTCCGTCATGAGTCGCTCCACGTGGCGCACGTCGGGGCCGAGGAAGCGACCGGCAAGGTTCACGAATGCCTCCGTGTTCTCGCCCGTCGCCCGGTAGGAGTACTGCGGGGCTCGCCCGCTGGCGTTGAGGAGGCCGTTCGAGGCGAGCACGCGGTACACGTCCTGCGCCGTCTCCACGTCGCTCGAGACGAGGCGGACGTCCGGGCCGAGCACGTAGCCGAGCACGCCCTTCAGGAACGGGTAGTGCGTGCATCCGAGGACGACAGTGTCGACGCCAGCCGCCTTGATCGACGCCAGATACTCCTCGGCGTGCCGCACCAGCTCTGGGCTCGTCGTGTCGCCTCGCTCCACGTACTCCACGAACAGCGGACAGGCCTGCGAGAAGATCTCGAGGTGGGGGGCCGCCGCGAAAGCGTCGTCGTACGCGCGTGACGACAGGGTCGCCTCGGTGCAGAGCACCCCGATGCGATTGTTGTGCGTCGCGCTCACGGCAGCTCGCACGGCCGGCGCGATGACCTCCACGACCGGCACGTCGTAGCGTTCACGCGCATCCCGCAGCACCGCGGCAGACGCGGTGTTGCAGGCGATGACGAGCATCTTGACGTCCTGCTCGACGAGCTCGTCGAGGACCGCGAGCGACAGACGCCTGACGTCGGCGATCGGCTTCGGGCCGTACGGCGTGTGCTCGGTGTCTCCGACGTAGAGGAGCGACTCCCCCGGCAGCTGCGCCCGGATCTCCCTCGCGACCGTCAGCCCGCCGACACCAGAGTCAAATACGCCGATCGGTGCCTCGCTCATGAGTGCCGAGTCTACTCCCAGGCATCAGCCGGGGGCGGATGCGCACGCCGAGCACCCTTGCGCGCCCCGCGGCTGCGCCTAGGCTGGGGCGGTGACTTCCGAACGGCCGTCTACCGGCTTCCTCACCGACCAGTACGAGTTCACGATGATCGATGCCGCGGTTCACGCCGGCACCGCCGATCGTGACAGCGTCTTCGAGCTCTTCGGGAGGCGCCTGCCGAGCGGGCGCCGCTACGGAGTCGTGGCGGGGGTCGGGCGCGCGCTCGAACTGCTGCGCGACTTCCGCTTCGGGGACGCCGAGCTGGCGCACCTCCGCGAGCACTCGATCGTCTCCCCCAAGACCCTCGACTGGCTCGCGGACTACCGCTTCTCTGGCACCATCCGCGGCTACCGCGAGGGCGAGATCTACTTCCCCGGCTCCCCCATCCTCGAGGTTCGCTCGAGCTTCGCCGAGGGCGTCATCCTCGAGACGCTCCTGCTGAGCATCTACAACTACGACTGCGCGGTCGCCTCCGCCGCCGCACGTATGGTCTCCGTCGCCCGAGGCCGTCCGCTCGCCGAGATGGGCTCGCGCCGCACCGGCGAGCGCTCAGCTGTCGCAGCAGCCCGCGCCGCCTACATCGCAGGCTTCAAGGCCACGAGCAACCTGGAAGCCGGACGCAGCTGGGGGGTGCCGACGATGGGAACCGCAGCGCACTCGTTCACCCTGCTGCACGACTCCGAGCGCGAGGCGTTCGCCTCGCAGGTCGCCACCCTCGGCGCCGGCACGACGCTCCTCGTCGACACGTACGACGTTCGCGAGGGCGTGCGCCTCGCGGTCGAGGTCGCCGGCCGAGAACTGGGCGGCGTGCGCCTCGACTCCGGCGACCTGCCGACGCTCGTCGCGGAGGTGCGCGCGCAGCTCGACGAGCTCGGCAACACCGCGACCAGCATCACGGTCACGAACGACCTCGACGAGTTCGCCATCGCCGGGCTCGGTGCGAGCCCCGTCGACTCGTTCGGCGTCGGCACGAGCGTCGTCACGGGATCGGGATCCGTCGCCTCCGGCATGGTCTACAAGCTCGTCGCCCGCCGCGGCGAAGACGGCGAATGGGTGTCGGTCGCCAAGCGTTCCACGGGCAAAGTCAGCGTGGGCGGCGAGAAGTTCCCCGTCCGCCGCCGCGACGAGCACGGGATCGCCGAGGCCGAGGTCGTCGGCATCGGTGCTCCCCCGGTCTCCGACAAGAGCGACCGCTCGCTGCTCGTCGACCTCGTCGTCGACGGTGTCATCAACGAGGAGTACACGGGCCAGGCGGGCGTGCAGAGCGCCCGAGAGCACCACCGCACCGCCATCGAAGAGCTGCCGATCGGCGCGCTCCGCCTCCACGCGGGCGAGGCCGCACTGCCGACGGTCTTCGTCGAGCAGGACGGCCGCGAGACCGTCTGGGTCTGACACACCCCTGGCGCCTCACGCCCGAACAGCACAACGGCCGCGAACCCATCTCGGGTTCGCGGCCGTCGCGCGTGCGGGTGAGCCTCGTGCATCCGATCGATGCGCGGCTCAGCCCTTCATCTTGTCGTACACCGCCTTGCAGTTCGGGCAGACGGGAAAGCGGTCGGGATTGCTGTTCGGCAGCCACTTCTTGCCGCACAGCGCGCGCACCGGCTTCCCTGTCACCGCCGACTCGAGGATCTTCTCCTTGCGCACGTAGTGCGAGAACTTGTCGTGGTCGCCCGGGTCGTCGGTCTGCTCCTCGTTGAGGAGCTTCTCGAGCTCGCGATCGAGGATCGCCGTACCGCCGCCGGTCTCGTCTGGCCCGCCGGGGCCCGTTGGGGTGCTGGAGAACGTCATGCCGATCATCTTAGAACGCAAACCGCGGACCCCACCGGATGGCTACGCGCTCTGCGCGAACGCCATGATCTCGCTGGAGCGGCGCTCGAACTGCCTAGCGCCCGCGTTCAAGCCCACGATGAGAACGATGAGCCCCACGACGACGCCCCAGCCGAGGGCGACGAAGTTCCACCAGGATTCGCCACCGTTGAGGGCGACGAGACCCGCGTAGACGGACGGGCCCATGAGGAGGATCGCGATGAAGCCGGTCGTGGGGTGCCAGAACACGCCGGACCCCCAAGACCGCACGGGCTGGCTGAACGGCGAGTCGCCCGGTCGCGCAACCGGATACGGGTGCAGCACGCTGCCGATGCTCGAGAAGCCCGTCGCAGCGAAGAGCAGGCCGAGCGACAGGCCGACGAGGGCGAGGATCGTGCCCCACTCACCCACGATGAGCCAGGTCACAAGCGCGCCGAGAACGACGACAACCGTACCGAAGACGAGCGTCGGGAGGGCGCGACCGAAGCGGTCGGAGAGGCCGGACATGCCGCTCGTCACGTGCATCCACACCGCAGAGCCGTCGAAGGCCAGGTCGTTGTGGAGGGTCCACCCGATGAAGAACGCCAGGAGCGGCAACGGCAGCAGCGCCAGGTGCCGCGGCTCGACGCCGACGACCGCCAGCGGGATCAGGGCGAGCAGTGGGATGAGGATGATCGACACGTTGACGACGACGTACCGCGGGTCGCGCATCCAGTAGGTGACCGTCCGAGCCGCCACGACAAGCGCAGGCGAACGGCCGAATGCCCCGAACGCGCCGAGATCGACGAGCTCGGTCTCGTCGCCGCCAAGGGCAGCGGACGCGACTCGGCCGGCGACGACCTGCCAGAGCACGAGCAGGACCACGAGCGTGACCGCACCGATGCCGAGCTGCCCGAAGGCGAGCTGCAGGTCTCCGCCTGCCGCGCTCGCCGCTGCCGCCCACGGGGCCGCGATCGGCGAGAGCGAGAGCACTTCGAGCGCGGCGCTGACGGCTTCGTGCTCACCCAGCTGCCAGTCGACGGACACCGCGACGAACACGATGGGCGACGCGAGGAGCAGGAGCACCAGGACAAGCGCTGCGCGGGCGTCGCTCACGAGCCGTCTGGCCCGCAGGTCTTCACCGACGAGACCAGCGAGGCGCGACAGCACGACGAGGGTGGCGAGGACCAGAGCGGCGCCGACGATGGCGACGAGCAGGCCAGTCGAGTCGCCGGTCCAGAGCAGGAGCCCTGCCAGCAGGACGATCGTGATCGCGAACGACGGCACGCTGACGAACGCCGTGCCGAGCGCCAGCCATGCCGACCGCCGGGGCGAGAAGCCCATGACGGCGAGGGAGCGCGGGTCGATCGCGGCGATCGGCGTCACGAAGACGCTCACGAGCCCGGTCGCGATGGTCACGAGCGATCCCGCGATGATGGCCGCCTCGCGTTTCGCCTCGATGTCCGAATCGAGCAGCGACAGGACCGCGAATACGGCGAAGACCGCGGCGAGGATCGACAGCAGGAGCGTGCCGATCCACGCCCCCCGATGCTGCGAGTCGCGCCGAGCGCCGTTGCGGATCGACTGCAGCTTCAGTTGAAGGAGATGTCCAGCCAATCGAGCCCCTCCATCTGTGGCGTGCCGCGCACGAGGTCGCGGAAGCGTTCTTCGAGTGTGATGCTGCCGCGCACTTCGCTCACCGTGCCGGAAGCGAGGAGCTCGCCCCGAACGATCACGGCGACGTGGTCGCAGACGCGCTGCACGAGGTCCATGCTGTGGCTCGAGAGCAGCACCGTTCCCCCGCGCTGCACGTACTCGAGCAGGATGTCGATGAGCTGCCCCGCCGACACCGGGTCGATCGTGTCGAACGGCTCGTCGAGCACCAGCAGCTCCGGCGAGTGGATGAGCGCGGCGGCGAGCGAGATCTTCTTCGTCATGCCCGCCGAGTAGTCGACGACGAGGCGGTTGGCGGCCGACTCGAGCTCGAAGGCGTGCACCAGCGACTCGGTTCGCGACCGCGAGTCCGCGGGCGAGAGGCCGCGGAGGAGACCCGAGTAGTAGAGGAGCTGTCCGCCCGTGAGCTGGTCGAAGAGACGCAGCCGGTCCGGGAGGATGCCGATGTGGGGATGGGCGGCCTTCGGGTTCTTCCACACGTCGAGGCCGAGCACCTCGACGGTGCCGCTCGTCGGCTTCAGCAGCCCCGTCGCCATCGACAGGGTCGTCGTCTTCCCGGCGCCGTTCGGTCCGACGATGCCGGTGAAGGAGCCACGACGGACCTCGAAGGTGACGTCGTTGACGGCGACGTCCGCGCCGAAGCGCTTCGTGAGCCCGGTGACGGACAGCACGGTGTCGCCGAGTTCACGGTCGGGTGCCTCGGTGACACGCGTGACGGGCGTCATCGTCGAGAGGCCCTCTGCCGTCGCGGCGCCCAGAACCGGGTTCCTGACGGCAGCCGGAAGGCCGGACTCCTGCGCCGCGGCCTCCTCCTCTGCGAGCGATGAAGCGGTCACGCTGTCGTCGACGACGATCGCCTCGACCATGATCGCCTGGGGTCGACTCGCGTCGCCCTCCGGTACGTCTGGGCTGGCAGCACTCTCGTTCACATCGTCGGCGGCGCCATCGCCGACGTCTGAGCTCTTCGAAGACATCGCTCAACCGTACCAACGATCCGGCGTGCCGCGCCGCTCCTGCGACTCCAAGCTCCCCCCAGGCGTGTCCTCATACACTGCTCGCGTCGCCATGCGCTCCGCGCTCGGCCGTGCCATCCCGAGGAGGTCCAGTGTCAGATTCCAGCACTCCGCGCGTCAACGAAGGTGCCGACGCGGCGAGCTACGCCCCGCTGCCCCCGCGCGACGAGCAGCAGGCTTCGGCAGCGGGAGAGCAGGACAAGATCTGGCTCGACCGGCTCATGGCCATCCAGCGCCCGATCGTGCTGCGGCAGATCCGCATCCTCCGCGGCAAGTACCCGGATGCGACTCCGAGCGAGCTCATCAAGAAGATCGAGCAGCAGTACCTCAACGCGACGACCGTGAGCGGGGGCGCAGCTGGCGCCGCCGCGATGGTGCCGGGTGTCGGCACGGCGGCATCCCTCGCCGTGACGGGCGTCGAGACCGCTGGCTTCCTCGAGATGACCTCCCTCTTCGGTCAGGCGGTCGCCGAGATCCACGGACTCCCCATCTCCGACCCCGTGCGCGCGCGGACCCTCATCCAGTCCCTCATGCTCGGCAAGGCCAGCAAGAACCTCATCCAGCAGTTCGCGGGTCAGGCCTTCGGCAAGGGCCCGGCGAAGCAGGTGTTCTGGGGCGAGATCGTGACGAAGCGGCTGCCGCGGGCGATGGTCGGCGAGCTGTCCGGGCGCATCCAGTCGATGTTCCTCAAGCGCTTCGTCGTTCGCCAGTCGGCGAGCACGGTCGGGCGGCTCGTGCCGTTCGGCATCGGCGCCGTCATCGGGGGCGCCGGCAACCGGATACTCAGCAACGAGGTCGTGCGCACGTCCCGCGAGGCGTTCGGCGTGGCGCCCGCGAGCTTCCCCATCGAGCTGCACCCGCAGTTCGCCAGCTCCAAGCCGGACGACGCGGACGAGCACAAGGCACTGACGCGCGGGCCGTTCAGCTTCTTCCGGGTACCGCTCGCGCTCACCAGGGGGAAGGGCAAGGAGACCGACGGGGTGTCCTAGGCCGATGCAGCCTAGGCCGCCGCGTCGAGGGACACCTCGACCTCGATGACCTCGCCCTGTCTGACGACGGTGAGCGTGGCCACCTCCCCCGCCTCGTAGACGCGGACGTGCGCGATGAGGTCGTTGGCGTTCGACACGGGGACCGTGCCGATGTAGGTGACGATGTCTCCCCTGCTGAGTCCCGCGATCGACGCGGCGCCGTTCTCCACGACGCTGTCGACGTAGGCGCCCACGATGCTCTGGCTGCTCGTCGCGACGGTCGCGGCGTTGCGCACTGTCGCCCCCAGCGCGCCGTGCGACGGCGTCTGCCCGTCCGCGAGCTGCGCGGCGATCTGGACGGCATAGTTGGCGGGCAGTGCGAAGCCCAGGCCGATGCTGCCGCTCGAGGCGGCCTGCCCCTGGCCACCGGACTTGGTGCCCGCGATCGCCACGTTGATGCCGATGACCTCGCCGTTCGCGTTCAGCATGGCACCGCCCGAGTTGCCCGGGTTGATGGCGGCGTCCGTCTGGATGACGGGAAGCTGGACGATGCTCTTGCCCGGGTCGGTCGTGGAGCTGAGGGGCGAGTCGGTCGCGGCGTTCTCGTCGACCGTCGGCGGCACCGCGGCCGAGGCGATCTCGATGCTGCGGTTGACCGCGGAGACCACACCCGTCGTCGCAGTGCCGGCGAGCCCGAGCGGGGCCCCGAGCACGATCGTGGACTGGCCGACCACGATCTGGTCGGAATCGGCGAAGGAGGCGGGCTGGAGCCCGCTGGCGTCGGTCAGCCGCAGCACGGCGACGTCGGCGAGCACGTCCAAGCCGACCCGAGTGGTCGTGTAGACCCGACCGTCGCTGGTCGTCGCCGTGATCTGCGCATCCGAGACCGTGCCGTCGAGCGTCACGACGTGGGCGTTGGTGATGACCAGCCCGTCGCCCGAGTAGATGACGCCAGACCCCGTCTCGGTGCGGGTGGGCGTCGAGACCGTGAGCGTGACCACGCTCGGGGCGGCCCCGACGATCGCCGCGCTGGCCTCTCCCGGCAGCGGAGCGGTCGGCTCGCTCGGGGAGCCGAGCGGCTGCGTGAGACGCTGGGCGTCCTGGTTGGGCTGGTTGATCACATTGGCCGTGATGAGCGCCCCGCTCAGCCCGCCGATGACCGCCGCGACGACCGCGATGCCCGCGACGACGAGGAGGCCGGTGCGCCGGGTGATCACGGGGGCATCGTCGTGGATGGAATGCAGGTGCGCCCCAGCCCGGTGGCGACCGTGCTCCTCAGCCCGCGCAGCGCTCGACTGGGGCTGCGCGCTGTTCGCGTCGGCGCCCGCAGCGGGGGATGAGTCGAGCATGAGGATCCTGACGTTCTCTCGATGCGTCGGGGCGCATCCGTGGCGCAAGTCTAGGGAGCGGACGGAGCGATCGCTCTGGTTTCGGCGGCACGTCGCGGTTCGAGATTCGATCGTGACCGGGCGATGACAGACTGGATGCATGCGCAGAGACGGACCATGGCTCCGGGCGGCCCAGGGGGCCGGCCTCCTGTCCCCGAGTGGCGAACTGCAGGGCACGGTCTTCGGTGAGATGAGCGAGCTCGCCCGCACCACGGGATCGGTGAATCTGGGGCAGGGCTTCCCCGACTACGCGGGACCGCGGGAGCTGCTGGATGCGGCGATCGAGGCGATCGCGCGCGGTGAGAATCAGTACCCACCGGCCCGGGGGACCGCCGATCTGCGTGCGGCGATCGCCGAGCACCAGCTGCGGTTCCGCGGTGTTGTGCTCGACCCCGACCGGGAGGTGCTCGTCACCGTCGGCGCCACCGAGGCACTCGCGGCGACGGTGCTCGGGCTCGTCGAGCCGGGCGAGGACATCGTGGTCCTCGAACCCCACTACGACGCATACGGGGCGCTCGCTCGCCTCGCCGATGCCCGCCTCGTGACGGTCCCGCTCAGGTGGCCCGCGTTCCGGCCAGATCACGATGAGCTGAGGCGCGCGGTCTCCGACCGGACCCGCCTCATCATCGTCAACACGCCGCACAACCCGACGGGTGCCGTTCTCCCCCGCGAGACGCTCCAGCTCATCGTGGATCTCGCCGCTCGCCACGACGCGATCATCGTCACCGACGAGGTCTACGAGCACCTCGTCTTCGACGGATCGCATGTCGCCATCGCCAGCCTCCCGGGAGCGGCGTCGCGCACGCTCAGCATCGGCTCGGCAGGCAAGACCTTCAGCGTGACCGGCTGGAAAGTCGGCTGGGTCGCTGGGCCCGCCGCCCTCATCGAAGCGGTGCTCGCGGTCAAGCAGTACCTCAGCTACGTCGGAAGCGGGCCGTTCCAGCCAGCCGTCGCCGTGGGGCTCAGGCTTCAGGAGCGTCGTTTCGACGAGGAACGCGATCGGCTCCGCGCCAAGCGCGACCTGCTCGTGACCGCGCTGCGCAGCCGCGGCCTGGAGACGGCTACGCCGGCGTCCGGCTACTTCGCGATCGCCGACGCGGCGAGCCTCGGGTACACGGATGCGACCGAGCTGTGCCGACGGCTGCCTCGCGAGATCGGGGTGGTCGGCATCCCCGTCGCCGCGCTGTGCACGCCTGAGCGCCAGGGCGATTACCGCTCACTGGTTCGCTTCGCATTCTGCAAGAGCGACGAGGTGCTCGAGGAGGGCATGCGCAGGCTCGACCGGCTGGGCGAGCTCAGCCGGTAGCGGCGCCTCAGTCCGTCGGCGGTGCCTCGACCGGCACGACCCGGTATCTCCGGAGCTCGAGCGCCGGGTTCTGCTCGCGAACCGAGTCGAGCACCTCGAGCGACACCCAGCCGATGGAGAGCCCCGCCTCGATGCCCCCGCCCGCGATCGTCGCGCCCCTCGGGTCGATGACGGCGCTGTGGCCGACGCCGATGGGGGCTGGATGGTCGGCCGCGGCGACGTAGACCGTGTTCTCGATGGCGCGGGCCGCGAGCAGGGTCGTCCAGTGATGCTCCTTCAGCGGGCCGCGCACCCATTCCGCGGGGATCGCGATGAGCTCGGCCCCCGCATCCACGAGGGTCCTCGAGACCTCGGGGAACCGAAGGTCGTAGCAGGTCTGCAACCCGACCCGGACGCCGCCGACCACGAACGTCTGCGGCGCGGCCGTGTCGCCGGCCACGACCCAGTCGCTCTCCTTGGCCCCGAACGCGTCGTAGAGGTGCACCTTGCGGTACTGGGCGACGACCTCGCCCGTGGCGTCGACGGCGACCAGCGTGTTGGCGAAGCGCTGCGGGTCCTCCGACGTCGCCACGAGTCCGGCGACGATCGTCACGCCGTGCTCTGCCGCAAGCGAGCGCATGAGCGAGACGAAGGGCCCATCGAGGTCCTGCGCGTTCCGCACGAGCTCTGGCCCGAGCTCCGGCAGGAAGAAGCTCGCGTACTCGGGAACGACGACCAGCTGGGCTCCGCGATTCGCCGCCAGAGCGACGTTCTCGCGCAGCAGCCGCTCGTTCTCCGCGAGATCCGAGCCAGGGGCGTACTGGGCGACGGCGACGGCGAGCGGAGACCGCTTGGCCTCGCCGCCGCGTGCACTGGCGGTCGCATCGAGGAGGGCTGGCGCATCGAGTGGCATGACGCGAGCCTACGTCGAGCGCCGGGACGCTGGAAACTCTTCACCAAGGTGTCATCCGCGACGCACCGGCCTCAGCTTGTCTGGGCGCTCGGTCACGAGTACCTTCATTCTGCGAGCGGTGCGCTCGCAGTCACGAGGAGTCGCCCCATGCCTACCTACGCCGTGCTCTTGAAATACGAGGTCGTCTCGGCGCTCGTCATCGAAGCCGAATCCGAAGACGAAGCGGCGAAGATCGCCAACGAGTTCGAGTCGGAGGCACACGACGCCGTCGAGGACACCGACGACGTCCGCGTCTCCTCGCGCCTGTGGGGCGACGGCACCCTCGAGGTGCAGTCCGCCTCCGACGACGAAGCAGCAGAGGACCTCCTCGACGAGTGGATCGACGAGATCGAGAGCGAGCTCGAGGATTCCGACGAGGACGACGACCTCGACGAGGACGAAGCAGAGCTCGACCCGGCCGGCGATGACGAGGTCGACGACTTCGACATCACGTCCGACGACGAAGACAGCGCAGCCAAGAAGGCCTAGCCTCGGCTGCACAGAAGAGGGGCCGGATGCATCGCATCCGGCCCCTCTTCTTCGTTCGGACGCGCGGTCCTCGGCCGGCCGCTGTCCAGCTTCGGTGCAATATTCGGCCGATGGCGCCGAAACACCGGCGTTCGACGCCGTTCTGCACTGTTGCTGGACAGCCGCGCCCCGCTACACGCGGGCGATCGCCGAGATGTCCTCCTCGAACTCGCGCTCGACCTCACTTGACACGGTCGTGCGCGTCGAGGAGATGGCGGCGAGGAAGTCGTCGGTGGTGGGGCCGAGCGGCACCACGTCACCGGAGTTGCGGGCCGCGACGGCACGCTCGAGCGCGACCTGCGAGGCACGGCGTGCGGCGAACTCGATGTCGGCGGGCGAGTATCCGCTCGTCTGCTCGACAAGCGCGGGCACGTCGACGGAGTCGCTCACCGACTCGGGCACGTACCGCTCCCAGATGGCGCGACGCGCGGCGGCATCCGGCAGCCCGATCGGGATGACGTAGTCGAAGCGGCCGTGGCGAAGGAACGCCTGGTCGAGGGCGCGGATGAAGTTGGTGGCGCAGATGAGGAGTCGCCCTGGCTTCTCCCGGAAGGCGGGGATGATCTTCAGGAGCTCGTTGGTGACGCCCTGCGTGGGCGACGGCGGCTCCCCGCCTCGGTGCGACGCGATCTCCTCGACCTCGTCGATGAAGACGACGGCATGCTCGAGCGACTCGACCTGCTCGAACGTCTCGCGGAGCTCGCCGGCGAGACCGCGCGGCGATGCTGACAGGCGCGATGGGAAGACCTCGACGAACGGCCAGCCGAGACGAGAGGCGATGCCCTTCGCGAAGGTCGTCTTGCCCGTGCCCGGAGGGCCGAAGAGCACGATCGCGCGAGGCGGCACGACGCCGTATTCTTCGGCGAGGTCGGGGTCGCTGAGCGGCAGCACGAGTCGTCGCTCGAGCACGTCCTTCTCATGCTGCATGCCGCCGATCGCGTCCCAGCGGTCGGAGGGCAGGATGCGGCCGCCGAGCTCGCGAAGGGCCACCATCTCCTGCTGCTTGACGCGGATCTCCCGTTCGAAATAGCGCAGGTGGCGCTTGTCGGCGAACCCTGCCTTCGTGAGCGCCCCCACCTGCGTCTGCTCGTCAGGAACGAGGATCGTGAGCTTCTGCAGCCCGTGCTGCGCCATCCGCTGCTCGAGGGAGGCGAGTAGCGCCCCGCCGATTCCGCGGCGGCGCCATTCGTCGTCGGTCCCGAAGAACACGATCCAGCCCTGGTCGTGGGCCGCACGCGCAACCGCGACGCCGACGATCTTCTCGCCCGCGACCGCGACGACAGCGGTGTCCTTGCGGGTCGAGGCGATGACCTCGCTGAGGCCGTACACGGGTTCCGTGCCAGAACGGCGGTGCTGCTCCCAGAGGCGGAGCAGCGCGTCCATGTCTGTCGGCTGGAAATCGCGGATGCGCCAGGTGCTCATCGCGTCGCCTCCTGTCTGACTCCCGCGAGCGCGGCGAGCGCGCGGCGGTTGGCTTCCGGCGAGCCGATGGTGATGCGGATGCCTTCGCCTGGGAAGGCGCGCGCGAGCACACCGGATCGGGTGAGTGCGGCGTCGATGTGCTCGGTGTCGTCGCCGAGCCTGAGCCAGACGAAGTTCGCCTGGGATTCGCCGATGTTCCAGCCCTGGGCCCGGAGCTCTTCGGTGACGAAGGTGCGTTCGCTGACGATGTCGTCGATGCGCTCGCCGAGCTCGGCTTCGGCGTCGAGGGAGGCGAGGGCGGCGGTCTGGGCGAGGGCGGAGACGGCGAAGGGCACGGAGACCTTGCGGAGGTTGGCTGCGACGTCTGCCTGGGCGACGGCGTAGCCGATGCGGAGGCCGGCGAGGCCGTAGGCCTTGGAGAAGGTGTGCAGGACGGCGACGTTGGGGAACTCCCGGTAGAGGTCGATGCCGATGGCGGTCTCGGCGTCGCGGTTGAAGTGCTCGTAGGCCTCGTCGATGACGACGAGCACGTCGCTGGGGACGCGTGTGATGAACGCACGGACCTCGGCGTGGGTGAGAGTCGCACCCGTGGGGTTGTTGGGGTTGCAGACGAAGATGATCGCGGTGCGATCAGTGATGGCGTCGACCATGGCGTCGAGGTCGTGGCGCTCATCGGCGGTGAGGGGCACCTGCACCGGCGTTGCTCCTGCACCGATCGCGATGATCGGGTACGCCTCGAAGCTGCGCCAGGCGAACATGACCTCGTCGCCTTCTCCCGCGCTGGCCTGGACGAGCTGCGTGGCCACCTCGACGGAGCCCGCACCGAAGACGATGTTCTCGGGTTCGACGCCCTGGAGCGTCGCGACGCGCGCGGTGAGCTCCGGTGCCGCCATCGACGGGTAGAGGTGGATGCGCTCGAGCTCTTCGGCCACGGCGGCGCGCACGGAGGCGAGCGGCGGGAACGGGTTCTCGTTGGAGGAGAGCTTGACGACGTCGCTGGTGCTCGGCATGGCACCCTGCTTGTAGGCGGGGATGCTGTCGAGGGCGCTGCGCTGCTTGACCATGCACTGAGCGTACAGAGAATCCGAAGCTTGCAGCGCGCGCCGTCGGCCGCGCTGTCGTAGCGTTGGGCCATGTGCGGTCGCTACGTCACCCCAGCAGTCGAGCACGTCGAGGCGCTCTTCGATATCGAGGCCCTCGGCGCTGATCTGCCGGAACCGTCGTTCAACACTCCCCCGACCGACCCGGTCCCCGTGGTGGTGGAGCCAGAGCCCAAGGGCGGCGGCGCTGCGGTTCGCCGCGTCGAGCGTGCGAGATGGGGGTTGCTGCCGCCGTTCGCGAAGGATCCGAGCTTCTCGTCGAAGGCGTTCAATGCGCGCATCGAGACGGTGCTGGAGAAGCCGACGTTCCGTGGGCCGGTGAAGCAGCGGCGAGCGATCGTGCCCGCTGTCGGCTACTACGAGTGGCGCAAGAAGGCAGACGGCACGAAGTCCGGGTCGAAGACTCCGTTCTTCATCCACCCGGAGCACGACGATGAGCTCATCGCGTTCGCTGGCCTGTACTCCTGGTGGGCGGACCCCACGAAGCCCGGCGATGATCCGTCCAGGTGGCTGCTGACGACGACGATCCTGACGAGGGGGTCGACGGGTGAGCTGGCGAGCATCCACGACCGCATGCCGCTCATGCTGCCGCGCGCGCTCTGGGATGCGTGGCTCGACCAGTCGGTGGTGGGCACGCAGGGGTTGCTCGACGAGGCCAGCCAGGCAGGTGTCGAGCTGGCTTCGACGCTCACCATGCACGAGGTCGGCCCCGAGGTGGGTCGGGTGTCGAGCACGGGGCCGCAGCTGATGGCCCCCGTCAGCACGCCGGAGTAGTCAGCGAGGAGTCAGGAGCTGGTGCCGCGGGCGGCTCGGCGCGCCGTGGATGCCGCGAGGTGGGTGCGCACTGCCGCTGCGGCCGCGACGGGGTCTGCGAGGCGGATGGCGTCGGCGACAGCCCGGTGCTCGGCGAGAACGGCGGCGGCCTCGGCCGCGTTGCGGTCGACATCGGAGATGCGCGCGGGCGGCAGGATGATGGCGCGCGCCCCCATCCGGTCGAGTGCCGTCAGGAAGTAGCGGTTGCCGGACGCGGCGGCGATCGCACGGTGGAAGGCGAAGTCGGCGTCGACGGTCTCACTCGGCAGGCTCGCCTTCGCGAGGGCGGCGAGAGCGGCGTCGATCTCGGCGATCTCCTGCGCTGACGGGGAGCGGGCCGCGAGCGCGGCGGCCTCGACCTCCACGGCGATTCGGAAGGCGTGGAGCTCGGCGCGCTCCGCTTCGGAGTGCGCGCCCAGCCAGTCGTCGCCCGTCGTCGCGACGGGAGGGGTGAGGGCGTAGCTTCCCGAGCCGACACGCGTGCGCACGAGGCCGCGCGACTGCAGGCGGTGCAGCGCTTCGCGGACGACGCTCCGGCTCGCCCCGAACTCCTCAACGAGGCCGCCCTCGCTCGGCAGCCGGTCGCCGGGAGCGATGCTTCCCTCGACGATGCGGTCGGCCAGGACCTTGGCGATCTCCTCGGCGCGCGTCATGCTCATGCACACATCGTGCCATCCCTCGCCCGGACGCCGTGCCGGGCGGGCGGGGGCCTCGAGAAGGAAGCTCCTCGGCGCGCAGTCTGCGACGGCGCGCGTCTGACACGCGTCAGTCAGCGCTGAGCCGCAGGGTCGGGACCCGGAGGATGCCGGAGCGCACCCCGTCCAGCCTTCGGCTCGCATCCTGCACTCGGAACCTGACGCCGTTCGCGGCTCGCGCCGCGGCGCTCGTCCCAGCGATCGCCCGCGCTGCGGTCCCTCGAACCCCGAGCGAGGAGACCGTCACCGTGATCGTGTGGCGACCCTCGGCGAGCCGTCCGAGCTGGACGGAGTAGGGCGGCCGCCAGACGCTCCCCACGGGGAGGCCGTCCACCTCGACGCTCGCAGCCGCGCCGACAGGCGGGTCAGCCGGGAGCGCGAACGAGTTCTCTCGACGCGCGGCCCCGACCTCGGGCACGCTGGCCTCGCCGAAGTCGAGGGCAGCGGAGGCGGGGCGCTCGAGCTCCACCGTCGTCTCGTACACCAGGTGCTCGTCGTCGTGGGTGATTTTCGGGTCGTCCTCCCACGTGTGGGGCAGCGTGACGGGCCGACGTCCGCTGGATGAGCGCACGAACCAGCCGGCCGCGAGGGGCTCCTCGTGGACTTGGCCCAGCGCGGGGCTGGTCATCTCCAGCTCGTCGACGCCCACCGGCCCCTCTCCCTGAGTCTGACCGACGAGCACGGCCTCGTAGGAGCCGAGGCGCACGGTACGGCTGCCGTGGCCCAGCACCGCCGCTCGTCTCTGCCCGGAGACGGCGTCCCACACGGTGAGCGTGCTGTCGTCGCAGGTCGCCAGCACGACGTCGGCCGAATGCTCCCCGGTGTTGACCAGCAGGGAGATGCGCGAGCCTTCGAGCTGGCGGGTCGTGACCCCGACGGTGTCCGGTGCGCTCGTCGCGAGCGGCGGGACCATCCCGTGCACGGCGGCGCGGATCTCCGCCCGCCGCGCCTGGCTGCGGGACGCCGAGAGGTGGACCACGCGAACGCCCGCCGATGACAGGAGCTGCGCCGCCGCGGCGGAGAGCGCGCAGCCCGCCGGCACGAGCAGCACCTCGAAGCGGTCGGCGCCGCCGACCTCGAGGAGCGCGTCGTCGACGAGGTCGTACTCGAGGCCGGTGGTGCGCACCGCCGAGACGAACTCGTCGTCCACGTAGCGACGCGTCTGCCGCCACAGGTCGAACGGACGCTCCCCCTCGGCGCTCGCCAGCAGCTCGGCGACCGGATGGTAGATGGCGACCTGAGCGATCCGCTCGCCCAGCTGGAGGACGGCGCTCACGCGAGCGAGCCCAGAGAACAGCTCACGCGCGACCGGCCACCACGGGTTCCTCGAGTCGAGAGCATCGGACGCGTAGAACACCGGCTGTCCGTGACCGAGCGCTCCCCCGAGCGGCCAGCCGTGGCCGACGAGGAGGTTGACGCCACTCAGCAGATGCTCGTAGGCCTCCCCCAGGAGCTCGGCCGGCCCCGCCCGGAACGACGGGGAATGCACCCAGGTCCACGTCTCAGACGACACGGGCGACCTGCCGTAGGCTCCGGCCGCGGAGACCGCCCACGCGTTCTTCGTCCATCGCCGCCATCCCCACCCTTCACCCTCGATGAGATCCACGTCGCGATAGCTGCTCATGAGCATGGGCGGCTCCCCGTAGCACTGCGCACGGAAGAGCAGGCCGTGTCCGTGCGCCCAGTCTCCGAACGCCTGCACGAAGTGCTCCTCGAACAGCTCCCTGAGCGTCGTCATGACGTCGGTGCGCACCCGAGCCGTGCCGTCGCCGTCGATCTCCAGCCGCCAGAGCTCCGGCAGCAGGTCGTAGCCCCGTCGAGCGAGGAACTCCCGGGGAAGCTCCGTCGTCCAATCGGACTCGTACACCTCGAAGCTGTCGCAGAACCCCGCGTGCACACGCGTGGCCCCCGCTGCGGCCAGGAGCGGCGTCGCGACGGAATCCAGGTGCGCCTGCACGGCGACCGCCGAGTAGTGGTCGAGCACCAGCCCCTCAGCACCTCGAGGCGCGCGCTTCACGTTCTGGCCGGTGAGGCGAGAGACGGCGACCAGGAGAACTCGCGGTCCGCCGCCCAGAGCCGGAACGTGGATGCGCTCCCCGCATTCGGCGCGCACCCACTCGGCGGGCAGCTCCTGGATGGAGCCGGCGCCCACGTAGGCGCTCACAAGCTCATCACCATCGAGCGAGGTCCGGAAGGCGAGCTCGGTCGCGCCGGGTGCGAGCTCGATCCGCTCCCAGTGGAGCCCCCGAGCTGCCGTCGACGCGTCGATGTACGGCCCGCCGAACGGCCATCCCGCGCCGAGCGTGAGATCGAAGCGCAGCCCCCGCCGCTGCGCCCCTCGCGCGGCGAAGCCCACGAGCGAGAGGAACTCCGGATCGCCGAAACGCAGCCCGCCCTCATCCACCGGGTACACGAACGCGAGCTCGACTCCGCCGATCCCAGCGGCCAGCATGGCGTCCAGGTCGGCGTCGATCGCCGCCTCGCTCACGTGCGTCGAGAACCACCACCAGCGCATGAGCGGTGCCGCATGACCGGTCTCGCCCTGGAGCGCCTGCACGACCTCCTGCATCGTGCCGCTCATCCCCGCACCTCGAGGTGCGCACGTTCGGCGGATGTGCTCTGCTCGGCGGCGGCGTCCGCCTCCTCCTGGTCGATGACGGTCGTGCGCTGGCGCGCGAACACCACGAAGGCGAGGACCACCGCGACGAGGCAGGAGCCCGCGAGGAACCCGAAGAGGGCCCCGGGGCCGGTCGCCAGGACGACGGGAGTGACGAGCACGAGCGCGGACGAGCCGAATCGCGCGATGGCGATGATCGCGCCCTGCGCTGAGGAACGCAGCAGGGTCGGGAACGACTCCTGGGTCCAGATCTTCATGATGCCCTCCCCAGCGAACACGGTACCGATGAGCCACAGGAACATCATGATGTTCAGCGTCGACTCGGTCACGCCGAAGACAAGCGGAACGCACATGGCCGTGATCGTGCAGATCGCGCCTCCCACGAACCAGCTCATCCGCCACCGTGTCCCGACGACCCGCATGAACAGGAGGACGAGGATCGCTCCGAGGAACATGGTGATGAGCTTCACCGTCGAGTAGACCTGGACCGTGGAGTCGGCGACCTCCGTGTACATGTAGGCCCCGTACTGGCTCACCGTGTTCGAACCGAGGTTCATGAGCGTGTAGAAGACGGCGAGCACGATGAAGTACTTCGCGAAGGGCGCCCTGAGGAGCGTCTTCAGCGTGCTCCACCCGAGCGCTGCATCCGAGCGGCTCGTGGCGCCCGCCTTCTCCGCCTCGCGCTGCTCGAGCCACAGCGTCGACTCCGGAACCGCGAACCTCGCGACGAGCGTCAGCAGGGTGACCACGAGGATGTGCCCGAACAGGATCTGGGCCCCGAGCTGGCCCATGCTGCCGACGATGGTCGCGAGCCCGAGCGCGACCATGCTGCCGATCTTCCAGAGGAAGTGGGTGAACCCGATCATGCTGCTGCGCAGCCCGGACTTGGCCATCTCCGAGATCGTCGCGAGGGAGACCGGCAGGTCAGCGCCCGCGCCGAGCCCGACGAGGATCATGCCCGCGAGCAGCCCCGGGAACACCTCGACGAACACCAGCAGCGCCGAACCCGCGGCGATCATCACCATGGTCGCGATGAAGACCGCCTTGCGTCCGAGCAGATCGCCGAGGCGCCCGCCGAAGAGGGCGCCGACGGCAACCGAGAAGGTGAGCGCCGAGGACAGCACCCCGATGGTCTCCGGAGTCAGGGCCAGGGTGTCCTTGAGGAGCACCAGGGCCGTCCCGCTCGAGGTCATCGCGGCGGCGTCGATATAGGACGCCATTCCCGAGATGAGTGCGATCCACCACATCTTGCGGGTGGACATTGGCTTCTTGGACATGTTCGAGGACCTCTCTGTCAGTATCGCCGACGGCATCGTCGGCGAGCGCGCGGCTCAGGCCGCGCAGTCGAACTCATGGCCTCGGCGACGCGCGCCGAGGAAGTGGTGGTGTCCGCTCAGGCGGTCAGCGTGACGCTGTCCGTCGTCCAGGCGCGGGCCTGCTCGCTGAAGGTGAAGCCGAGCCCTGGGCGGTCGGGGACGAGCATCCGCCCGTCGCGCGTCTCGAGGCGCTCCTCGAAGAGCGGGTCGAGCCAGTCGAAGTGCTCGACCCACGGCTCCCGCGGGTAGCACGCGGCGAGGTGCAGGTGGATCTCCATCGCGAAGTGCGGGGCGAGGTCGAGGCCCGCCTCGTCGGCGAGGGTCATGAGGCGCAGGAAGTTCGTGATCCCGCCGATGCGGGGCGCATCCGGCTGGATGATGTCGCAGGCCCTCGCGGCGATGAGCTGCCGGTGCTCGGCGACCGACGCGAGCATCTCCCCCGTCGCGATCGGGGTGTCGAGCGCGCGTGCGAGGTCTGCGTGCCCCTCGGCGTCGTAGGCGTCGAGCGGCTCCTCGATCCACGTGAGGTCGAGCTCCTCGAAGCGACGCCCCATGCGCAGCGCGGTCGCGCGATCCCACTGCTGGTTCGCGTCGACCATCAGCGGCACGCTCGCGCCGATGTGCTCGCGGACGGCGCGGACTCGGCGGAGATCCTCGGCGGTGTCCGGCAGCCCGACCTTGACCTTGATCCCGCCGATGCCCTCCGCGATCGACTGCGTCGCACGCTCGCGCACCTCGTCGAGGGACGCGTTCAGGAAGCCGCCTGACGTGTTGTACGTCCGGACCGAGTCGCGGTGCGCGCCGAGCAGCTTCGAGAGGGGCAGGCCGGCCCGCTTCGCCTTGAGGTCGTAGAGCGCGATATCGAGTGCCGCGAGCGCCTGCGTCGCGACGCCCGAGCGACCGACGGAAGCTCCAGCCCAGAGCAGCTTCGAGTACAGCTTCTGGATGTCGTTCGGGTCCTCGCCGAGCGCGGCCTCGGCGACCTCGCGGGCGTGGGCGTACTGGGCGGCGCCGCCGGCGCGCTTCGAGTAGCTGAAGCCGTGGCCGGAGAAGCCCTGCGCCGTCTGGATCTCGGCGATGAGGAAGACGACCTCCGTCATGGGCTTCTGCCTCCCCGTGAAGACCTTCGCATCGGAGATCGGAGTGGCCAGCGGGAGGCGGAGCGTGGACAGCTCTATCGAGCGGATGGAGTCTGCCGAGCGGGTGGCGTCTGGGGTGTGAGTCATAGTCCTTCGTCCTTGAGGGTGACGTTCTTCCCGAAAGCTATCAGACAGATTTGGAATCTGTCTAGCTTGAACTCCCCCACCTTCATCCTGTGACTGAGGCTTGCGGTTGCCACTGTCGGTGGTGCGATTTACGCTGGATGCACGTTCGAATACAGATTCGAAGAAGCGAAGGGGGAAACCATGCCGACCGTCATCGACGACACCATCGAGGTCGCCATCGGCGGCGACGGGCAGCCGACCTCCTTCGTGTGGCAGCGCTTCCTCTACACCGTCACCGGCCAACCCCAGGCCTACTTCCGCAGACTCCCGCCGTGGTGGCATGGCGACTCCTCCCCCACGCGCATCGACCAAGAGCTGTGGCGCGTCACCGCCGTTCGCGACAGCCCCCGTGAGCAGCACGGCGAGCACCTGTACGACCTCTGTCACGCCGCCGGCGGCTGGCGGCTCGCCCTGAGCTGGGAGTGACGACGCGATGAGCTTCCCGCACCTGCACGTCTCGTCGGGCTTCAGCGCGCACTATGCGGTCTCCCCTCCCGAGGTGCTGGCCCAGGCCGCGGCCGAGCGAGACCTCGACACGCTCGCGCTCACCGACCGCGACGGCATCTCCGGCGCGGTCAAGCACCTCCTTGCGTGCAGAACCGCGAACCTTCGGGCTGTCCTCGGCAGCGAGCTCGCCGTGCACGACGAGCGAGGCGAGCCCCTCGGCCGGGTCGTCGTGCTCGCAGCCGGCGGTGACGGCGGCTCCGGGTACGCAGCGCTCTGCCGGGCCGTGTCAGCCGCCCACGAGACCACCGCGAGCGCCGCCACGCGCATCCACGAGCCGAGCATTCCCCTCGCCCGCCTGGCCGAGCTCGCCTCGACCGACGAGGGGGCCACGAGACTCACCGTCCTGCTCGGCCCGACGAGCGACGTCGGCACTGCGGCCTCAGCTGCCCAGCTGGGCCTGGCCAGAGAGCGTCTGCGTGCTTGGCGGCACGGACTCCCCCGCGCCTCGCTCGTCGTCGAGATCGTCTGCCATCTCGCCGAGCCAGGCACCCCGGGGTCGGTCACGGTCGCGACGCGGATGCTGGGCCTCGCAACAGAATCCGGGCTGCGGTCAGTGCTCACCAACGCCGTGCGCTACGCCTCCCCCGAGGAGGCGGCGACGGTCGACATCGCCGATGCCGTGCGGGCGAGGCGTGCACTCGACGACATCGAGCTGGCCCCGACGGCGCAGGCCTGGCTCAAGCCGGCGAACCTCATGCGGCAGGTCGCGCGCATGGTGGCGGATGCCGGCGGGCACGGCCCCTCGGCCGCCGACGACCTCCTCGCCCAGACGAGGCTGCTCGCCGAGAGCTGCGTCATCGACCCGGAGCGGGATGCGGGTATCGGCACCCCGCGCATGCCGGAGGTCACCCGCTTCGGCATCGACGGCGACCCATTCGAGGTGCTCAGAGCGAAGGCGGAAGCCGCGATCCCGGCCCGCTACCCGGGTGCATCCGCCGCCCACGAGCGGGAGCTGCAGGACCGCCTCGCCCACGAGCTCAGGACGGTGCGGAAGCTGGGCTTCGCCCCCTACTTCCTCACCGTCTCGCACGTCGTCGAGCTCATCAAGGAGATGGGGGTCCGGGTGCAGGCCAGGGGCTCAGGCGTCGGATCGCTGCTCAACTACCTCCTGTACACGAGCCACGTCGAGCCCGTCTCCCTCGGGCTCATCTGGGAGCGCTTCCTCTCCGATGAGCGACGCACGCTCCCCGACATCGACCTCGATGTGGAGAGCGCGGAGCGCCACCGCGTCTACCACCGCATCTTCGACGAGTTCGGCGGGCAGCGGGTCACCCTCATGTCGATGGTCAACACCTACGGGTCGAGGGGCGCAGTCCGCGACGCGGGCCTCGCCCTCGGGCTCGCCGACGGCGAGGTCGACCGCATCGCCAAGGAGCTGTGGCGGTTCTCCGCGAAGCGCTTCAGGCAGGCCCTCGCCGAGAAGCCCGAGCTGCGCGAGTTCGCGGAGGAGGTGCGTCGCTCACGGCAGCTCGAGGTGCTCGTGGAGGCGACGGAGCGGCTCGACTCCCTGCCGAGGCACATCTCCGTGCACCCGTGCGGGGTCATCCTCTCCGACGTCTCGCTCCTCGACCGCACTCCCGTGCAGATGTCGGGGATCGGCTTGCCCATGAGCCAGTTCGACAAGCACGACATGGACCCGATGGGGCTCATCAAGCTCGACATCCTCGGGGTGCGCATGCAGAGCGCCATGGCCCACGCGGTGAAGGAGCTGAAGCGCACCCGCGGTGAGGAACTGGACCTCGATGCGCTTCCCCTCGACGACGAGGCGACCTACGAGACCATCCGCTCGACGAAGACCCTCGGCATCTTCCAGGTCGAGAGCCCAGGCCAGATGGAGCTCGTCGGCAAGCTGCAGCCAGAGGTGTTCAACGACCTCGTCATCGACATCTCCCTGTTCCGCCCTGGCCCCATGCAGAACAACATGCCCCTCCACTTCCTCAGGGCCCGCCACGGGGAGGTGATGCCCGACTACATCCATCCGAGGCTCAAGCCGATCCTGCTCGAGACGAAAGGCGTCGTCGTCTTCCACGAGCAGGTCATGCGCATCTTCGACGAGCTCACGGGGTGCGGCCTCGAGCTCGCCGACGTGTACCGACGCTGGCTCGCGAAGCCCGAGCTCGTGCCGCGTATCGAGGAGCTCGTGCGCGGAAAGGCCGCAGAGCGTGGGTTCCCGCCAGAGATCATCGACCGGTCATGGAAGGTGCTCGCCGGCTTCGGCAGCTTCGGCTTCGCGAAAGCCCACGGCGCTGCGTTCGCCCTGCCCACCTTCCAGAGCGCCTGGCTCAAGACCCATAGAGCCGCGCACTTCTGGGCGGGCCTCCTCACCCACGACCCCGGCATGTGGGGCAAGGACCTCATCATCGCCGAGGCGAGGCATCTGGGCATCCCGCTCCTCCCGATCGACGTGCAGCGATCAGGCCTCGAGTACACGGTCGAGCCGCTCCCGGATGGACGCGACGGGGTTCGCATGTCACTCGCGGATGTGCGCGGCATGTCATCGGCGGAACGCGACAGGGTCGCCGAGCACCAGCCGTTCGACTCGCTCGCCGACTTCCGCGCTCGTGTCCGACCACGCCGAAGCACGCTCGACTCCCTCGCCAGAGTTGGGGCGCTCGACGTGTTCATCGACTACGAGCCGCGCAGGCGGCACGAGCTGCTCGCGTTCATCCGCTCGCTCACGAGCACGCCGACGCGAGTGCCGGAGCACCAGCAGGCGTTCGCGTTCCCCCTGCCCATCCCGGAGCTTCGCGGGGTGACCACCATGGACCTGCATGGGAAGACGCAGACCGACCTGGAGCTGCAGGAGCTCGGCCTCGGCGTGAGCCGACACCAGATGGAGCGCTTCTTCCCGCTCTTCCGCCAGCTCGGAGTCACTCCCGCGAGCTCGCTCATGGACCTGCCAGGCGGCACCGACGTGCTCATCGCAGGGGTGCGGCGCGCCACGAACACCCCGCCCATGCGTGGCGGGCGGCGCACGGTGTTCGTCTCCCTCGACGACAGCACCGGACTCTCGCAGATCGTGTTCTTCCACGACGCGCAGGAGCGTGCAGGCAACCGGGTGTTCCGCACGCACTACATGCTGGCGCGGGGAAAGACTCGCCGATCGGGCGCCAAGGGCATCTCCGTGACGGGCGACATGGCGTGGGACCTCCTCGAGGTCGCGCAGCTCATGTCCGCGTCCGGTGCCGCGGGAACCGCTCAGACGAGGTCGAGCGCCGTGGTCCTCGAGTCGTCCGAACGGGAGATCTCCGCCAACCCGAGGCGCCTCGCGAGCGCGTAGGACGCCTCGTTCTCCAGGTCCATGACCGCGAGCACGCGCTTCACGCCGACGTAGTCGCGCAGGTACTCGACCAGCGCATCCGCTGCCTCGGTGGCGAAGCCCTGTCCCGCGCATCCCGGGTGCATGATCCAGCCGAGCTCCGCAGAGCGATGCTCGGGCTCGACGTCGCGCAGGTGCACCGACACGTCCCCGATGAGCTTGCCGTCGTGCTCGACGGCCAGGGCCATGAAGTCACCCGTCTGCCAGAGACGCGTGTGCGTCGTGCGGCGACTCAGATGCTCGGTCGCCTCCGTCAGGTCGCGCTGCTTCCAGTGCAGGTAGCGGACGACCTCGGCGTCGGACACGATCTCGTGCCAGGCCTCAGCGTCACGCACGTCGTGGGGGCGGAGCACCAGACGCTCCGTGAACAGCTGGGGCGCGTCGAACGGACGCTCGGTGCGGGGGCCGCGGAGGAAACGGGGACGGTGGAAGAGGCCACCCTGCAAGTCCTTCTTGACGCCCGGCGCACGGCTCCCGAGGTCGGGCTGCTGGATTCGCTGGAGTGTCATGCGTCGCAGGTTACGAACTCCTCTCATGCTCCGCGTGAGAGAAGATTTGAGCTTCCTATGAGGAGCAGCGAACACCGCGCCACGACGCCGTTCCCATGACACGATGAAGGAATGCCCGATTCCGCCGCCGCTGACCCGATCATCGAGCCCGGTCGCCGTCGGGCGGTCCTCGCGCAGCTCCCCCGACTCCACCGCCCAGACGGCACCCCCATCCGCGTGCTGCTGGTCGACGACGAAGAGACCCTGACGAACCTGGTCAGCCTCGCGCTCTCGTACGAGGGGTGGCAGGTCGACGTCGCCAACAACGGCCGGGATGCGCTCGCGAAGTTCACCGCCGAGCGGCCGGACGTCATCGTGCTCGACATCATGCTCCCGGACATCGACGGCCTCAGCATTCTCAGGAACCTCCGAGGTCAGGGACACGCCACACCGGTGCTCTTCCTCACCGCGAAGGACTCCATCGACGACCGCATCATCGGGCTCACCGCCGGCGGCGACGACTACATGACGAAGCCCTTCAGCCTCGAGGAGCTCGTCGCCAGGCTGCGCGGCCTCATCCAGCGCGCCGGCGAGGCGGTCGCCGACGACGCCTCCCAGCTCCGGGTCGGCGACCTCTTCCTCGACGAGAGCAGCTACGAGGTGCGCCGCGGCAGCGACCCGGTCGCGCTCACCACCACCGAGTTCGAGCTGCTGCGCTACTTCATGCGCAACCCGAAGCGAGTCCTCAGCAGGGCCCAGATCCTCGACCGCGTCTGGAACTACGACTTCGCCGGCAAGGCGAGCATCGTCGACCTGTACGTGTCCTACCTGCGCAAGAAGATCGACGCCGGACGCACCCCCATGATCCACACGGTGCGCGGCGTCGGCTACGTCATCAGGCCAGCAGAATGAGGCCATGGACGCTGCGCGCGCGCATCATCGTCGGCGTCACCCTCGTCGTCGCCTTCGTGATGAGCGCGATCGGCATCATGAACGTCGTGACCCTCAACTCCGCCATCACGAGCGTCGTCAACACGCAGCTCGCCGCCTCCATGTCGGTGCTGGAGAACTCCGTCGACAAGTACCGCGTCGACGTCCCGGGCACGCATCCGCACCCCTCGAAGATGGGCGACTCGGCGGCACCGAAGGTCAAGCCCCTCATCAACTTCGTCGGCCACGCGCCAGGCACCATCATCGCCCTCGCCCACGACGGCGAGATCATCGACTCCGCATCGTTCAGCGAGACCTCCGCGGTCGAATGCGACCAGACCATCAAGAACGAGCTCACGGCGCTGGTCCAGTCACCCGGCTTCGCGACCCAGCACTCGCTGCTCGAGACGATCAAGCTCGATGACGCCGCCGGCGACTTCCGCGTCATGATCCACGAGTGGGACGGCGACCCGAGTTACGCCCTCATCTCCGCCGTCTCCCTCGACACCGCCCGTGACGCGACCTTCAACCAGACCGTCCTCACGCTCGTGCTCTCCTCGCTCGGCATCGGCCTCATCGTTCTCCTCGTCGCGCTCGTCATGCGAGTCGCGATGCGTCCCCTGTCGCGCGTGGTCACTGCCGCTGAGAACGTCGCGCAGATGCCCCTCGCCTCGGGCGAGGTCGGCCTCCGCAAAGCCGTGAAGTTCGACGACATCGACCCCCGCACCGAGGTCGGCAAGGTGAGCGAGGCCCTCGACAAGCTCCTCGCGCACGTCGACGAGGCCTTCGCCGTGCGCACCGCGGCAGACCAGCGGATGCGTCGCTTCGTCACGGACGCGAGCCATGAGCTGCGGACTCCGCTCGCCGCGATCCAGGGGTACGCGGAGCTCACCCGGCAGGATTCTGCGTCGCTGCCAGACACCACCGAGCGGTCCCTCGCCCGCATCGAGTCCGAGGCGACTCGCATGAGCTCGCTGGTCAACGATCTGCTCCTGCTCGCGCGCCTCGACGAGGGGCAGGACCTGCAGTTCGACACCGTCGACCTGTCCGAGCTCGTGATCAACGCCGTCAGCGATGCCCAGGCAAGCGACGCCGACCGTCACTGGAGCGCGACGGTGCCGCCGAGCGAGGTCTCGGTGCTCGGCGACTGGGAGCGCCTGCACCAGATCGTCGTGAACCTGCTCTCGAACGCCAGCCTGCACACCCCGAAGGGCACGCACGTCAACGTCTCCGTGCGCTACGAGCTCGCGGCCGCGTCGGCGACGGGGCGCGAGGCGGTCCTCATCGTTCGCGACGACGGGCCGGGCATTCCCCAGACGCTCCGCCAGGATCTCTTCTCGCGGTTCGCCCGCGGCGACTCCGCCAGGACCCGCGCATCCGGCAGCACTGGCCTCGGACTCGCGATCGTGAAGTCCATCGTCGAGGCGCACGGCGGACAGATCGCCGTCGAGTCCGAGGACGGCGCCGCCTTCATCGTGCGGATCCCCGCAGCCAAGGCCTGGGACTAGCCGGCCACCTCGCGAGACACGGGCTCAGCGCCCTCCCCGCCACCTGGCGGCCTCGGCGGGTACGCGAGCGTGACCATCACCACGGAGATGATCATGAGCAGGAACCACGAGAGGAGCTTCGTGATCGACACGAGCTCCCAGCCGTGCTCCTGATTCGGGTAAACCCACGCGCCGGCGAAGGTGCCGATGTTCTCGGCGAACCAGATGAACAGGGCGACGAGCAGGAACGCGACGAGCAACGGCATCCGGAGCGTCCTCCGGAACACGCGGAAGTGCATCCACGTGCGGCCCCACAGCACGGCCACGAACACCAGGAGGACGTACCGGAAGTCGTAGGCGTAGTGGTGCGTGAAGAAGTTCACGTAGATGGCCACGGCCGCGACCACGGTGAGCCAGATGCGCGGGTACCTGGAGAACCGCAGGTCGAAGAGACGGTAGACGCGGCACATATACGAGCCGACTGCCGCGTACATGAAGCCCGTGTAGAGCGGCACCGGGCCGATATGCAGCACTCCCCCGGACGCGTAGCTCCACGAGCCGACGCTGGTCTTGAACAGCTCCATTCCCGTGCCGACGACGTGGAAGGCGAGGATGACCAGCAGCTCGCGACCGGTCTCGAGCCTCGCCACCACCATGAAGACCTGGATCGCGACGGCGGCGATGACGAGGGCATCGTTGCGTGCCAGCAGCGCATCGTCCGGGTACCAGAGTCTCGCGGCGAGGATCACGACGAGCATGAGCGCCCCGAAGATGCACGCCCAGGCCTGCTTGAGCCCGAAGACCAGGAACTCGACCAGGCCGGCCCTGAGGCCGTGTGCGGGGGCACGCTCGAGGAGACGCCCCGCGACGTCGTCGATGCGCTGCTCGAGGCTCGTGAATCTGGCCACCTGGAACCGCCGCTCTCCTCCAGCGCCAACGATCGGCGCACGTCGAATGGCCGACACTAGCGGCACGTGTCCGCGAGCCCCCTGAGGCTGGCCATGACACCCTTGAACCGTCCGCGTCGACGGGGACCGCTCGCATAGGTCGGAATCTCGACCAGGGAAGAGGACACCCCTTCAGTCGGTGTCCGGGAAATGCGAAAGGCCCGCTTCCTCGAAAGGAAGCGGGCCTTGTGCCGCAGTTACATTTTGCTCTTTCGAGCAATCCCAACTTGTGCGGATCTGGTTGCGGGGGCAGGATTTGAACCTACGACCTCCGGGTTATGAGCCCGGCGAGCTACCGAACTGCTCCACCCCGCGGCACAAGAGAAAACATTACCAGCGGTCCCGGCGTCGTGCAACTCAGGCCCCCACTTCCCCGGAAAACTCGGCGTGTCGGGGGCATGAGATGCCTGCCGCAGGCGCCTCCGCAGGCCGCCTTACGGGCCGAAATTGCTCGAATTCGCGCGTATTCCCTCTGCGGAGCCCGCCACGGGACGCATCCCGGGCGCGTCGCGCCCGAGCGAGCACCACCCGCTCGCCCCGCGCCGCCGGCCACGCCGCCGACCACGCCGCCGGGCACGCCGCCGAGCGCAGAGTTGTGGCATGACGTCGTCAGCGGACTCCTGAACGGCACTAACCCACAACTCCAGCTTCGGGACGGCTGAGAGCGCGGGAGCGCGGGAGCGCAGGAGCGCAGGAGCGCAGGAGCGCAGGAGCGCAGGAGCGCAGGAGCGCAGGAACGCAGGAACGCAGGAGCGCAGGAACGCAGGAGCGCAGGAACGCGGGAGCGCAGGAACGCGGGGATGCGCGGGAGCGCCGCGCGGATGCCGACTTCCGTGCACGCAGACGCCGACGGGCGCCACCCTCGAAAGGGTGACGCCCGTCGGCGTGTGCAGCTCGGCGCCTACGTTGTCGGCGTCGGCTCCGGGGAATCGCTCGGCGTGGCCGACGTGCCGGAGACCTGGCTGTCCGCATCACGGGCACGGTTCAGCGCCTCGGTGAGCCGCTGGTCGGCCTCGGCAGCCGCAACGAGGTCGTTGCTCGCGTACGCGGCCGTCCGGTCCTCAAGTGCCTTCTCAGCGTCCGCCAGCGCGGTCGAGAGCTGCTCCTGAGGAGTTCCCGTGCCTCCACCAGAGGGTGGAGTCGTCGCTGTCGGTGCGGGCGTCCCGGTCGTGTCGTCAGGCACCGAGTCGACCGGCACGTCGTCGTCGGTGACCTCGACGCCGCCGTCACCGGCGTCAGCTCCGGCGTCGCCGCCGAAGAGCTCGTCGAGCGCCTCGTCGAGTGTCGGCTGGAACGCGATCTTGTCGCCGAACGCGACGAGCACGCGCCTCAGCAGCGGGTAGCTGGTCTCACCTGTCGACTCGACGTAGACGGGCTGGACATACAGGAATCCTTCGCCGACCGGCACAGTGAGGAGGTTTCCTCGCAGCACCGCAGTCTGACCGCCTCGCTCGAGCAGGTTCAGCTGGTTGGCGACCGTCTCGTTCGAGTTGAAGATGTTCTGCACCTGGCCAGGGCCGTTGACATTGTCGTTCTCGACTCGCAGCAGGGTTATCTTCCCGTACGTATCCGCGACGGTGCCGTCAGTGGACCCCGCGTTGGAGTTGGCGGCGAGATACCCCCTCAGCACGTTCCTCGACTGCGCGTTCGCGTTTGTCAACGGGATGTAGGTGGAGTAGATCGAGAACGCCGACTCCTGGCCGGGCATCTGCATCGTCAGGTAGTACGGCGGCTGCGATGCCTCTCCCCCGGTGGGGTTCTGCGGCAGCTGCCAGGCGTTCGTCTGGTTGTAGAACGTGCTCGCGTCGGTCACGTGGTACCTGGCGAACATCTCGCGCTGCACCTTGAACATGTCCGTGGGGTAGCGGATGTGGCTCAGCAGCTCACCCGACATCTCCGACACGTTCTTGAGCGTCGACGGGAAGACCTTCTGCCAGGTCTGCAGGATCGGGTCGGTCTCGTCGAACGCGTAGAGCGTGACGCTTCCGTCGTACGCGTCCACGGTCGCCTTCACCGAGTTGCGCATGTAGTTGATGACCTCTGGCGGCAGCGACGACGCTGGGGTGTCCGCGTCCTCGAGCAGGTTCTGCAGGCCGGCGAGCTCGGAGTACGGGTACTTGTTGCTCGTCGTGTAGCCGTCCACGATCCAGGTGAGGCGTCCGTCCACGACCGAGGGGTACGGGTCGGAGTCGATCGTCAGGTACGGGGCAGCGGCCTGCACGCGCTCAGCAGGGTCGCGGTCGTAGAGGATCTGCGACTCGTCGTTGACGTACTCGGAGAGCAGGATCTGCTCGGACTGGAACTTGATCGCGTACACGAGGCGGTTGAAGAAGTTCCCAAGGTCGGGTCCTCCTTCACCGGTGAACGTGTTGTAGGTCTGCGTCGCGCCGTCAGCTCCCGAGACGTGGTCGAACTCAGCGGGCTGCGAGCCCTCCGGAGCGCCGACGATGGAGTACTCGGGCGAGGACTGGCCGAAGTACACGCGCGGCTCGAAGTCGCCGAGCGCACCTTCGCTGGGCATACCGCCCTCGATGAAGAGCGGCTGACCGTCCGGTCCGCGCTGGTTGCCGTAGGCCGTGACGAGCCCGTAGCCGTGCGTGTAGACGATCGTGTTGTTGACCCACGACTGCGCGTCGGCGCCGAGACCCGCGATGTTGATGTCGCGGACGGAGCCCACCGCGTCCTGGACCTGGCCGTCGATCTCGTAGCGGTCGACGTGGAGGCGGTCAGGGAACTGGTAGTACGCACGCTCCTGCTCGAACTGCGCGAACGTGGGCGAGACGAGCGAGGGGTCGAGGATACGGATGTTCGCCGTGGTGTCTGCGTCGTCGCGCAGCTGCCCCTGGCTGACCGTCGTCTCGGCCGCGTAGTTGATCTCCTCGATCTGATCGAGACCGTAGGCGGTTCTCGTCGCATCGATGTTGTTCTGGATGTACGGGGTCTCGAGTGCCTGCTCGCTCGGCCCGACCTGGAACTGCTGGACGATCCACGGGTAGACCATGCCGACGACGAGGCCGACGATGACGAGCAGGGCCGTGCCGACGAGCGGCAGACGCCAGCGACCGATGGCGGCCGCGATGAAGAACAGGACAGCCACGACGATCGCAGCTCCGGCCAGGATGCCCTGACCGGGGATGGTCGCGTTCGCCTCGGTGTACAGCACACCCGTCCAGCGACCGGAGAGCGTGTTGAGCGCGGCGTAGCGGTCGAGCCAGAAGCTGACGGCCTGCACGAGCATGTAGAGACCCGCGAGGATCGCGATGTGCGTGCGGGCGCTCTTCGAGATGACGACCTCGCGACCGGTCACGCGGATCCCGCCGTACAGGTAGAGCGTTGCCGCGGTCAGGATCAGCGAGAGGAGCACGACTGCGCTCACGAAGGCGACGACGCCTCGGAAGAACGGAAGCTGGAAGATGTAGAACGAGACGTCCAGGTTGAAGACCGGGTCGGTCTCGCCGAACGGAGTGGAGTTCATCCACATCAGCACGGTCTGCCAGGAGGCGATGAGCGCGACGCCGGCGAAGAGGCCGAAGATCGCGGGGACGAAGATCATCGCACCACGACGGATCGGCTCGATGACCTGCTGGTAGCGGTCGAGCTGCTCGTTGAGCTTGGCGTAGACAGGACGCGCACGGTAGGCGATCTGCAGGTTCGCGTAGAGGGGAACGCCCATGCCGACGAGCCCGATGGCGAACATGATCGCTCCGGCACCCCACTCGGTGAGGAGGACCTCGAGGACGCCGAGCTGGTCGTACCAGAGCACGTCCGCGTATCGGCCAGCGAACCAGAAGAAGACGACGAGGAGCGCCACGACGATCAGCAGTGTGATCGTGAGCGGTCCCATCCGACGTCGGCTGGCGGGTTTCGGACTCTGGGGCTGTTGAGCTGCAGTGCTTGTCACGTCGTACCTGTCATTGCCTGGAGGGGCCGTTTGTTTTCCGAGAAAGGGGAACTAGAGGAGTTTATCTGGCAAGTGCCTGGCAAAACTGAGACTGGCGTGGGTCATGAGCCGAGAACCGACTCGCAGGTGCGAAGCGCGGCGGTGTCTCCACCCTCCCCGACGGTCTGGATGACCTGCTCCGCCTCGTTCAACGAGGACACCGCGTACACCGGGATGTCACCGGGGATGCCCCCGTCCAGGACGTCCTGGCAGTTGTCGGCGGGAGCGAGGAAGAGGTCGGCGCCGACCTCCACGGCAGCGTAGAGCTTCTGCGTGATGCCGCCGATGCTGCCGACCGTGCCATCAGGTGACATCGTGCCGGTTCCAGCGACGTGCAGTCCCTGTGTCAGGTCGCCGTCGACGAGCTTGTCGGAGACGGCGAGCGCGAAGATGAGCCCCGCGCTCGGTCCGCCGACGTTGCCGAGCTCGATGTCGACATCGATCGGGAACTCATGCTGGGTGGCGACCGTGACTCCGAGCAGAGGCCGCTCTTCCCCCTCGACGAGTCCCGGGCGTGGCGTGATCGAGAACGTCTTGCTCTCGCCAGCCCGATCCACGACGACGTCGACCGGTCCGAGGCTGTCAAGGTTGCCTCCGGAGGCCTCGGCCACGGCTGCGGGAAGCCCCTCCGTCGAGTCGACCGGGATCCCGCTGACCGATTTCACGATGTCCCCGGGCTCGAGCATGCCGGCCGCCGCCCCGTCTTCGCCGACCGAGACGATCGCAAGCGCTGTTCCGACGTCGTACCCCTCGTTGATGAGCGCGGCGGCGATCGCGTCGGCCTCAGACCCCTGCATGAGAGCGGCGTTCTGCGCATCGCGCTGCTCGCCGGTCTCCGCGTCGGCGTAGTACGCCTCGACGGGAAGGACATCGTTGGATGGCGTGACAAGAGCCAGGAAGACCTCGAACCAGTTGGGCAGGTTCTCCGGCCGGCCCCCGACATTCACCGTCATGACGTCGAGCTGCCCGTCAGATGGCTCGAACGTGTCGGCGCCGCCGATCGTGATGACCTCGACCTGCGTCGTGTCCTCCTGCGAGGCCTGCACCGTGCCGAGCGCGTCGAAGACCGGGCCGGGAGAGCGTACGACGTAGGGCGCCGGGCTGAAGCCGAGGGCGACGAGCAGGAGCATGCCGACGGAGAGGAAGACGAGTCCGACGCGCGCCCGCCTCGAGCCTTCCTCGCTGCGGCGACGGTTCGCCTCGTGCGCCCTGGCAAACGCCTCTGACTGCTCGCGAACTCGGGCATCCCCCTCTGAGGAGGGTTCGGAGAAGAAGGTCACTGCGCTCGTTTCGATGTCCTGCGGCTATTGTTCGCCCGTGGCGCAAGGCACTCGGCGCATACGCAGTCACGGCGACCCTTCCTTGGAGGGGCCACGAGCTAGCGTAGATCCAAGCGCTGGGAGGTGCGGAATGAGTGATGCACAGGGACCGATTCCCGACGACGGATCCGAAGACGAGCTGCGCAAGCTGCTCCGCGAGCTGCTGAGCGGGCAGGGAGGCTTCGACCCCGCCAAGCTGGCGGGAGTCGCTGGGCTCCCGAACGACCCTGCCGCGGTGCAGGCACTGCTGTCGCAGCTGCAGGCGGCCGTCGCGAACCCGGGCAACGGACTGGACTGGCAGGTCGCACGAGACCAGGCCCGTCGGGTCGCGCAGCCCAAGAACCGCGAGATCAGCTCCGAGGAGGCCGGGCGATTCGACCAGGCCTTCCGAGTCGCGCAGCTGTGGCTCAGCGAGGCAACCCAGCTCGGGGAGCTCAGCGAGTCTCCTGCGACGCTCACCCGACTCGAGTGGATCACCGGCTCCATCCAGTTCTGGACCTCGCTCTCCGAACCCGTCGCGACGAGCATCGCCGACGCTCTCATGAACGTGCTGACAGAGCAGACCCCGCCAGAGATGGCGCAGCTGCTCGGCCAGTCCTCCTCGATGATGCGCGGCATCGGCGGCGCGATGTTCGCCGTGCAGCTCGGCCAGGTCGTCGGCAACCTCGCGGAGGAGGTCGTGGCTGGAGGCGACATCGGCGTGCCGGTGCTCGACCACAGCCGCCCCTCGCTGCTGCCGCAGAACATCGACGACTTCGCCGAAGGCCTCGACGTCGACCGCGAGCAGATCGAGCTGTACCTCGCCGTCCGTGAGACTGCCCACGCGAGGCTCTTCCAGCACGCCAAGTGGCTGCGCCTGCACCTCATCTCCTCGATCACGGAGTTCGCGAGAGGGGTGAGCATCGACGTCTCCCGCATGGAGGAGCTCGCGCAGACGCTCGACCCGAGCGACCCGGACGGGATCAGGGCTGCGCTCTCCGAGGGCGCCTTCATCCCGCCCCGCACGGAGCAGCAGGAGGCGGCACTCGCCCGCCTCGAGACCATGCTCGCCCTCATCGAGGGCTGGGTCGACGTCGTCACCGAGGACGCAACAGCGAGGCTGCCGAAGTCGGTCGCACTCGCGGAGACCGTGCGGCGGCGGCGCGCCGTCGGCGGCCCCGCCGAGCGCGCCTTCGCCTCGCTCGTCGGGCTCGAGCTCCGTCCCCGCCGCCTCCGCGAGGCCGCCGCCATGTGGCGCGCAGTCTCGGAAGCGCACGGAGCGGCCGCACGCGATGAGCTCTGGGCCCACTTCGACGCTCTCCCGACGAGCGAGGACATCGACCACCCCGAGGCACTCGTCACGAGGCTCGGCTTCGGCGAGCTCCCCGCCGACGAGTACGACGAGGCGCTGACGAAGTTCCTCGACGACCCCTCGGCGTTCGGCGACGCACCGGAGGGCGGCGACACGCCAACGAGCTGACCCCGCGCCTCCGGCGGACCACAGCCATCGATCGTGGCTGTGGTTCCGGTTCTCGCTTGGCCTGCTCCTGAGCCTGGGCTGTGGAGAACTCCTGCGGGGCGTCGAGCGTTCCAGCAGGATCTCTGCATGGAACTGCGATTGCCACCTGGCGTGCCCCTCGTGTGGCGCTCCCCCACCGAGCTCCAACTGGGCGGCGTGAACGCTCGTGCGGTCATCCGCGACCCGAGCGCGGCCGCCGAGCGGCTCATCGAGTCGCTGCGAAGCGGCGGCACGCTCGCGCAGTTCCACGAGCGGGGCGCACGACTCGGACTGAACAGCGACGAGGTCGAGGCGTTGCTCGGGCGCGTGCGGGGGCTCCTCGAGCCGGTACCGGTCTCGCCGCGCCGGAGGTCCGGGGCAACCGCACCTCGCGTCAAGGCTCGACCACCCGTCATCCTCGTGCGCGGCACGATCGCCGGTGACGACCTCGCCGGGCCCATCGCGGAGCTCGGCTGCACGGTGCGAAGCGCGCGCGGCGACTACCAGCCCCCGCGACCTGCCGAGATCGGCCTCGTCGTCGACTGCGGAGACTACGTCCTCCCGCCTCGGCGGTACACGCCGCTCATGGCCTCGGATGTGCCGCATCTCGCCGTCGTCGCGGGCGACCTCGACGCGAGCATCGGACCATTCGTCGTGCCCGGCCGCACCCCCTGCCAGCGCTGCGAAGACCTGAACCGACTCGACGCCGATCGTGCCTGGGCTGCTATCGCCACCCAGCTCGCGCTCGCAACGCGTGCCCAGCTCCCACGCCTCACGAGGGAGGTCGTGCGCAGCCTGGCCGTCGACGCGGTGTCATCGTGGCTTCGTGACGGAACCGCGTCGCGCTACTGCGGTCCGGAGGTCCTGACGATCGACTCGCTCACCGGCGAGGTCCGCCGAACGCCCCGTTCGTTCCACGACGAATGCGGGTGCCGAGCTCTCCCAGGAAGCGAGAAGCCGGCCGCTCAGCGTCGCGCCGACCGCCGTACTGCGCGTGCGTCAGACGCAGACGCTTCCGCGCACGCGTGACGGCGACGTACAGGAGCCTGCGCTCCTCGTCGAGCTCGTCCTGCGTCTCCGCGTACCAGATCGGCAGCAGCCCCTCGCTGACGCCGACGATGGTCACGCTGTCCCATTCGAGGCCCTTCGCGGCGTGGATGCTGGAGAGCGTCACCGCTCGCAGCTCCGGCTCGTACTGCATCTTCGCGCGCTGCTGAAGCTCCGCCGAGAACTCCGCCAGCTTCGTACCGTGCGGCTGGGCGTCCGCAAGGCGCAGCAGCGCATCCCAGGAGTTCCAGCGGTCGCGCAAGGCGCCGGAATCGGCCGGCGGCTCGTGCGTCCATCCCAGGTCGCGGAGCACGTCGCTCACCGCTTGGAACAGCGGCCCCGTGGTCTCCTGCATGACGGCGGCGCGCAGGGCGCTGAGCGCTTGACGGACCTCGGGCTGGTCGAAGAAGCGCCGCTGGCCGATGGCCGAGTAGGCGATGCCCGAGTCCTGGAGCGCTCGCTCGATGGCGGCCGCCTGCACGTTCGTCCGGTACAGCACGGCGATGCTCTCGATGGGGATGCCGCCTCGCAGATCCTCGCCGATCCGGTGGACGACCCCGCGAGCCTCGTCGTCATCATCGTGGAACTGCAGCACCTCGGGCAAGGGCTCGCGCCTCGGAGTCTCAGCGGCCGGCTCGAGCGTGAGCGCGTACGGCACGTGCCTGGCGACCTCGTTCGCGACGCCGATGATGGCGGACGACGAGCGGTAGTTGTCCTCGAGGCGCACGACCCGCGCATCCGGATACCGCTCCGGGAACCCCGTCAGGAACGAACTCGATGCGCCGGCGAACGAGTAGATCGTCTGAGCCGCGTCGCCGACGACGCACAGCTCGCGACGCGCGCCCAGCCACAGCTGCAGAAGCCGCTGCTGCAGCGGCGAGACGTCCTGGTACTCGTCCACGACGAAGAACCGGTACTGCTCGCGCACACGCTGCGTGACCCATGGCTCGAGCTCGAGCATGCCGACCGTCGCCAGCAGCACATCCTCGAAGTCCATCTGCCGACGCTCGTCCTTGATGTCCTCGTAGGCCTGCAGCAGGCCGAGGGCGGCATCGTCGCTCATCCCCTTCGGCAGCGATCGCGACGACCGCAGCTGGATGGCGTACTCCTCGAGGGACAGCTCACGCACCTTGCGCCACTCGATCTCGGTCGCCATGTCGCGCACGCCGGCAGGATCGAGCCGCAGACCGATCCGCTCCGCGGACTCGGCGATGAGCCTGCCCTTGCCCTTGACGATGGCCGGGGCAGGGCCGCCGACCGTGTGCGGCCAGAAGAAGCCGAGCTGGCTGAGCGCCGCCGCGTGGAAGGTGCGCGCGGCGACGCCGGAAGCTCCCAGATCTCGGAGGCGCCCCCGCAGCTCACCCGCAGCCTTCGCCGTGAAGGTCAGGGCGAGCACCCGTGAGGGGTCGTACACCCCGGCGCGTATGCCGTACGCGATGCGGTGCGTGATCGTTCGGGTCTTGCCCGTCCCGGCCCCGGCCAGGATGCAGACGGGGCCGACGAGAGCGAGCGCCGCCTCGCGCTGAGCATCGTTGAGCGACGCCAGCAGGCTCACATCCGCCGTCGACGACTGCGCGAGGCTGTCCGAGTCAGTCGAGGTGACCACTGAGCCAGGCGTCGATGATCGCGCGGGCGATGGAGGTGGGACCGGGCAGGCGATCTTCGATGGCCCTGACCTCGTCCCGGGTGAACCATCCCAGCTCGACGATCTCGTCATTGTCGGGCTCGACGGTGGACGGATCCTGGTCCGGGTGGAGCTTCGCCGTGAAGCCGACCATGATGCTCGCGGGGAACGGCCAGGGCTGCGAGCCCAAGTACCTCGGCTCGACGACGTGCGCCCTCGCCTCCTCGTAGATCTCCCGCGCAACAGCGGCCTCGAACGACTCACCCGGTTCGACGAAACCCGCCAGGAGGGAGAAGCGTCGTGGGTTCCACCTCACGTTGGCGCCGAGCAGGATCCGATCGTCGCGGTCGAGCACCGCGGCGATGATGGCGGCGTCCGTGCGGGGGAAGCTCACGTGCTTCTCCCCCTCGGCCTGCCTCACCCAGCCTGCGAGACCGGCGCTCGTCGCCGAGCCCGTGCGTGGCGAGAAGGCATGCGAGTCGTGCCAGTTCGTGATGGCGAGAGCCTCGGTGAACAGCCCGCAGTGCACCGCCCCGAGATGAGCGGCGGTCTCCATGAGTCCGGCCCACAGTCGTGTATCCGGTTCGATCGTCGCCGCGAGTGCCTCGTCGACGCTGACCGAGACGACCGAGGTGCCCAGAGGCAGGTCCTCGTCGTCGGCGATCGTCCTGCCCAGGTACACGGCGTCGGCGACGACCGGCGCGAGGAGGGTCGCGCGCTCGCTGGTGGCGGCCAGCAGCTCGAGCTTCGGGCCGTCACCCGCCGACCGCATGAGCGCTTTGCCGCCGTTCAGGACGAGCACACGGGTTGCGCCGTCGGCGAAGAGCGACTGCACGAGACCGGGTTCGCTGCGGCGCTCGTGGTCGCGATCGGTCTGCTGCTGGGCAAGAGGAAGACGAGACATGAAGTGATTCATAGGCGGATTCATCCTAGGTCGCCTCGGGGCCGTGCGGGCGTGGCACTCACTCAGGCTCCGCCGTGCCTCCTAACCTGGAACCATGGCTGAGCTCTCGCTGGAACTCGCGGCACTTGCAGTGGCCGCTGTACCCGACCTCGATGTGGCTGCGGCCCTCGAGCACACGTTCGGGGCGCAGGGTGACTTCGACGCCGCCCTGCTGACCCTCGCCGACGGCGAGACCGTCATAGCGCGCCGCCCGACGTCGTCGGCGGCGGCCCAGGAGCAGCTCGCCGATGTCCGTGCACTCGCCGTGCTGACGCCGGGGATGCGAAGCAGACTCCCCTTCCAGGTCTCGGAAGTCCTCGGTCACCTCGCCGAGAAGCGCGAGCGCGTCGCGGTCTACACGTACCTTCGAGGCATTCCGGCCGACCGCGAACCTCTCGAACCGGGGACGCTGTTCCTCGTGAGCCTCGGGCGGGCCATCGCATCCGTGCATTCCCTCCCCAAGGGGCCCGTCGAGGCTGCGGGGATGCCGACGCTCACCGCCTCGGAGGCCAGGCAGGCCGCCGCTCAGACCATCGCGAGGGCGAAGGAGACCGGGCGTCTCCCCGTGACCCTCGATCGCCGCTGGGGTGCAGCCATCGACGACGATTCGCTCTGGCAGTTCCAGCCGACGGTCATCCACGGGGCGCTTGGCCTGTCCTCGATCATCACGGACGGAAACCAGGTCAGAGGGGTGCTCGGCTGGAGCGACCTCCGCGTCGGCGACCCCGCTCGAGACCTGCACTGGATCTCGTCGCTGGACGGGGCGATCGCGAGGGGCATCCTCGACGAGTACACGGACGAGGCACCAGGAACTGTGGACCGGCAGCTTCGGCAGCGGGCCCTCCTCTACGCGGAGCTGGAGCTCGCTCGCTGGCTGCTGCACGGGGTGGAGGCCGGTGACGCGGAGATCATCTCGGACGCCGAGGGGATGCTCGACTCGCTGGTCGACCGCATCCACCGGGCCCCCGCGCAGCCGCTGGTGCACGAGACTCTGCCCGTGCTCGACATCGCCGAAGTGCAGGAGCTGCTCAAGGAAGCCGCCGGAAGGCGTCCGGCTCATCAGCCCGAAGCGCACGACACCGGGAGCGGCGTGCTCCCCGGCCTGGTGCACGAGTCGCCGTCCGGCGCCCCGTCGGGCGTGCATCCCGATGACAGTCCGGACCTTGACGTGGATCACGCCGCCGAGGACGACCTCGACGACGACACTCCGCCGAACGACTTCATGCGGACGGACTCGCTGCGCTGAGGGCCGCCTCGGCTTCCGCGAGCAGCCGTTCGAGCTCTGCACGCCCCGTGACCTCCGGGACTCTGATCTCCTCGCCCTCTCGGACGTAGACGAGCACTGCGTCGATTCGCTCAGGGGGCACACCCGTGTGCTCGGAGTAGGCGAGCGTGTAGAGCGCGAGCTGCAGCTGGCGCTCCCAGCGTGCGCTGTCGCCGCTCGGAACCCTGCCCGTCTTCCAGTCGACGACCTCGACACGTCCCTCGTGCTCGAAGACCGCGTCGATCTTGCAGACGACGGTCCGATCGCCGAGTCGGAACTCGATCGTCTGCTCCACGAGGCTGGGGGTTCGATGTGGCCAGGGGGTCTCGAGGAACGCCTCCTGCAGGCGTTCGAGCTCGGCGAAGTCCGCGTTCGAGGCGTCGGCGATGCTGCTCAGGGCGCCGTCCTCCGTGCCGAAGATCTCCGCCATGCCGAGGAGGTCTCCTCCCGCGTTCGGGGCCGCGTAGTGGGCTTCGACCCAGGCGTGGAACATGGTGCCGATGCGGGTCTGCCTGAAGGGCTTCTGCGGCATCGGCCGGCGCAGCTGAGCCGCGATCTCGGCGGGATCGGTGACAAGGTCCTTGAACTTGGATGCGGCGAAGCGCGCAGGGAGCTGGACGCTCGTCACGGTGCTTCGTTCAGCGCGTTCGCGGAGGAGCAGCTCGATGCGCCTGGCGAGTGCACCGCCCGGTGTCGCCTGGGTGTCGTGAGCGTGGGCGACCGCCTGTGCGAGCTCACTCACCCGCTCGTGACGCTCAGGGCTGAAGGGGGTGTGGGGCCAGGCGACGCTGTCGGCCGCGAGTGATGCCGGTGCCTCATCGAGGGTGTTCTCCGGTGGGGCGTCGATGATGCCGGCTTCGGCCAGCTCGTCGACGAACACCGAGACCTTGCGGGCGGTCTTGTGGATGGCGCTCCAGTAGGAGCCGGAGATGAGGAGCTCGTGACGGGCGCGAGTGTAGGCGACATAGGCGAGTCGGCGTTCCTCGTCGTCGTTGCGTTCCTTGATGCGCTCCTTGAGGTCGACCATCAGGTCGGCGAGTTCCTTCTGCGTCTCCGCGTCTCGCCACGGCAGCTCCGGACGGTCGTGCGCGTCGAGGAGGAGCTCGTAGGGGATGACGCCGCGTCGAATCCAGCCGAGTCCGTCTCTCGAGGTGCTCGGCATCTCCCCTTCCACGCTGCGGGGAACCGCGACGAAGTCCCATTCGAGCCCCTTGGATCCGTGGATGCTGAGCAGCTGGACCACGCCGGGCTCGGCCTGCTCCTGCACGGGAGCGAGCGAGTCGTCGCCGGCAGCGATCTCGACCCAGTCAAGGAACGCGCCGAGGTCGGCATCGGGTTCGGCGGAGGAGAAAGCGGCCGCCGCCTCGGCGAAGGCGTCGAGGTTGCCGACTCTTGCGATGTTGCCGGGGTTCGCGGTGACCTCGAGGTCGAGGCCCATGAGCGCGATGGTGGCATCGACGAAGCTCGTGATGGGCAGTCCTGAGTTCCGGCGGAGCTCGGCGATGAGCTCGCTGACGGCAGGGATGCGCTGTCGGGCGCTGGGGCTGAGACCGGCGAGCCAGGTGTCGGGCTCGGTTCGGCGATCTTCCGTGGCGATCCGAGACGCGAGGAAGTCGAGGGCCTCCTGCAGGGGCACTTCGTCGTCGCCCGTCGCGAGCTCGCGTTTGCTCGCCCGCACCTCGTCAGCCAGAGACGCCATGGTGACGTCGCGGTTCGCGAGGCTGCGCGAGACGTCGTGGATCGTCTTGACGTCGGCGAGGCCGAACTGGAATCTTGCGCCGACGAGCAGACGGATGAGCTCGTTTCCTGCGGTGGAGTCGTGCGCGACACGCATGGCGCAGCGAAGGTCGACGACCTCCGGGGCCGAGAGCAGTCCACCGAGACCGATGACCCGGTTGGGCACGCCCGCACGCGTCAGCGCCGCGGAGAAGAGCGGGAGCAGCTTTCGCGCGCGTAGGAGCACTGCGCCGGACGGAGGTCTGGCGTCAACGTCGACGTCGACCACGATCCGCTCGCGCATCCAGGTCGCGACGGCAGCCGCCTCGTCGTCGAGTGTCTCCGGGAAGGCGAGAGAGACGCTCCCCTCGCCTGCCCCTGGCCGGGTGCCCAGCTGCGTGACACCGGGGTCGCTGGCTTCCGGCAGCCGTGAGGCGACCTGGTTTGCCGAGTCGAGGATCCTGGCGTCGTTGCGCCAGGAGATCGAGAGCTGGAAGGTGGGTTCCTCATTGGGCGCAACGATGCGAGACCTGAAGTCGCCATGGAATCGACGCATGTTGCCCGGGCTGGCTCCACGCCAGCCGTAGATGGACTGCTTGGGGTCGCCGACTGCGAGCACGGGATGATCGCCGAAGATCGTCCCGAGCAGGCGCGTCTGCCCGACGCTCGTGTCCTGGTACTCGTCGAGGATGACGAAGCGGTGCCTGGCCCGCAGCTCCTCGACCACGGCCGGCGTGCTCGAGCAGATCTCTGCCGCGAAGGTGACCTGGTCGGAGAACTCGATGAGCCCCCGTTTGCGCTTCTCAAGCTGGTAGCGCTCGGCAAGCCCCACGAAGATCGGCAACTCGTCCAGGATCGCCACGGCGTCAACCACCGGCTTCAACGGCGTGTTCGCCGTGCCCCGACCGGGGAGCTCGGCAACCCTTCTGAATTCCTCGACGAAGGACTCGCAGGCCGCGGCGGAGAGCTGGTTGTCGCGCATCGCACGTGCGACGCCCAGAGCGAGGCTCGTTATGGCGCCGAGCTGCAGGTCAAGCGAGCTGAGCCTGGTGTCGTCGCTTGCCAGCACGACACTGCGCATGAGAGCAAAGGCGGTCATCTCATCGACGATGCGGGCATCAGGTTCCTGCCCGATGAGCAGGGCGTTCTCGGAGAACACCCGGTTGGCGAACGAGTTGTAGGTCGAGACCTCCGGAGACGCGAACTCGTCTCCTCCGACGAGGCCCTCGCTGCGGAGCCGAGCGAGGGCGAGCTGCACGCGTTCCCGGAGTTCTCCTGCGGCCTTCCGAGTGAAGGTGAGGCCGAGGATCTCGGTGGGATGCACGCCCTGGGCAGCGACGAGCCAGACGATGCGCTGCACCATGGTCTGTGTCTTCCCACTTCCGGCCCCTGCCATGACGAGGCTCGGAACCGGGGGTGCCTCGATGACGAGGCGTTGCTCGGGCGTCGGCTCGAGCATGCGGGACGGGTCGTTGTCGGCGAGCGCCAATGCGATGTCGCCGTGCGTGACGGCTCCCATGGGCCAGGCATGCGTCATTCGGTGACCTCCGATGCGGCGTGCAGCGCGCATGCTCGTCCGCCACCGAACGAGCCGAGGCAGTGCGACTCGAGGTGGGCTTGGTAGTGGGCGTCTGCGAGCTCATCCGAGCTGGAGCTGGAGCTGGAGCCGAGGGGCTCTGGGATGCCGATCATGCCGAGGGCGACCGAGCGGACTCGGTCGAAGAACTCGGCCGTCGCGTCTTCGTCGAACGGCTGCTGGGTGCGTTCGCTCCACTCCAGCTTCTTCGTGGGCTTTGCCAGGAAGACGAGCTTCGCCTCGTGCACCGGTGCTGCCGGGATCTGCGTTCCCCGGTCGCTGCGCGGAGGGAGCTCGACGGCATGGACGAGGCGCTCGACGGGGTCACTCACGGCGCCGGAGGTGAGGGCGATCTGATATGCGGCGAGCTGCGCGTTGGCCGGCATGGAGTCGTTCGACGGCATGGATTTGCCAGTCTTGAAGTCGACGACGTCGACCGACCCAGCCGCCGTGCTCTCGATTCGGTCGATCTTGCCGCGCAGGGTGATCTTGGCGGTGTCCTCGCCCTCAACCCGGACCTCGACGGAGAAGGCGCGCTCGGCGCCGAGCAGTTTCCCTCCCCCGAGCGAGACTCGATGCAGGTAGGCGGAGAGGTTCCGCACGAGCTCGTCGACCTTGGCTCGAACCGCCGTCTCCTGCCAGGGGGCGTCGAAATCGCTCGACCGCAGCCTCGCCTGCGCGAATGCGGTGCGGGCTTCGAGGTCCGGGAAGTCGAATTCGGCCGCAGCGTGCACGATGTTGCCGACGTTCATGCTCTCGCTGGTGCTCCCACCACCGTGGGAGCTGACGAACCAGTTGACGCCGCAGTCCTCGAAGCTCTCGATGTTCGATGGAGAGACGGGGATGTTCGCCTCTGGGTCGCTCGGGTCGTGCAGCGGCTTGCCCGTGGTGGGCCCCGCGAGGCCGTACCACTCGGACGGCGACGCACCCGGCACCCCCTCCTGCGCGAGCGTCGCGAGGCCCGCGGCCGCGGATGGGTCGACGCCCTCGAGCATCGCGGTGCGACGAAGCTCCCCCACAATCCCGCGGAGCGTCAGCGCCCCCTGGGCGGCGCTCTCGGACGCCGCGGGGGTGTCGGGCCACGTGTGGGGCGTGAGGAGGAAGAACGGCGAAGGCGCGCTGTCCTCGCTCTCCTCGGCCGTCAGGAGGAGCCACTCGGAGGACCTGGAGACGGCCTGCGCGAACATCCGTCGCTCGTCGTGCAGCACCTCGAGCCGACGGTCGACGAGGTCGCGGGTGGTGTCGATGCCCCGTTCGAGCTCCGCGAGCTGTCCGGCGCCGAGGAGCGAATCGCGAAGACGCAGGTTGGGCCAGACCCCGTCGGAGAGGCCGGCGACCACGACGGCCCGGAATTCCCGTCCGAGCACAGCTGCCGGCGTGGTGACGGTCACCGTGCCACCGTGCGTGCGACTCGCCAGAGAGTCTGCCGTGACCTCGCTTCCCGTCCACTGCTCGAGGAAATCGCGGATGCTGGCGTCGGGCTGCCGCTCCACGAACCGCTTGCCGACGTCGAAGAGCGTGACGAGTGCGTCGAGGTGCGCGCTGAGCTGCTCGGCGCGGGGCCCGGAGCCGAGCGCCAGCTCGCGCCAGGACTTGGCGAGGCCGAGACGCTCCCAGACGGCGAAGAGAACCTCGTCGGCCGCGATGCTGAGCTGCTGCCCGTTCGCGGCCGCGATCTCACCCGACACCGCGCGCAGGAGCGTCCCGAGCTGCTGGAGGGCGCGCGTGGCACTGCGGCCGGTCGCAGAACCGCCAGTCGCGAGCAGGCGCTCGAACGTCGCGGAGGCGGGGGCATCCGGGTCGGTCAGGAGACGCAGCCCTGCGACTCGGGACACGGCTTCGACCAGGAGGTCGTCGGCTGGCCGGTTCCCGCCGGCGGCGATCTCGTCGAGGCGCAGTGCGCGCCGGACCCGCCTCAGCTGCACGGGGTCGATCGCGAAGACCGGTGAGGCGGCGAGCTCCGAGATCGCCTCGGCCGTGAGCTCCTGGGCACCGCTGGCGATGGCGGCGAGCCGGACGACGGCCTGGACGGCGCGGTCGCTTGCCGCAGGGAGCGCCTGAGAGGAGCTCGTGGGCACCTCGAGCTTCGCGAGCTGACGACGCAGCGACTCGATGCTCCCGCCTCGACGCGTGATGACGGCCATCTCGTCCCACGGCACGCCGTGCAGCAGGTGCAGTTCACGGAGGTAGTCGGCGATGCCCCGGCACTCGGCAGCGGACGATGCGGCCGAGAGACGAGCCACCGCCGGAGGGGCGGACTCCGGCGGCCCGCCGACTCGAGGTGTTTCGGCGGCCCGGTGCCGCAGCTCCCGCTGCACGCCGATGCCCTCGGTAACACCCCGCACGAAGGCACGGAGCTCGGCGCCGCCACGATGGGCGGTGCCGAGCACGAGCCTCAGCGGCTCCTCGAGCGACCCGCGCGTCTCTCCCCGCCAGTCGGCAGCCAGTTCGGGACGCGATCCGCGGAACCCTCCCGTGGTGATGTCGGGGTCGCCGAAGGAGACGACGCGCACCCCGCGCAGCGCGAAGGCGGCGAGCAGCCGCCTGCCCGACTCGGTGAACTCCTGGACGTCGTCGACGAGAAGCAGCTTGAGCTCAGAGAAGGCGTCGAGCCGCTCAGCCGCGTGGACGATGCTGACGGCCTCGAGCACGATGCCTGGTGTGTCGAAGGCGTTCGGCTTCGCCTGAGCGACGCTCTCGCGGAACTGGCGGGCCAGTGCCGCTGCTCCCGACCACACTGGCCTCAGGTGCGCGAGTTCCTCGAGACGCTCCGGCGTCACGTCGTACTCGGACATCGCCGCCAGGAGATCGCGGACCTCTGCTCGAAAGCCGCGGAGGCCGATGGTCTCGACGCTGACGGGCGCCGCCCACTCGATGGGCGCCGCGTGCAGCTGCTCGTGGCCGTTCGCGGAGCGCGCCTCGAGATCGCTCTGGATGAGCTCGGCGAGGATCGTGTCCTCATCGGCCCCAGTGAAGAGCTGCGGCGCCTGCAGGCCCTGCCTGGCGCGATCCGCGCGCACGATCTCGAACGCAACGGACTCGGGCGTGCGCGCCATCGCCCCGGGAGTGCTGACTGAGAGCCGTTCGCCGATGACCTCGCGGAGCCGCGCGGCGCTGCGGCGGTCTGGCGTCAGAGCGAGCACCTCAGCGGTGGAGAGTCCGTCCGAGAGGACTCGCCTCGCGAGCAGTTCGACGAGCGTCGTCGTCTTTCCGGAGCCCGGCGCACCGACGACGCTGACATGCGAGCGCGTCGCGGCCTCGAGCACAGCCCGCTGTGCGGCGTCGAGGGGCACGGCGTCGAGTGCGGCGCTTGAAGTCATGCAGTCACGGTATCTCGGGCCGCCGACATCGGAGACTGCGCACGGGATGTGACGGCGCGATGGGCGGACTGTTGCGCCCACGGCGAAAGGCGCGGTCAATGTGCGCGCGCCAGGCAGGCTGCCGGTAGCCTTGCCAGACACCCGTTCGCATTCGAAAGGCGCCAAGTGGAAGTTCGCATCGGCATCAAGCACGCCCCACGAGAGCTCTCGTTCGAGACCGACCTCACCAAGGATGACTTCGAGCGCATCATCGAAGAGGCAGTCGCGAAGGACGTAGCGATCGTGAAGCTGCACGACTCGAAGTCACGCTCGTACCTCGTCTCCACCCAGAGCATCCTCTACGTTGAGCTCTCCGGCGACCAGGCTCGTCGCGTCGGCTTCATCGCCTAGCCTCGGCCATGGAACTCATGTTCGCGGGCCTCGCGGGGATCCTCCTCGGCGTCGCCGTGCAGTTCGCGGCACCGCACCGATCGACTCGCGGCCCGGTGCTGCTTCCGGCGCTCGGCGGCATCGTCGCCCTCGTCGTCTGGCAGGCGCTGACCTGGCTTCAGGCCTCCGCCCCGTGGCTTGCCTACGACGGCGGATGGATCTGGGTCATCACCCTCGGTGTCGCGGCGATCGTCACGGTGTCCGTCGGATGGTCGCTCAGCAGCCGACGCCAGCATGACGACGACGATCTCCTGCATCGGCTGAGCCACCTCGGCCGCGCGCAGAGCGCCTAGGCACGCGAGCGCACTCGCTCGAACACGACGAAGGCCCCCGCCACTCGAACCGCTCATTGGAGCAGTCGAGGATGGGGGCCTTCGTCATGCGCCGTGGCTGTTGCGACGCCACCGCGCGTTCCTAGGCCGCGAGGCCGAGCGTGTTCATGCGGCGCGAGTGGCCGGCGTAGAGCACCGAGGCCAGCTTCTCGAGCTGCGCTTCTCCATCGGGGACCAGCGCGTCTCCGCTCGAGCCGAGGGGAACGTCGAGCGCGAGCCGGATCGCGAGCACCGTGTCTCCGACGATGCGTCGTCCCCACATCGCCAGGCGGTCGCCGAGACCGTCCTCGAAGTGGATCGCCGCGTCGATGACGGGCACCAGCTGGTCGCGCTCCTCGTCGGTGAGGAACACGGGCGCAAGCGCCGATCGGTAGCTCTCGCCGCCGTACTCGGCGACCTCGCCGAAGAAGTCACGGAAGAAGCCAGAAGAGAGGTGGCAGCTGAGGAGCCGCTGCGCCCAGTCGTGGCCGAGGACACGCTCCGGGTAGCCGGCGAAGTGCTTGGCCGCATCGCCGATTCGCGCGATCGCTTCGGGTGCGGCCGCGGCTTCCGCCCCACCGAGCAGGTCCCTGTGGCGCTCGAGCGCTGCGTTCGCCGCTGCGCCGATGTGCTGCTTGTTGGCAAGGGCGGGGGCCTCGTTCACGATGGCAGACAGCTCTTGGAAGAGGAGCAGCTCGAGGTAGGCTGCGCGCGCCACGAGCACATCGGCGGGAACCAGCAGGTCGCCGAGCGACGTCGCTGGCTTCGGCGCGGATGCTGGGGCTGCGTCGTCCTGAGATCGGTCTCCGCCGCGCCTTCCGAATACTGGCTTCACACGCTCATCCTATGTGCCAGAGGAGTTCCCCTTGTCGCAGGTCCGCAGAGACCCTTTCCGAGAGAACGACGGACAAGCGGGTGCGCTGAGGACCGAATTCAAGGTATTCGCTAGACTGTGGCGATGCCGCGACCGCGGCCGTTCGGCGCCCTTCGACTTCCCGGGCGCATCCCACAACTGCAGACAGGGCGTTTCACTCGTGAAGTTCTCCGACCTTTCCATCGATGCCGACATCGTCTCGGCCCTCGAGGGACACGGCATCACCGAGCCGTTCCCCATCCAGGAGCAGACGATTCCTCTCGCGCTCAGCGGGCAGGACATCATCGGCCAGGCCAAGACCGGCACTGGCAAGACCTTCGGCTTCGGCCTCCCCCTCATCCAGCGACTCGGCCTCGACCCGGCTCACGGCGTCCAGGCGCTTGTCGTCGTACCCACGCGCGAACTCGCCGTCCAGGTCTACGAAGACCTGCAGATCGCCGTCACCGGGCGCAGCACGACCGTCGTCCCGATCTACGGCGGCAAGGCCTACGAGGGCCAGATCGAGCAGCTCAAGGCAGGCGCTCAGATCGTCGTCGGCACGCCGGGGCGCCTCCTCGACCTCGCGCAGCAGCGCATGCTCAACCTCTCCAATGTGCGTGAGATGGTGCTCGACGAGGCCGACAAGATGCTCGACCTCGGCTTCCTCTCCGACATCGAGCGCCTGTTCGCACAGACGCCGGCGACCCGCCACACCATGCTCTTCTCGGCGACGATGCCCGGCCCGATCGTCGCGCTGGCCCGTCGCTTCATGACGAAGCCCATCCACATCCGCGCGACTGACCCGGATGAGGGCATCACGCAGGCGAACATCGAGCACGTCATCTACCGCGCTCACCCGCTCGACAAGGACGAGATGATCGCCCGCATCCTGCAGGCTGAGGGTCGCGGCAAGACCGTCATCTTCACGCGCACCAAGCGCGCCGCGGCGAAGCTCATGGAGGAGCTCACCGACCGTGGGTTCAAGGCGGCAGCCGTGCACGGCGACCTCAACCAGGAGCAGCGCGAGCGTGCCATGGCCGCGTTCAAGGCCGGCAAGAAGGACGTGCTCATCGCGACCGACGTCGCAGCCCGCGGCATCGATGTCGACGACGTCTCGCACGTCATCAACCACACGATCCCGGAAGACGAGAAGGCCTACCTCCACCGAGTCGGCCGCACCGGGCGCGCCGGCAACACGGGCATCGCCGTGACCTTCATCGACTGGGACGACCTGCACAAGTGGGCGCTCATCTCGAAGGCCCTCGAGCTCGGTGCGGAGGAGCCCGTGGAGACGTACTCGTCCTCGCCGCACTTCTACGCCGACATGCGCATCCCCGAGGGCACGAAGGGACGCATCGCTGCACCGAAGCGCGAGGTGCAGTCGCCCGGCAGCCGTCACACCGGAGAACGCAGCGGAGAACGCAACGGAGAACGCAGCGACCGCGGCGGCTCCAGCTCACGAGGCTCGGCTGAGCGTCCGGCGCGCTCGCGCTCGCGTCGTCGCAGCGACGATGCAGCTGCGGCCCCGGCCGGAGCAGCACCGAGCACGGAGTCGACGACCGCCGGCGAGCAGCCTGGTGGCGAGGCAGGGGCGGAGCGCCCGGCTCGGCGCCGCCGCCGCCGTCGTGGCGGGTCCGGCAGCGAGTCCGGCGCCCCGCGCCAGGAGTCCCAGGCCAGCGAGTAGCGTCCAAGCACGAACCGCGAGACGGCGCCGAGCATCCGCTCGGCG
>NZ_JADKSL010000022.1:0-59163 GCF_015351275.1 Pseudoclavibacter sp. VKM Ac-2867
GAAAGCCGTCACCAGCCGCTGGCTCGACCCCGCCAAGCACGGCGGCATCAACCTCGGCTTCCCCGAAAACGACTAGAGGCGGGGCGCCCGCCCTGCGGGCGCGCTCCGTGTCCGCCCTGTGTCTGCCTCCCCCGCACTCCCTGTCCGCTCCGTGCGCGTTTTCCCGCGCCGGAGTTGTGGCGAGATGCGCTTCGGCGCCGCGGCAGCAGCATCAGGCCACAACGCTGTCGCGGGCGGGCGAGACGTGCAGGTGCCGCGCGGAGACACGGGGGAGGATGCACACGTGCGAATCCTCCTCAAGCTCGAGCTCGACTGCCCAACCGAACTGCTCGCCGACGCCCTCCAGCGGCCGGAAGCCTTCCGCGCAGTGGCGGGCCCACTCGCGGAGGTGCGCTCGCTCGAACCTGGCGGCTTCCCCGAACGCTGGTCACCCGAGCGTCCGCACCGCGTCGAGATCCGCCTGCTCGGCATGGTTCCGCTCGGCACGCAGGTCATCGATGGCCAGTACCGAGACCTGGGAAACGGGATGCACGAGCTCCGCGACCGCGGGTACCCGGAGTCGGGACTCATGGCCGTCATGACGACGTTCGAGCACACGATGGTCGTCTCGCCGCTGCCCGGCGGTCGCACGCTCTACCGCGACCAGCTCGAGCTGGGCGCTGGCCTCCTCACCCCGTTCGTGTGGTTCGGGATGTGGATGTTCTGGCAGAAGCGGGCCTTCAGCATGCGGCAGCTCGCCGACAGGCTCCGGAACGGGCAGTAGCCGCCGCGCGGCGTCAGGCGTCGTCGAGGAGGCGCATCGCCGACCACACCTCGGCCCGCCCGGCGAAGGTCTGCAGGTCGATGCCGAGGAGCTGCTCTGCCGTCGTCACGCGGCTGCGAAGCGTGTGCCGGTGGATGCCGAGCGACTTCGCGACCGGGTCCCACGCGCAGTTCCCCTCCGTCCAGGCGGCGAGCGTGTCGAGCAGCAGGCGCCCCTGCTCCCCCTGCTCGAGCAGGGGCTGCAGGACTCGGCGCGCGGTGACTCGGCCGTCGGCCGCTTCAAGCGCGCCGAGCATCCCCGTCGTGGCGAGGTCCTCGAACCGCACCGACGGCCGGTTCGGCGTGCTGCGCTCCGCGGCCTTGCGCGCCTCCGCGAGCAGTCGCGGCAGCTCGGGCCAGCCGCCGGGCGCGGAGGCACCCGCCGAGAAACCGGCATCTGTGAGCGCCTCGAGCAGTGCCGCGCCCCCTCGTGCTGGCACGATCGCCACGAGGTCGTGGTCCCGTGCGGCGAAGAAGATCGGCTCAGGGCCGGACCCCGCGAGCCGCTCGAGCCGGTCGAGGAGCGCCTGCCCCGGTTCACCGCCCCGCGCCTGCATGACCCGGATCGGAGCCTCGGGGAGCTTGCCCCACACCGTCTCGGCAGTGCGCGTCGCCACCTCCATCTCGCCGGCGAGGAGCAGCTCGAGGAGGCCGACGCGCAGGTGCCCGCGGGCCGCATCCAGCTCCCGATTCTGCTCGAGCGCGATCGAGGCATGACCGATCGCGCTCGCGACGAGGTCGTTGCCCGCCAGGTCAAGCGGGGCTCGCCCGCCGACCGCGAGCACCCCGCGAAGCTGGCCGTGCTGGCCGACGGTCTGCAGGGTCACATCACCGCTCTCGCCGTGCAGGTGCGCCCCCGAGCGACCGCCGCGCGCGAGGAGGCTCTGCACCATCCGCTCGATCTCAGGGGCTTCGCTCTCCGGCACCCGGATGCGCGTCTGCGCGTCCACGCGGAGCCCCGTCGAGTCGTAGAGCGCCACCCAGCTCTCCAGCTGCCGTTCGAGTTCGACGAGGATCGCGCCGAGACCACCGGGCCTGAGGGCGGCCCTCGCGAGCTTGCGCTGCGCCTGCAGCGACCATTCGAGCCGCGCTCGCTGCTCGAGGGCGCGCTGGTCGGCGAGGTAGCGGATGATGCCGATGAACGGGGTGCGTTCGGCGACCTCGACGAGCGTCAGGCCGTGGCGCTCGCAGGCGGCGACGAGGTCAGCGGGCACCTCCGCGTGGATGATCTCGGTCGCGAAGCCGAGCGCCGCGATGTCAGCCGCCCGCAGTCGGGCGACATACGCGTCGAAGACGACCTCGCTGGCAAGCGCTTGGAATCGAACGGTCGCGGTCGCGGACACCGGCGAGCGCAGTCCGTTCGCGGCGCGCTGCGGCTGCACTCCAGGGTCCGGTGCCTCCGACACCGCGAACTGCATGCCGTCGGTCAGCAGGAGCTGGCCGGCTTCGAGCCACGGTGTCGGGTCGCCGAGGTCGGAGCTGTGCGCCCACACGAGCTCGCGGTCCAGTGCGCTCGCGTCCGCGGCGTGCAGCACCCGCAGCTTGAACTCGGTCTCCTCCACGAGCTCGCGCAGCGTGACACTCACGCCAGCCTCCTGTGCGCAGAACAATGCTGACGCTTTTGTCGAGTCATGGCAGCCATTCTCACCGATTTGACCACGAACGCGGTGCATTCGGGGCCGCAGAGTGGAGACATGACCGCTCCCACCCTCAGCACCCACCTCAGCAACACGGACGTTCGCGAGCGCGATCTCGCCTCGGTGTTCCACTCCTGGTCAGCTCAGGGGAAGATCTCGCCGCTGCCCATTTCCCGCGGCGAAGGCGCGAAGCTGTGGGACTTCGACGGCAACGAGTACCTCGATTTCTCGAGCCAGCTCGTGAACGTCACGATCGGCTACCAGCACCCGAAGGTCATCGCGGCCATCCAGGCGCAGGCCGCGAAGCTCGTGACGATCGCCCCCGCGCACGCCAACGAGACCAGGGCGAAGGCGGCGGAGCTGATCCTGTCGCACGCCCCAGAAGGCTTCTCGAAGGTGTTCTTCACGAACGGCGGTGCGGATGCGGTCGAGAACGCGATTCGCATGGCCCGCCTATCGACCGGGCGCGACAAGATCGTGTCTCTGTACCGCAGCTACCACGGCAACACGGGAGCCGCGATCGTCGCGACCGGCGACTGGCGACGCATCCCCAACGAATACGCGCGCGGCCACGTGCACGCCTTCGGCCCGTACCTGTACCGCTCGGAGTTCTGGGCAGAGACGCCCGAGCAGGAGAGCGCGCGGGCACTTCGTCACCTCGAGCGCGTCGTCCAGGCAGAGGGCCCCGCCTCCGTCGCGGCCATCCTCATCGAGAGCATCCCCGGAACCGCGGGCGTGCTCGTGCCGCCGCCCGGGTACCTTGCCGGCGTGCGGGAGATCTGCGACCGCTACGGCGTCCTGCTCATCCTCGACGAGGTCATGGCCGGGTTCGGGCGGACCGGCGAGTGGTTCGCGTTCGACGCCTACGACGTCCGCCCCGACCTCATCACCTTCGCGAAGGGCGTCAACTCGGGCTATGTGCCGGTCGGCGGGGTCATCATCTCGGAGGAGATCGCTGCGCATTTCGACGAGGAGGTCTTCCCTGGCGGGCTCACCTACTCGGGGCATCCACTGGCCGCGGCCTCCATCGTCGCGACCCTCGAGACCATGGAGGAGGAGGGCATCGTCGAGAACGCGGCCCGCCTCGGACGCGAGGTCATCGGCCCTGCGCTGCACGAGCTCGCCGCACGCCACGACGTCATCGGCGAGGTGCGCGGCAAGGGCATCTTCTGGGCCGTCGAGCTGGTCAGCGACCCATTGACGCGCGCACCGCTCGCCGCGGCCGACATGGCGAGCATCAAGTCGCAACTCGTGGCCCGCGGCCTGCTGCCGTTTGTCGCCGACAACCGCATCCACGTCGTGCCACCCGCCGTCATCACCGACGCTGACGCACGCCGCGGCATCACCATCATCGACGAGGTGCTCGCCGGATTCTGAGCGCTGGGCCTGCGCGCCGACGCACTCCTGCAGCACTGGACTGCTGCTGCAATGGGCTGCTGCTGCAATGGGCGTCGCCGCGAACGGACTCGCGTTTCCTGTCCAACTTCCGTGACGATTCGGCATCGGCAGACCGCCGGGGCGTCAGCGCAAGCACGGCGTCACGGAAGTTGGACGGCCGCGGCCCTGCGCCGCAGGGAACGCCCGCGGCCGAGGGCCTACTTGTCCTCGGGCGGCGGAATCAGTGCCATAAGCGCAGTGAGGCCGCCGATCACGAGGCCCGTCTTGGCGTGCGCGGTCGTCACCCCGCGGGCGGCGCGACGCTCGCCGAAGCGGTAGATCCACCGCTCGCCGGCGACGGCAGCGAGGATCGACCCGATTCCAGCCGCCGCGGCGAGCCCGCCGAGGGCGACCCGGCTCGCCGGAGAGAGCGAGATCCAGAACTGGGAGAAGCTCTGCGGCTTCCCGTCCACCTCGTCTTCACCCTGCGGACGCTCGCCTGGCAGCGGGTGCGGCGCATCAGCCTGATCGCCTGGGCCGCCGATGAGCTCGCCCGGTGCCTGCGCCGCGGGCTGCACCAGCAGGTCGGTGTCTTCGGTGCGGCCGCGCTTGCCGAGCTTCAGCTCGTCGTACTCCGACGCCGCGAGCCCGCCGACGCCGAGGGCCAGCATCGTCTTCGCGACTCCGCGACCAGCCCTCGACGAGATCACGTCAGGGGTGGCGTAGTAGAGGGCGGTCAGCGCGCCCTGTCCCGCTGCCAGGATCGCGCGCTTGCGGAGGTCGGTTCTCGGAGAAGTCATGCCCCCATTGTCTCGACTCGGTCTGATCAGAGCCTCGGCGGCGAACCGCAGCGGGAGCATCCGCCCAGTCTCGGGATGGCGAAGTCACTTCGTGCTGGAGAAGTTCCCATAACCAAGTGACTTTCCCATCCCGAGACGGGAGATCGGACGGGACCTGACGAGAGGACGGACACCGGCGCTCACGCCACGCCACGCCTCGGGGTGGGGAAGTCACTTCACGCTGGAGAAGTTCCCACAACGAAGTGACTTTCCCATCCCGAGACAGGAGATCGGACGGGACGGGAGGAGACGGGACCGGGCGGGACGGGACCTGACGAGAGGAGGGACACCGGCGCTCACGCCACGCGATGCCACGGGGTGGCGAAGTCACTTCGTGCTGGAGAAGTTCCCATAACCAAGTTACTTTCTCACCCCGAGACGGGCACCCGAGGTAGGGCGGCGAGGCAGTGCGGCGAGCGCGAACCGCAGCGCAGCTAGGCCGCGCCTCCGCCTGCGGCCATGCGCATGAGGTCGGAGTTCAGCTCGATGCCGAGCTCGGTTCCGCCTGCGCTGCCGAGCTCGTGCTGGTAGCCGCCCCAGTTGTCGCCGCGGATCGTCTGCTCGACGCCAGCCTCCATCAGGGCGAGGAACTCGACGGATGCGCGCTCGATGCGGGACCCGAGGCCCGCATCCTGCCAGTCCTCGGTTGAGGCGAAGAGCGACGTGGGCACGGTCATGGTGCGCAGGTACGCGAACATCGACCGCATCTGCTCGTCCACGACGAGCGCGTGACGCGCCGTGCCGGCGGTTGCGGCGAGCACGACGGGCTTGGCGATGAGGAGGTCGTTGTCGAGGGTCTGGAAGAACGACGTGAAGAGTCCGCTCGGCCCGGCCTTGTAGACGGGGGCGGCCGCGATGATGCCGTCGGCGTCGCGGAGCGCCGCGATGGCGCGCTCGAACTGGGGGCCGAAGCTCTGCGAGCCGAGGGCTGCCGGCAGTTCGGGGAGGAGCATCCGCAGATCGATGTGCGTCGATACAACGTCACGGCCTCGTGTCGCCGCGAGCTTGGAGACGCCACGCTCGATGCGGTCTGCGAGCAGCTTCGTCGACGACGGGTCGCTGATACCGGCGTTGACGACGACGACCCGGTAGGCGCCTTGTGCGTTGGTCATGGGAGTCCTTCCGAACTGGTTCGTGCTGAGAGAAGAGCGAAGAGGAGAGCCGAGGGCCGAGCGGATGCGCGGGGCCGACCGAGAGGGCCGGCCCCGCGCATGCGTTTCTCGATGGCTACGCGACGAGCGCGGTGTCCTGGTAGGGCGAGGAGCCGGTGACGTTGTCGCCACGGTTCTCGTTGGGGCGAGGCTGGCGCGGCGCCGCGTCGCCGTACTTCGCGAGGACAAGCGACTCGTGCGTGGGCGCGTCGGGGACCTCGGCGGGCCGAAGCGCCTCGAGCTCGCGGCGCAGCACGGGAACCACTTCGGAGCCGAGGAGCTCGAGCTGGTCGAGCACCATGCCGAGCGGCAGGCCGGCGTGGTCCATGAGGAACAGCTGGCGCTGGTAGTCGCCGAAGTGCTCGCGGAACGTCAGGGTCTTGTCGATGACCTCCTGCGGGCTGCCGACCGAGAGCGGCGTCTGCTGCATGAAGTCCTCCATGCGCGGCCCGTGGCCGTAGACGGGCGCCTCGTTGAAGTAGGGACGGAACTGGTCCTTCGCATCCTGCGAGTTCTTGGCGATGAACGCCTGCCCGCCGAGGCCGACGATCGCCTGCGATGCCTTGCCGTGGCCGTAGTGCTCGTAGCGCTGGCGGTAGAAGTCGATGAGGCGCATGTAGTGCTCCTTCGGCCAGAAGATGTTGTTCGCGAAGAACCCGTCGCCGTAGAAGGCGGCCTGCTCGGCGATCTCCGGGGTGCGGATGGAGCCGTGCCACACGAACGGTGCCACGTCGTCGAGGGGGCGGGGCGTCGAGGTGAAGCCCTGCAGGGGAGTGCGGAACTTGCCTTCCCAGTCGACGACGTCCTCGCGCCAGAGGCGGTGGAGCAGGTTGTAGTTCTCGAGGGCGAGGGGCAGGCCGGAGCGGATGTCCTTGCCGAACCACGGGTAGACGGGGGCGGTGTTGCCGCGGCCGAGCATGAGGTCCATGCGGCCCTTGGATAGGTGCTGCAGCATCGCGTACTCCTCGGCGATGCGCACGGGGTCATTGGTCGTGATGAGGGTCGTCGACGTGGAGACGCGCAGCGTCTTCGTGAGTGCCGCGATGTGCGAGAGGAGCACGGCGGGCGAGGAGGAGAAGAAGGGCGGGTTGTGGTGCTCCCCGATGGCGAAGACGTCGAGGCCGACCTCTTCGGTCTTCTGCGCGATCTTGACGATCGCGTCGATGCGCTCGGCCTCGCTCGGCGTCTCGCCGGTGACCGGGTTGCGTGTGATGTCGCTGACGGAGAAGATTCCGAACTGCATGTTCAGCCCTTTCGTTGTGGATGCACGGGCCAGGTTGGTTTGGTTCTGGATTCCCAACTCCATGCATATGCATACAACGTAGCGCGTGCGGATCTATTCCCGCGGACTCGACTCCACTGGCAGCGCACCCTCGACGGGAGCGGCGACGGAGGCAGCGACAGGGGCGGCGGCGACATTTCCAGCCCGCATCCCGGGCACACGCCCTTGACTCGCGAGCACTCCCACGACGACGATCAGGCCGCCGAGCGGCTGATTCCAGTGCACCGACTCCCCCAGCACCACGACCCCCAGGATGACGCCGACAACTGGCGAGAGGTAGGTGACGGTGGATGCGCGAGCCGGACCCCAGTCGCGCAGGATGCGGTTGTACCAGATGTAGGCGAGCCCGGTCCCGAGCACGCCGAGCCCTGCGACGGCCAGGAGCACCGGCAGGTCGAGCGAGACCTCGCCCCGCGCGGTGAGGGGCGCGAGGAGCCACACGATGACGGCGGCCAGGCCGATCTGGACGGTCGACAGCGTGATCGTGTCGTATCCCGAGCTCGTGAGGAACCGGCGCATGTAGAGCCCGGCGAATCCGTAGGAGATGGTGGCGCCGAGGCAGGCGAGCTGCGCGGGCAGCAGCTCGGGCGCCTGGCCTGTGCCGATGAGCTGCCAGGGACCCGCGAGCACGACGACCCCACTCAGGCCGACCACGAGGCCGACGACCTGCGTGCGCGTGAGCCGCTCGCCGACGAGCACGATCGGCATGAGCAGGAGCGTCATGATGGGTGTCGTCGCGTTGTAGATGCTCGAGAGGCTGCTCGGCATGTACTGCCCAGCCCAGGCGAAGAGCGAGTAGGGCACAACCGCGAGCGCGAGGGACACGACGAGCATGTGCACCCAGATCTTCCGGCCCCTCGGCCAGCGTCGCCGAGTGACCAGCATGATCGCGACGAGTGCCGCGGCTCCCAGCGTGAGCCGCCCCAGCACGAGCTGCGCTGGACTGAGCCCTTCGAGTCCGACTTTCATGAAGAGGAAGCTCGCACCCCACACGAGAGAGAGGACGACAAAGGCGGCGACGGTGCCGCGGGTGTTGCCGGTAGGACTCATGGGACTTATTGTTGGCGGCACCCACACATGAGGCAAATGCATCTGCTTCATCCCCACATGAGGAGACCTCATGAGCGTCACCATCGCCCAGCTCCGTGCGCTGGTCACGGTCGTGGATCGCGCGTCCTTCACTGTTGCCGCCACCGAGCTGGGGGTCAGCCAGTCGGCGATCTCGCACTCCGTGACGGGCCTCGAGAAGGCTGTCGGCGGCCGGGTCCTGCGCCGCGACGGCGGGATCACCCTCACCGCTCTCGGCCTCGGTGTGATCGAGCACGCGCGAGCCGCGCTGGCCTCCGTCTCAGCATTGGAGAGCGCTGTGCGCCGCGACGAGACCCTGTCCGGCACCGTCCGACTCGGAGCCGTCGCGACGGTCTGCCAGGGGCTGGTCCCCGATCTGCTCGCCCTGTGGTCCGCGCGACTGCCCAACATCGCCGTGTCGATCTACGAGGGCGACGACGAGGAGATGCCCGAGTGGCTCGAAGCGGGACTCGTGGACGCCGCGGTCCTCGTCGAGCCATCCCCCGCACCGCCAGGCGGACTCCTCGTCGCCACGGACGAGTTCGCTGCGCTCGTGCCCGCTGACCACCCGCTCGCGCAGCAGGATTCGATCCCGCTCGACGAGCTCGACGACGACGGCCTCATCGTGTCGACGGGCGGATGCGAGACGCACGTCAGGAAGATGCACGACGAGCTCGGGCTCCCCTACGTCTTCTCGCACCGCGTCCGCGAGATGAGCACGATGTTCCGCATGGTGCAGCAGGGCATGGGCGTCGCCGTCATCCCGTCCCTGGGGCGCGGGATGCTCCCGGAGGACCTCGTGATGCGCCCGCTCACGGCACGCAGGCCGCGGCAGCTCGTGCTGTCCGGGCCCACCACTCGCCCATGGCACCCGCTTGTGGGGGCACTCGTCGATGCGACTGGCGTCGACTTCGCGAGCACGGTGAAGGTCGAGCTCTGACGGCCCCTCAGGCTTCGGAGGGTTCGGCTTTTTCGAGATACGCGACGATCGCGTCCACGATCTCGGCTGGCGTGCCCGCGACGGGAACCACGACCCCCGCTTCCCAGGGCGCGAGCGGTTCGAGCACCTCGAACTGACTGTCGAGCAGCGTCGTCGGCATAAACTCGTGCTGTCGCGTTGCGAGGCGTGAGGCGACGAGGTCTCGCTGGCCTGACAGGTGGATGAAGCGCAGCTCGGGGACGCTCGAGCGCAGCAGCTCCCGATACCAGCGCTTGAGCGCCGAGCAGGCGACGATCGTCACGCGTCCTTCGGCGGCGTTCGCGGCGATCGTCGCGCCGATGACCTTGAGCCAGGGCACGCGGTCTTCGTCGTCGAGGGGGTTCCCTGCCGCCATCTTCGCCTTGTTGGCGGGCGGGTGCAGGTCGTCGCTGTCTATGAAGGTCACGTCGAGTCGTGCCGCCAGTGCTGAGCCGATCGTCGTCTTGCCCGTGCCCTGCACCCCCATGACGACCATGGGCGGATGCGCAAGCGCTGGACGCGCGGCGCCTTCGGCCTCCACGGCCGTCACGACGCGGCCCCGTCCACGCGAGCGTCGGCTTCAGCGTCAGCCTCGGCGAACGAGAGCAGCACCTTCGACGACCTGGAGGCGTCACCTGCGACGGCAAACGCCTCGAGCGCCTGCTCGGCAGGGAACTCGTGCGTGAGCACTGCATCCACGACCAGTGAGCCGTCGGCGAGCGCGCCGATCACGGCATCGATCTCGTCGGTGAAGCGGAACGAGCCGACGAGGGTCAGCTCGCGAGTGATCGCGAGCGACAGGAGGGCGGGGACTTCACCGCTGCGCTGCAGACCGAGCAGGACGACCCGGCCCGCGCGACCGGCGCCGCGGATGGCGCTGGCGAGCCCCGGCACCGTGCCAGAGGACTCGATCACGACGTCGGCGTGCACGGCGGCGATCGCCGCTGCATCCCGCGCGTCGATGACGCGATTCGCGCCGAGCTCGGTGGCGACGGCGAGCGGCAGCTCGTGGAGGTCGCTCGCGATGATCTCGGCGGCACCGTGGTGCTTCAGCACGGCGACGACGAGCGCACCGATCGGGCCGGCGCCGATGACGAGCACGCGCTTGCCTCGCACGTCTCCAGCCTGCCCGACTCCGTGCCAGGCGACGGAGGCCGGCTCGGCGAGGGATGCCAGCTTGAGGTCGAGTCCCGCTGGCAGCACTCGGAGCATGCGTGCCGGCAGGGCGACGCGACGCGCGAAGGCCCCCTGGGTGTGCGGGATGCGCGCGGCGGAGCCGAGGTAGGTGCCGGCAGGAGAGAGGTTCGGTCGCTCGGCCGGGTAGGGCGTCACGCCATCATCACCCTGCGTGGCGGGGTGGACGGCGACTCGCTGGCCGACCTGAGGGCTGCTCCCGTCAGCCGCTGCTTCGAGGACGGTGCCGACGATCTCGTGGCCGAGGAGGAGCGGGTCACGCAGGATCGACTCCCCCGCGGCCCCGTGCATCCAGTAGTGCAGATCCGATCCGCACACGCCGCCATACGCGATCGCGACCACGGCCTGATCCGGGGTCGGCTCCGGCTCCGGCAGCGCGTCGAGCCGCAGGTCGCCCTTGCCGTGGGCGACGACTGCGAGGTTCTCCTGGGTCACTTGCGAACTCCTTGCACGTCGAATCGTTCGTGGCTCAGACGCATGGCGTCACCAGCGGCACGCCCGCGACGGTGATCTCGATGAGGTCACCGGGTTCGGCTGCGAACCCCGACTTCGGGGCGCCCGTCATGATGATGTCGCCGGGGCCGAGCGGCACCCAGCTCGTGACGTAGGCGACGCACTCGGCGATGCCCGCTGGCAGCTCCTGGCTTCCGGTGAGCACCTTCCGCTCGCCGTTGATGCGCACCTCGAGCTGGGCGTCGGCGAGGTCCGCTCCCGTCTCGATCCATGGGCCGAGCGGCGTGTAGCCGACTCCGCCCTTGCCTTCGAAGTTGCGGGGGTCGACGCTGCCCCGGTCTGGGTTCGAGATGTCGTTCACGGCGGTGAGACCGAGGATCACGGTGTGCGCGTCCTCCGCAGATACGTCGACCGCGTCACGGCCGATGACGACACACACCTCGCCCTCGATGACGACCTTGCCGACGCCTCGGCGCAGCACGACCGGGGTTCCGCTCGGCACGACCGTTCGGGGGCTCTTCAGCCACGCCTGCACCGGTGAGGGATGCTCCGGCCCGTTCTGCGCGATCCCGACGACGATGCGCGGCTCGCTCGGAGCGAGCAGCGTCGCATCCGCGACCGCTTCCCCCTTGCGCGTCGGCTCGACGCCGCGTGCGAACGCCTCGTAGGGGTCATTGCACGGCACCCACGAGTCGCCATCGGCGAACGCGTGCGTGATGGTGCCGTCACTGGTCTGGATCCTGGAGATTCGCATCACACAACCGCCGTCATTCCGCCATCGACATAGATCGTCTGGCCGTTCACGAACGCCGAAGCGTCACTGGAGAGGAACACGAGCGTACCGACGAGCTCGTCGACCTGCCCCCAGCGCCCGGCAGGCGTCCGCTGGGCAACCCAGGCCGAGAACTGGGCGTCGTCGACGAGCGCCTTCGTGAGCTCGGTCGCGAAGTAACCGGGAGCAAGCGCGTTCACGGTGATCCCCGCCGGCGCAAGGTCGGCGCAGAGCCCCTTCGTGAGCATCACGATGGCGCCCTTCGTCGCACTGTATGGCGCGATCGAGGGGCGGGCGATCTGCGACTGCACGCTCCCGATGTTCACGATCTTGCCGGTGCCGCGCTCGAGCATGCCGCGAGCCACGCGGCGCGAGAGGAGGAACGCGCTCGTGAGGTTCGTGGCAAGCAGCTCATGCCAGTCGGAGTCGGTGAACTCGGCGATGGGGGCGCGCCGCTGGATGCCCGCGTTGTTGACGAGGATGTCGACTGTTCCGATGCTCGCCTCGAGTTCGCCGATGCCGGCATCCACCGCTGGCGCATCCGTCACGTCGAAGGTCGAGACGATCGGCTCGGCCGGCGTTCCCGCGAGGCCGAGCGCGTCGGCGATGGACGCCGCCGCGCGCTCGGCTTTCGCCCGGTCCCGTCCGTGCACCACGACCCTGGCCCCCGCGGCGGCGAGACCGCCGGCGAGTGCCCGGCCGATGCCCTGGCTCGACCCCGTGACGAGGGCTGTCCGACCTGTGAGGTCGAAGGCCTTCAGCCCGGCTGGGAGGCTCACGACTTGGCCCCCACCGCGGCGGATGCGCTGCTCGCGGCGCCTGCGCCAGGTGCGGCCTCGTAGATGTCCTGCAGGTCGATCAGGCCGGTGTCCTCTTCGTCGGTGGAGACGCGGATGGCGTCCTCCTTGCGGAGCAGGTCGCGCCCCTTCGTCTCTGGAACGAGGAACGTCGCTGCAGTGGTGATCGCGGCGAGCGTCGCGAGGTAGAGCCCCATGACCACCCAGTTGCCGCCGGTGAGCGTGAGCAGCCACGTGCCGACCACGCCGGCCAGGCCGCCGGCGAGCACGGCAGAGAGTTCTCGGGCCATGGCCACACCGAGGTATCGGTGCTTGTTGCCGAACAGCTCAGGGAGCATGGCGCACTGCGGCCCGAGCATCGAGTTGACGGCCACACCGATACCGACGGCGATGACCGCGATCGTGAGGGGCCCGTTGCCGAGCGAGAGCATCCACCACGCGGGGAATGCGAAGAGCAGCATGAAGACGGCGCCGAACCGGTAGACGGCGCGGCGGCCGAGCTTGTCGGAGAGGTGTCCGGAGAGCGGTACCGAGAAGATGCCGATGAGCGAGCCGATCGTGACACCCCAGGTCGCGATGCCTCGGTCGACGGGGTTCGCGATGAACGTGCCGGCGACAAACGCGAGCGACACGTTCTGGAAGATGTACGAGCCGCCGTTCTCGGCCATGCGCAGGCCGATGCCCGTGATGACGCCAGGCATGCCGCGGGTGAAGATCTCACGGATCGGGTGGTCGGCGACCTGGTCGCTCTTCTCGAGCTCGACGAACGTCGGGGTCTCACGGAGGCGCATGCGGATGAACAGCGCGACGAGGATGAGGGCGAACGACCCGAGGAACGGGATCCGCCAGCCCCATGACAGGAACGCCTCGTCCGGCATGAGCGTCAGCAGGCTGAAGACGACGGCGGCGAGGAGCGTGCCGGCCTGGATCCCGACGAACGGGAGCGCGGAGAAGAACCCGCGGCGCTTCACGGGCGCGTATTCGGCCATGAGCACCGTGGCACCGGCCTGCTCGGCACCGGCGCCGAAGCCCTGCGCGAGACGGAGGAGCACGAGCAGCGCTGGGGCCCACAGCCCGATCGTCTCGTAGGTGGGGAGGAGGCCGATCGCGGTGGATGCGCCGCCCATGAGCACGATCGTGATGACAAGCACGCCCTTGCGGCCGAGGCGGTCACCCATCGTGCCGAAGAAGAGCCCGCCGAAGGGACGGGCGACGAAGCCGACGCCGTAGATGGCGAAGGCGCCGATGACGGCGACGGCCGGGTCGCTCTGGTCGAAGAAGAGCTTGTTGAAGACAAGCGCCGTCATAAGGCCGTAGAGCGCGAAGTCGAAGTACTCGAGGGCAGAGCCGATGCTCGAGGCCAACGTCGCGCGGCGCAGGTTGTCTGCGTACTCCGGGTCGTCGGTCGGCACTGGAGGCCGGGTGTTCTCAGTCACGAAACATCTCCTTTGATGTGCGGTGCACCGAGGCCGTGGTGAGCCCGGCGGTGCATGCTTGCTGACCACAAGCTAACACTCCAGTGGACGACGTTCAACACTTTGAACGCACGAGATGCCGTCGGGAGCTGAACTACCGTCCCGCGAGCGGGTTCGTGAGCTCCCGCGCGGCCTCGATGAGCGCCGCACCGACCCGAGCGACGTGGTCGGCATCCGCGAGCTCCGTCGGCAGAGCCGCCCCGAGCGCAAACGGGGGATCGCTCGGCGACCAGGAGGCGAGCGGCACCGCGACGCCCGTCACTCCCCCGACCGAGCCGTTCGAGTCGATCGAGTAGCCGCGCTCCCGGGCGACGGCAAGGCAGTCGAGCAGCTCACGCGTCGTCCCGATGCTCTGCGGCGTCAACTTCGGGAAGGAGGCGGAAGCACCGACGAGCTCCACGACCTCCTCGTCGTCAAGACGCATGAGCAACGCACGACCCGAGGCCGTGAGCGCCGCCGGCAGGCGCGAACCCAGCGGCGTGCCCAGCTGGTAGCGCCGTCGACCCTCGTGACGAGCGAGGTAGACCGTATCCGGGCCGTCGAGCATGACCACCTGCACAAGCTCGCTGCGAAGCACGGGCGACGCATCGCACACCCCGAAGAACTCTCTGATCTGGTTGAACTGCTGCGCAAACGCACCGCCGAGCTCGGCTGTGCGCCTGCCGAGCTGGTACCCCTGGGGCACACGCTGCAGCATCCTCCCGTCTTCGAGAACGGCGACGAGGTTGGCGGTCGACGACTTCGCGATCCCGAGCGCCCTGGCGATGTCGCTCAGCGTCATGGGCGCGCCATCAGCGTCGGCCAGCAGCGACAGGATGCGCAGCGAGCGCGTCACCGCCGGTGCGAGGTCGCGCTCCGGCGCGTCCTGCGCGCCCGCCTTCGTTGATGCATCCGCAGCTTCTGGCACGGTGCCGCTCCTCGCCTCGTCACGCCTGCCGGCCCGTTGACGTCGCAACGGGCCCACAGGTGGGGAATCAGTAGAACTCGACGATATCGACAACGTTCTTGAGCGGCTCACCGTCGAGGAGCCGGCGCGCGTTCTCGGCGAAGAGCTTCGCGATTCGGGGCTCCTCTGCGCTCGAGAGCGCGGCCGTGTGCGGACTGACCAGCACGTTCGGGTGCGCCCAGAGCGGACTCTCGTCCGGCAGCGGCTCCACCTCGAAGACGTCGAGGGCCGCGAATCCGACGCGTCCGTCGCCGAGGGCCGCGAGAAGCGCGGATTCGTCGATGACCGTGCCGCGCCCGACGTTGGAGACGATGACCCCCGGCTTCACGTTCGCGAAGACCTCCTCACCGAGGAGTCCCGTCGTCGCATCGGTGCCTGGGAGTGTGACGACGATCGCGTCGGCCTCAGACACGGCCGAGGCGAGCTGATCGATGGGCACGAGCCTGTCGACACCCTCGACGGCCTCGCCGCTGCGCGTCGTGCCGAGCACGGTGGCACCGAGGGCCGAGAACTTCAGCGCCGCCGCCTTGCCGATGCCGCCGAGGCCCACGATGAGCACGGTCATCTCGTCGAGCTGGCGCATCTCCCAACGACCCGTCCACTGCCGGGCCGACTGCTGCTGCTGCAGCCGCGGAAGATCCTTCGCCCCGGCGAGCACGCCGAAGAGCGCGAACTCGGCGAGGGTCCCGCCGTGGACTCCGGCACTCGTCGTGAAGACGATGCGCTCGAGTGCATCCTGGCCGAGGCCCGCCGCCTTCACCTGCCCTCCACCGCCAGCCGCCGTCGCATGCACCCAGCGGAGTCGCGGGTTAGCCGCGACCGTGCGCGCGAGGGAGGCGGAGTCGACATCCGGGAGCCCGAAGAGGACGTCAGCCGAGTCGACGAGCTCGTCGAACGCGGCCTGTTGCTCGGGAGTTCGAGTCACGCTCGGATCTCCGGACCAGTCGGCGGGCCCACGCATTGGCCGGTAGAACGTGTGGTCCCGCACGACTTCGAGTCGAGGCTCGAGACGCTCGATGAGCTGGCAGAGCTCCTCGCTCAGGTCGACGGCGACGACCGCGCGCAGTTTCTGGGGGCTGTCAGTCATGGGATCCTCTTCGATTCGTGGCGACAGGTGCAGTCTCTCGTGGTGAAGTCTACGTCGATTCAACACTGTGGACACTGTCCTACACAATGGTCAGCAGGCTAGGGTGTGCTCATGACCACTGCTGCTCACACTCCTCGCGTCGGCGTACTCGGCCTCGGCGCCATGGGTCTCCCGATGGCCGGCCACCTGCTCGCCGCACACGGCACCCTCCAGCTCACGGGGCGCCGCCCCGACCGGGCAAGCGCCCTCATCGAAGCAGGCGCCACCTGGCACGAGTCGCCACGCGAACTCGCAGCGGCCAGCGACGCGATCCTCGTCATGCTCCCAGACCTCCCAGAGCTCGAGGCCGTGCTCGCCGGGGACGACGGCCTGCTCGCGGGCGCAGGAGAGCTGCTCATCATGGTCGGCTCCACCGTGTCGCCAACCGGGCTCCGCGAGCTCGCGGAGCGCCTCGCCAGCGAGAGCGAGGGCCGCGTTCGCGTCATCGACTCCCCCGTCTCCGGAGGCGAAGACGGCGCGAAAGCTGGCACGCTCTCGATCATGCTCGGCGGAGGTGACGACGAGGTCGCGACAGCCACGAGCATCCTGAATGCCTGCGGACGCCCCGTGCACCTCGGGCCGCTCGGCGCCGGCGAGGTCGCGAAGGCCTGCAACCAGATGATCGTGTCATCCACGATCCTGGCGCTCGGCGAGGCGAGCGTGCTCGCCGAGCGCAGCGGCATCGACCTCGCCGTGCTCTGGGATCTGCTCGGCGGCGGCTACGCCGGGTCGAAGCTGCTCGAGAGCAGGCGCGAGAAGCTCGTCACGGGAGACGACTCCCCCTCCGGGGTCGCCAAGTACATGGTGAAGGACCTCACCTTCGCCGCCGATGTCGCCGACGCGACCGGCACGCATCCAGTGCTGCTCCCCACCCTGCGGGCCGCCTTCGACGAACTCGTGGATGCTGGCCTGGGCGAGCGGGACATCGCCGTCACCAGACGCTTCGTCGCGGAACGCTCCGAGAACTAGACCGCGAGCGACGTCCGCGGCGCGAGGAACTGGATGTCCTCGCGAGGAACGCGCTGCTTCCCGCCGCGCAGGTAGCCGTAGGCGAGCGAGGTGACCACGCCCTCCTCGGCGTTCGGGCCCGCTGAGAACGTGAAGTCGAGGGTGAGCGTCGAGCCGACGGGAACCTCCTGCGTCGTGGTCCACAGCTTGCTCGGCGCCATCGCCCAGTCCTCTTCCTTCAGGAAGCCGGGGCGAGCAACCCCGTCGATCGTCGCCGTGGCGACGTCGAACGCGGTGATGAAGTCGGTCGGCTGGCTCGCGAACGAGTACTCGATGGTCTCGCCGGCAGGGATCGGGTTGGGTCCGGTGGACGTGATCGTGAGCTGCCGCGGGAAGGAGTAGGTGTACTCGCTTCCATCGATCGTGACCGGATGCACTCCCCACACGGTCGAGAGCGTCGCATCCCACGGCTCGATGTCCTCGATCTGGGACGTGTACGTGACGGTGTTGTTGCTCAGGTCCGGGTCTCCGCTGGTGATCACCTCGACCTTCCAGGGCGCGAGGTCGGGGAGCATCTCCGTCAGCGCGCTCGGTTGAGTGGGAAGGACACGGAGCCGGCCCTCCGCCCCAGCCGCGATCGGCTCCGGGTGCTCGGCCGACTGGGTCGAGACGTTCCCGACGGTCGTGATCGGCCCGGGAACCGAGCCTTCGGTCCATTCGACTGCCGTCGCCCAGCGGGCGTCCCAGCTCGCGCGCGCCGTGAATCCCGTCGGCGCTGGCGCCGTGCTCAGGTTCGTGACGGAGAACATGGTCCCGACCGTGAGCGACTGGAGCTGCAGGCCGTCCTCGCTGTACCAGGAGTCGGTGTAGCCGGCTCCGTTCGTGAGCTGGAGGTCTGCGCCGGTCGCGCCACTCGCGGAGGAGGCCGGGGCGGCACTGGCCAGAGCGATGACCGGAAGAGACCAGGCTGCTCCGGTGAGGATGCTGCGGCGGCCGATCTCGCGTCGCTCGCTGTTCGAGACGCCGGCGGCGTGTGTGGAGGGCGTGGTGCGGGGCATGGCGGGGGTCCATTCTGCGGAAGCCATCGGGGAGGTCGGGCGGCTACGGCTCTCGCACCGAGGTGCGGAGAAGAGGCGCTTACGATACCCGGATTTCCCCAGTGAATTCCCGCTATCGCCCGGGGAGTTCTCCCCGGGCGAGAGCACTACCAGGAGAACGGCACGGCAGACAGAATGGTGACGCACTGCTGGCCGGCCGGTGCCGTGAAGGTCACCGTGCTGCCGACTCGGCTCCCCAGAATGGCCTCCCCGAGGGGTGAGTCCGACGAGTAGACGTCGATCGCGACGCTCGGGTCCAACCCGGCGAGCACCCTGCTTCCGAGCAGGAAGGTCGCCTCGCGCCCGGCGCCGTCGAAGCGAACCGTGACCTGCATACCCGCCTCGACGAGCCCATCGTCGGGCTTGGCGGCGACCTCGGCATGATCGATGAGCTTTCGAAGCTCCCTGCCGCGCGCCGACGAGTCGGCGCCCACGCGCAGCAGCGCCTCGAGCTCGTCCTGCAGAGCACGCAATGCCGTCGGCGTCATCCAGACCGTTTCCACGGGAACCTCCTCTTTCATGTCGCGAGGCGACAAAAGGGTAAACGATCATGATAGCCCGAGAACCCCCAGAAAAGCCATTTTCCCCAAGGGTGAGAAAGCGCAGGAAATGGACTATGGTCGTCCGGATACCCGCCAGCTGAGAAAAAGGGAAGCGAGTAAGAAAATGGCAGACAGAAAGTCCAAGGAAAACGCGAAGAAGGCACCCCAGCTCACGCTGAAGGAGCGACGCGCACTCAAGCGAGACAAGACTCAGGCAGAAGACCCGTTCAAGCGAAAGAGCTAGAACGACCGGCCGCACTGGGACACCTGAGACCACCGGAGGCCCGCCCCCACGCGCCTCCTTTGCAGCTCTGAACGAGGTATCAAGCAATGTTTTCGTCGAACCCCGGCGCCTTTTCGGCGCCGGGGCATCGTCACGCAGGAAAAGAACCCAAGAAGATCGCGCCCAAGCTTATTCTTCGGGGCGACGCCTTACCGTGCCTTGCCACCCTTGACCCACGTTTTCGGTCCGATGAAAGCGGAGCCTCGACATTCGAGGAACTGGCGGATTCTCCTGTTTCTCTGATTATCGGGAGAGACGCTTCTCGAACAGAGAAGCGCCGAAGCTTGTCCACCCTCCTGCAGGAGGTCACACTCGAGTGCGTCGCACTCTCCTCGAAGCTGCCGAAGCTGCGCCACGTCATCGTGGTACTCGCGAACCCGGGCGTCAGCGATTCGATCGTTCTGACCGCCTGCGAGCAGGCCGCTTCGCGACTCTGCGAACAGGTCGCGAGAGAACATGGCGACTATCTGGTCACGACCTTCCTCCTCGTCGCCGATTGCGACGACCCTGAGCTGCTCGCCCGACGCATCCGCGACCGGGCCGCGCAGCCACAGGCGACCGATTCCGCCTGTGCGCTCACCTGGGACGACATCAGGGCCGTCTCCATCGAGTTCGCGGCCATGAATCGCTACGTCTGAAACCGACTCAGTCACTCGGAGGCGCCCGGCTCCTCCGGGAGGCCAACGCTCAGCAGCCGGCGACCCCAGGCTCGCAGCGCGTCGACGAGTTCCGGCGGTCCGACAACCTCGGACCGGGCATCGAGCCTGGCGAGCAGGTACACGACGTAGTCGAGGTCGTCCGTGCGCATCCGCACCTCGCTCCACCCTTCTTCTAGCTCGAGGACCACGCCCCACTGGCCGACCTCGGCCCGCGCCTGCTCGGCTGGCACCTCGACTCGCACGACCGCCTCGTAGCGGGCGGGCAGGTTGCGGATGCTCGACTGCACGAACGCGTCAGCATCGCCTCCCGGAATGGGCCGCGAGCCGTAGCTCTTCGGCAGCGACTCGACGCCGCGCATCCGGTCGAGGCGGAACGTGCGCCAGGCACCCGGGCCCTCGTCGAACGCGACGAGGTACCAGCGCCGGGCGACCGGAACGAGCGCGTGCGGCTCGACGAGCCGACTCGAGAGGGCACCATCGCGCTTCTCGTAGTCGAACCTCAGCATCGTGCGGTCCCGGCAGGCCGTCGCGACGCTGGCGAGCACGGCGACCTCGACCTGGGGCGCCCCCTCGCGCGCCTGCCCGGCGCCAACCGTCGAACCGATACCAGCAGCGAGCTTGCGCACGTGCATCGGCAGCACTGGCACGATCTTCGCGAGCGCGCCGACCGCCGCATCCTGCACCCCTTGGACCCCACTGGCAGTCACGGCCCTCAGTCCGAGCACGATCGCCAGGGCCTCCTCGTCGCTGACCATGAGGGGCGGCAGCGAACCGCCCGCGCTCAGCCGATACCCACCCCCGACGCCGCGCGTCGTCTCGACCGGGTAGCCGAGCTCCCGGAGCTGCTCGACGTCACGACGCAGCGTGCGCGAGCTCACCTGGAGCTTCGCGGAGAGCTCATCGCCGGTCCAGAACCGGTGGTTCTGGAGGAGCGTGAGGAGCGTGAGCATGCGCGATCCGGTGGACATGACTCCATCGTAGGGAGATAGCGGTCAGTATCCGTCCGCAATGGGTGCCATCTTGATTCCTGCAAGCACCACCCGATCCGCTTTCGAATGTCGGAGGACGGGTGGATGATGAGAACACCGATTCAGGAAATCAGGGATACGCATGGCCGACACCTCACCTCCATCCACACCTGAAGAACGCACCTCAGCTCCCGAGGCCTCTCCGCGAGCGCTGCCGCATCAGGACGTGCCGACGCTGGCGACCCTGCGCAGCTTCTACCAGGTGCTCGTCAACACGCTCATCGCCAATGTCACGACGAGTTACCTGTGGTTCGCGCTCACCTTCTGGGCGTACCTCGAGACGGGTTCGGTGCTGGCGACGTCGATCATCGGCGGCAGCTACATGCTGCTCGTGGCGGTCTTCGGCATGATCTTCGGCGCGATCGTCGATCACATGAAGAAGAAGGCCGTCATGCTCATCTCGAGCGCGGTGACCCTCATCACCTACCTGCTCGCCGGTGTGCTCTACCTGAGCTTCCCTGAGGAGGCGCTCGTCGACTGGAACGGCATCTGGTTCTGGCTCTTCGCCGGCGTCATCCTGATCGGCGGGGTCGTCGAGAACCTGCGCAACATCGCGCTGTCGACCACCGTCACGCTGCTCGTGCCTGCCGACCGGCGCGACCGGGCGAACGGCCTGGTCGGCACGGTGCAGGGCATCGCGTTCATGGTCACCAGCGTGTTCTCCGGCCTGTCGATCGGCCTGCTCGGCATGGGGCCCACCGTGCTCATCGCGATCGTCGCGACCGCAGTCTCGTTCGCGCACCTCCTCCTGGTGTCGATTCCCGAACGCGGCATCGCCCACGACCCAGAATCAGGCGCGGCGAAGGTCAACTTCCGCGGCGCGATCCCCGCCGTCATGCTCGTGCCCGGCCTGCTCGCGCTCATCCTCTTCACGACGCTCAACAACCTCGTCGGCGGCGTCTTCATGGCGCTCATGGACCCGTACGGCCTCACCCTGTTCTCGGTCGAGATGTGGGGAGTCTGGCTCGGCGTCACGAGCATCGGCTTCATCGTGGGCGGCGGCCTCGTCGCGAAGTTCGGCCTCGGGAAGAACCCCGTCCGCACCCTCCTCATCGTCAACATCGGCGTCGCCCTGCTCGGCGCGACGTTCACCATCCGCGAGTACGGCTGGCTATTCATCGTCGGCATGTTCATCTTCATGGCGATCATGCCCATCGCGGAGGCGGCAGAGCAGACCGTCATCCAACGCGTGGTGCCGTTCGAGAAGCAGGGCCGCGTGTTCGGCTTCGCAGCCACCGTCGAGTCGGCCTCGACGCCCATCAGCGCGTTCATGATCGGCCCCATCGCCGAGTTCTGGCTCATCCCCTACATGGAGTCCCGCGAGGGCCAGGAGTCGCTCGGGTGGATGCTCGGCGACGGCGATGCCCGCGGCATCGCGCTGGTGTTCCTGGTCGCCAGTGTCCTGCTGCTCGGCCTCGTCATCGTCGCGTTCGCATCCCCGCAGTACCGTCTCCTCTCGAAGTCGTACGCGGAGACTCCGCCGCCGAACTCGGAGGCGGCTGAGGCGGCTGAGGGGGCTGTCGCCGCGGAGGCACCGGAGGCGGCGGAGGCAGCCGAGGAGGCCGAGGAGGCCGAGGAGGCCGAGCGGCAGCGCTAGGCGTCGCGCCAGGTCTTCGCCACGACCCGAAAATCACCGTCGATGTTGGCGAGCGACAGGTGGTCCTCGAAGACCTGGTCGAGGATCCTCAGCCGCACCTTCGCGACGACCAGGTCGGCGGAGAGGAAGTCGAGCGACAGCAGCTCGTCCTCGCGCGCCTGCCCGACCGACTGCGGCGACGGTCGATTGGCGACGATCTCGCGCCACTCGGCGAACGGCATGGCGGTGAACGTCCCGTCGGTGACGTCGAACAGGCTCGCGGAGTCGTCGAAGACCCGGTCGAGCTTGGTGACATCGCACTCGTGCAGCGCTTGGAAGTAGAGGTCGACGGCGGCGGTCACGGCGGGGACTGCGTGGAGTGACATGAGTGCGGATCCTTCGGTTGTTGGCGTGCTCTCTATTCAAGCCAGGACTTGGCAGAGAATGAAGGCTCACTCAACGGCCCTCCGCTGACGAGGGAACGGATTCCACGGTAGTTTCGGGCCCATGCCACCTGATCAACGGTCCAGCCTCGACGGCACCGATCATGCGATCCTCGCGCACCTGCAATCGGACGGTCGCGCCAGCATCGCCGACGTCGCCAGGTCAGTCCTGCTGTCGCCCAGCGCGACGGCGGAGCGGGTGCGCCGCCTCACGGGCACCGGCGTGATCACCGGCTACGCGGTCACCGTCGACGCAGAGGCGCTCGGGTACACGGTCATGGCGTTCGTGCGACTTGCCTACCCCTCCGGCAACTACAAGCCGTTCCACGACCTCGTCGCGACGACGCCGGAGATCGTGGAAGCCCACCACGTGACCGGGGCCGACTGCTTCATCATCAAGGTGCTCGCCAGGTCGATGCGCGACCTCGAGCGGATCACGGGCCGCCTGGCGACGCTCGGCGGCATCACGACGAACGTCGTCTACTCCAGCCCGCTGCCCGCTCGCCACATCTCACCGGCATAACTCACCCGCTTCGGCGAGAATCACCGTCATGAGCGATCGAGTCTCCCCCAGGGAATTTCGGCAAGCTGACGGCACCGCCGACTGGCGGGTCGTGGGTGACGGCGCCCGCGCGAACTTCACGACCGGCGGGTTCGCGAAAGGTGCCGCGTTCGTGGCTGAGATCGCTCGCGCCGCCGACGAGGCCGATCATCACCCGGACGTGGACCTCCGCTACGGCTCGGTCATGGTGCGCCTCATCAGCCACGACGTGGGCGACGTCAGCGCACGAGACACCGCCCTCGCCGCGCGCATCTCCGAGATCGCCCGCGGGCTGGGCATCGAGGCGAGCCCGGACTCCGTGCAGAGCATCCAGATCGCGATCGACGTGATCGACCTCGACGCTGCGCTCCCCTTCTGGGAGGCCGTCCTCGCGTACGAGCGGCGCGGTGGCGAAGACCTCGCCGACCCGATCGCCGTCGGACCGAACGTCTGGCTGCAGCAGATCGATGCGCCCCGCGCCGAGCGGAACACGATGCACGTCGACGTGTACGTTCCGCGCGACCAGGCTGACGCTCGCGTCGCGGCGGCCCTCGCCGCTGGCGGGCGCATCGTCGACGACACCAACGCCCCGGAGCACTGGACCCTCGCCGACCCGGAGGGCAACGAAGTCGACGTCGCCCCGTGGCGCGACGACAGTTCGTGGAAGCCCGAGTAGCGCGCATCCGCCGCCGCAGCGCAGTGCGACGGAAAGTTCAGACCCGAGACGCCCCGAGTCAGCGGCCGTTTCGCAGCTGACGACGCCCGCATAGCTTGGCCCGAATACGCCAAGTACCAGCGAGGTGAGGAGTCCCGATGTCCGCGCAACCCAAACCCTCCGCAGTGATGTCGATGGGCACGCTCCGCCTCGTGGAGACGGGCGAGCAGATCGAGCCGCGGAGGCTCGCGCACGCCAGGACCGACGCGCAGCTCCTCCAGGAGCTGCGCGCACTCCGCGGGGAGAACGCCGACCTCGCCGAGAGACTCCACGAGACTGAAGCGCGACTCCGAGGCGTTCAGAAGCGCCTCCGAGTCCTCCAGAAGGCCCGAGATGAGGGCGTGCCGAGCATCGACTTCGCCGACCAGGAGGAGTGGGCTCGCCACCAGATCCACGTCAGCTGGCTGCAGAACTCCCCCGCGATCGACCGGGCCGCGCATCCGCTCGGCGAGTACCTCGTGGGCCCCGCCTTCCCCGCCTCGGTCAGATCGCTCCCGCCGCAACTGCAGGCGAAAGTGTGGCGTGCGGCCGTCGACGTCGTGACCGGACGCGGTCGGCACCTGCACTCGAGGGGCGCGCATCCGCTGCGCAGCGGCAACGGGGCGCACGCCCACGACGTCGTCCGCGACGACGATGACGCGAGATGCTTCCGCTACTCCGTCGGCTTCAAGGCGGCAGGTGCCAGGCGCCTGCACGCCTGGCACCTGCCGGACGGGCGAGTGGAGCTCTGCCGCGTCGTCACCCACGGCGACATGTCACCGTGAGCCGAGGCCGAGGTGCCGGGCCGTCGGCTCAGACGGCAGCCGCGACATCGAGCACCCAGGTCACCCCGAAGCGGTCGCGGAGCATCCCGAAGCCCGCTGACCATGCCGAGGCCGCGAGCGGCTCGATGACGACGGCGCCCACGGACAGGGCATCCCAGTAGGCGGTGATCTCGTCGAGCGTGTCGCCGCTCGCCGCGAGGAAGAAGGGCTGGCTCGTCACGGTGGTGCCCTGCTCCCGCCGCGTCTCCCCCACCGCGCCCGCAAGCCCCTTCGTGGCCTGGCCGAGGGTGTCGTAGGCGAGCACGCGGAAGCCGTTGGGGGCATCCACTCTTCCGAACACGACACTCGATGCGCCCGGCAGCTCGGCGGGCATCCCGAACTGCGCGTAGGTGGCGATCGAGACCTCGCCGCCGAAGACGCCCGCGTAGAACTCGAGCGCCTCGCGCGCGGTGCCGGCGAAGTTGAGGTGGGTTGTCGTGGTGATGCTCATGGTGTTCCCGCTTCCTGACTGGATTCCAAGGTGCGCGGCTCGTGCCGCGGTGGAGACGATGACAGCAGTAGCGGACGGGTTCGGTCCTCTACTCGGGGGACACTGATCGCATGACCTCGGCAACCTCCTCGCGCATCCTCACCCTGCTGTCGCTGTTGCAGACTCGGCGCGAATGGTCGGGCCTGGCGCTCGCCGAACGTCTGGACGTGACTCCGCGCACCGTTCGACGCGACATCGACCGGCTGCGCGAGCTCGACTATCGGATCGAGGCTTGGAAGGGGCCCGCGGGCGGCTACCGCCTCGCGGCCGGCTCGGAGCTGCCATCGCTGCGGTTCGACGACGAGCAGGCCGTCGCGATCGCGGTGGCACTCCGCGGTGCGCCCGCGCTGGGAGTCGAAATAGACGATGCTGCCGCGCGTGCCCTCGAGACGGTGCGACAGGTCATGCCGTCGAGGTTGCGGCACCGTGTCGATGGCATCCGCTTCACGGGGTCGGCCGGCGCGCAGGCCGGGGAGCTCGTCGACCCAGTCGTGCTCGAGCTCGTGAGCCGAGCAGCCCAGGAGCACCGCACGCTTCGGTTCGACTACGCAGGCGGATCGTCACGCGCCTCCGTCGACGCGGCGACCCCGACGCCCCCTCGGCGGGTCGAACCGCACACGGTGCTCGCGCGGAACGGTCGCTGGTACCTCGTCGCATGGAACCTCGACCGGAGTGAGTGGCGCGTCTACCGAGTGGACCGGATCGTGCCGCGGAGCCAGCTTGGCGCCAACTTCGAGGAGCGGCAGCTGCCGAGCGGCGACGCCGCTGCCTTCCTCGCGGCGCGGTTCAAAGGCTCGAGCGAGGAAGACCAGTGGCCGTGCACGGGCGACCTGCTCCTCCGTGTTCCAGCGCGCGAAGCCACGAAGTGGTTGCCGGATGCGGTGGTCACCGAAGTCGACGACTCCTCCTGTCGGCTGCTGCTCGGCTCGTGGTCGTGGATCGGCATCCTCGCGTCGATCACGAGGTTCGACGCCGACTTCACGGTGCTCGGCCCGCAGCAGCTCGCCGAAGCATCCACGGCTCTCGCCGAGCGTCTTGCAGCGGCGAGCCGGCGTCCCTGAGCGCGGTCGGAGGTGGGACCCCGAGAATGATCGGATGCCTACGCTCATCGTCACCGCGCATCCGGACGAAGATTCCCTGACCCACGCCGCTGCGCTGCAGCTGCGCGAACGCCTCGAAGCAGCCGGTGTCGAGGTGGAGCTCGCGCACCTCTCGCAGGAGGGCTTCGACCCGCGATTCACCGCGCGCGACCGCGCAGATTACAAGGGCGGGACGATCACAGGCCCCGACGTGCTCGCCGAGCAGGCGCGACTGGGCCGCGCGAGCGATGTCGTCCTCGTGTTCCCCGTCTTCTGGTGGTCGATGCCGGCGCTGCTGAAGGGGTGGATCGACCGTGTCTTCATCACCGGGTGGGCCTTCGAGCTGGGTGACGACGGCCGCGTGCTGGGGAAGCTCGGGCATCTGACGGCGCACCTGCTGCCGGTCTCCGGCTTCTCGGAGGCGTCCTTCGCGCGGCACGGCTATGAGGAGTCGTTCAGCACGCAGATCGAGCACGGTGTCTTCGACTACTGCGGCATGCCGCGCGGGGCGAAGGCGTTCATCCGCGAGTCGGAGGATGCGGCTTCGGTGAAGCTGGGCCTCGAGGCCGCCGTCGCCAAGGTAGCCGCGGCGGTTGGAGCACCGAGCAAGGCCTGACACCAGCGGGCTACGCTCACCCCATGACCGACAGCCTCGTCTTCAGCGGTGAAATCGTGAATCCGGAATGGATGCCCTCGTGGTCCGTCATCGAGGTGCCCGGATCCAAGGAGTTCTTCGGCACCGGCAAGTCGGTGAAGGCCGACACGACGGTCGACGGGGTGGCCGTGACCTCCGCGCTCATGCCGACCGGTCAGGGCGACCATTTCATCTCGGTGAGTGCGGCTCTCAGGAAGAAACTCAAGAAGGACGTCGGCGACCGCGTCGACGTGGTGATCGGGCGCCTCACGGCGAAGTAGTCCCCGCTACTTCGATCTCGCCTGGTAGGCGGCGCCGATGACGATGCCGACGAGCATCCCGAGGCCTGCGCCGAGCGCGAGGTTGTCGAACAGCAGCATCCCGATCGCCGCGCCGAACGGCAGGCCGAGCGCGATCCCGATGCCAACCGCGTTCGCAGACTTCCTGCCTGAGCCTTCCGAGCGTTCCGGTTCCGTCATGCGCTCAGGCTAGGGGCCCCATCTCCACAGACGCCGGTCGGGTCGCATTCGGACACCCGGGGAGCGTTCCCGAGGCTGACGCACTTTACGATGACCACACGGAGCATCGCCGACGACGCACTGCAAGGAGAACTGACGTGCACGAGATCACCTGCCCCCACTGCCACAAGGCGTTCAAGGTCGACGAAGCCGGATACGCGGATATCGCGAAGCAGGTCCGCGACGGCGAATTCGAGAAGGACCTCCACGAGCGGCTCGAGCTCGCCGAGCAGGCGAAGCGCGCCGAGATCGAACTGGCCGAGTCGAGGGTCGTGCAGGAGTTCGAGGCGGCCGCCGCGAAGAAGAACGCCGAGCTGCAGGAGCTGAAGGCGAAGCTCGAGGCGGGTGAGGTCTCGCAGAAGCTGGCGATCGCCGAAGCGCTGCAGAAGATCGAGAAGGAGCGCGACACGCTCACGAACGAGCTCGCGACGGCCAGACAGGAGCGCAAGGCCGCGGAGCAGCTCGCGGAGGCGCGGCGTGCCAGCGAACTGCAGCAGGCAGCATCCGCCAAGGAGACCGAGGTCCAGGAGCTGAAGGCGAAGCTCGGCGCGCTCGAGACGCAGAAGAAGCTCGCCGTGAACGAAGCCGTGGGACGCGTCGAGAAGGAACGCGACGAGCTGAAGAACGGCCTGCAGCGGGCGGAGCTCGAACGCCAGCTCGTCGAGAACTCCCTCAAGGACAAGTACGAGACGCAGCTGCGCGACCGCGACGACGCCATCGAGCGCCTCAAGGACATGAAGGCGCGCCTGTCCACGAAGATGCTCGGCGAGACCCTCGAGCAGCACTGCGAGACGCTCTTCAACCAGCTCCGCGCCACCGCCTTCCCGAACGCCTACTTCGAGAAGGACAACGACGCTCGCAGCGGCAGCAAGGGCGACTACATCTTCCGCGACTCCGACACCGACGGCACGGAGATCGTGTCGATCATGTTCGAGATGAAGAACGAGGCAGACGGCACCGCCACGAAGAAGCGCAACGAGGACTTCCTCAAGGAGCTCGACAAGGACCGCACCGAGAAGGGCTGCGAGTACGCCGTCCTCGTCTCCCTCCTCGAGCCCGACAGCGAGCTGTACAACACGGGCATCGTCGACGTCTCCCATCGCTACCCGAAGATGTACGTCGTTCGGCCGCAGTTCTTCATCCCCCTCATCAGCCTCCTGCGCACGGCTGCCACGGGTGCCCTCAAGTACAAGGCGGAGCTCGCGTCGGTGAAGGCGCAGAACGTCGACGTCACGAACTTCGAGGAGCGACTCGACGAGTTCCAGCACGCCTTCGGCCGCAACTACGAGCTCGCATCCCGACGATTCGGGGAGGCGATCGACGAAATCGACAAGGCCATCGCCCGGCTCCAGAAGGTGAAGGATGCGCTCCTCGGCTCCGAACGCAACCTGCGCCTCGCGAACGACAAGGCGCAAGACGTCACCATCAAGAAGCTCACCCGCGGCAACCCCACGATGACGCAGAAGTTCGCGGAGCTGGGAGGCGGCGACAGCGACAGTTCCCAGGACGCCGCAGAGGCGAACGCCTAGGCTCGACGCTCCGCGCACCACTTCCGCGAGACCCGCGGAAACCCGCCCCCGACCCGCAGGAGACGCGCCCATGGCATCAGCGAAGAGCAGGACGCGAGAGCAGCACATCGCTGTCTTCGGTGGCAGCGGAAGCGGGAAGACGGTGCTCGTCTCCTCGTTCTACGGCCCGACCCAGGAGCCGCAGTTCGCGAAGGACAATCTGTACGAGGTCGTCGCCGACGACACGGGGCAGAGCGACAAGCTCTACCAGAGCTACCTCGGCATGAAGAACGCAGCGAAGGTGCCCGCATCCACTCGCTTCTCGCACACCGCCTACTCGTTCATGGTTCGGCCGAAGGCCTGGTCCCAGCAGCGGGCGAAGCAGTCGAAGCCGTTCGACGCGCTGCGCCTCGTCTGGCACGACTACCCGGGCGAGTGGTTCGAGGAGTCCGCGGTGGGCGCCGAGGAGACCCGTCGGCGGGTGGAGACCTTCACGGCGCTGCTCAGCTCAGACGTCGCGCTGCTGCTCGTCGACGGACAGCTGCTCCTCGAGAACGAGGGCTCTGAGGAGCTGTACCTGAAATCGCTCCTCACCAACATCCGCTCCGAGCTGCTCCGCCTCAAGCCCGACCTCCTCAAGGACGGCAAGCCCCTGACGCAGTTCCCGCGCATCTGGGTGCTGGCGCTGTCCAAGTCCGACCTGCTTCCCGGAATGGATGCGCACAGGTTCAAGGCGCTCCTCGTCGAGAAGGTCAGCGACGAGCTCGACCAGCTGCGCCAGGAGCTGCGCGGTTTCGTGGAAGCACCCGAGGCGATGTCGTTTGCCGAGGACTTCATCCTGCTCTCCTCCGCGAAGTTCGAGCCAGGCAAGATCGAAGTGACCCAGCGCGTCGGAGTCGACGCCGTCCTCCCTCTGGCCGCCATCCTCCCCTTCGAACGCCACGTCAAGTGGGCCAAGACGCTGCACGACGGCGGCAAGGTGGCCGAGAAGATCTTCGGCAAGGCCGGCGACGTTGCCGGCGTTGCGGCGATGGGGGCACTGTTCGTCATCAAGAAGGTCAAGCTGCCGGGACCGCTCGGCCTGCTCGCCGGGCTCGCCGCATCCTTCGTCTCGAAGGATGCCATCGAACGCGGAGCCTCGCTCGCGGGCGACAAGCTCAAGGCGGTGAACGCGGAGGCGCTCGCCAAACGCGACTACCTCACGGCCATGCTCACCCGCTTCAAGCTCGACCTCGAAGACGCCGAACGCAAGGGCGTCCTCCTCCGGAGCAAGAAGTGAAGCTCATCTGGGCCACCAGGGGCCGCACCTGGGGGCATCGCTTCCTCCTCGACGGCGGCTACGCCGACCCCCTGCCCGAGTACGACAAGGCGTTCTCGAGCCTCGGCGACGACTCCGAACTCTGGCATCTCGGGGACGACCGGGCGGCGCTGCGCTTCCCCGATCCCGAAGGACGCACTGACCGCGCTGGCCGCCCCATCTCCCACGAGTTCGTGGTCTTCGCCCCCGAGCTGAACAACATCTCCTCCGCGGCGACCGGCCTGTCGCTGATCTGGACGCAGCCCGTGATCGCGGCCCGGTTCGCAGACATCTGGGACCTGCCCACCCCGCCCCGCGCATGACCGCGAACGCCGCGATCGACCGAAGCTGATCCCGAGAAGAACTCGAGGATAAGGAGCCACGATGCAGCACCACGCTTTGGAACCTGAAGCGACCGGAACCGTCGGCGCCGGAGCCGAATGGATGCACGATGCGAATGGCGCGCGCTCGCAGGCGGACCCGCTGCGCTGCGAGTTCGCGGGCTGGCTGGGCGATGAACTCGTCAGCGTGCTTCCGGACTTCGTCGTTACCGGCGCATTCGCCGACGCCTTGCGCGCCTCGGACCTCACTGGGTTCGAGCTGCGCGAGGCGATCGTCACGAAGGCGCCGGAGTTCGTCTCGTACGCCGGCGCGTTCCCGGAGCGATGGCAGCGGCTCGCGCCCACCGGCCGTCCAGACACGGACGACGACTTCGCCCAGCGAGATGGGATGCTGCTGATCAGCGAGCGAGCACTCGCGCTCCTCAACGAGCACCGCATCGTCGAAGCGCAGCTCGCGGCGGCAGGAGAGACCGCCGAAGCATCGCGGTTCGCGCAGCACCGCGACGAAGCACGAGCAGCCGCGCTGCTCCGCGAGCAAGCCGCGCAGAACTCCGAGGCCGACGACGATGCCCGGGAAGTCGCGCGCCTCACCGCACTCGTCGACGCGCTCGACCCAACGGAATCCACGCCGCCGACGATGCGCGTGAACGGCGACGCGAAGCGCACGGTGGCCGGAGACCTCACGCTTGCGGCGGCCGCGCTGGGCAAGGAGATCGAGGACCCCGCCGCCCTCGCGCTGCTCCGACTCATCGACGGACCGATCGAGATCAACCGCTCGGGCGCGTACCAGTGCGCCTACCGGAGCACCGACCGTTCCCTCATCGTGGGGATGAAGGGCGGCGCGGTGAAATGCGTCGAGCTCGTCTTCCACCCTCACCGCAACGCCCCGCAAGCCAACTACCCGCGCACGTCGCACCTGATTACGGGGCTCTCCCCGTTCACGCGCGAAGGGGTCCTCGAGCACCTCGGTGACCCGAAGGAAGCCCTCCCTCCGGACGAAGCCGAGCGCAGCCGCGACGAGTACCGAATCGGCCGCCAACGCGTGATGCTGTACTGGAGAGGCCAGGACTACTCGCCGCGGTCGGTGATGGTCGGCCGGAAGGGCTGAGGGCTGCGAGCTGCGAGCTGAGGACTGCGGGCTGCGGGCTGCGGGCTGCCGCCAGCATCACTTTCGACGTCGTGGCTACTGGCGCCGGGCGGAGCCGCAGCCCGCTACGCACCACGTGCCTCAGCTCTTTGCAGCGCGGCGCGCACCTGGTCCACGAAGCGTGTCGGCGTCGGCCAGAGCTGCGCCGTGGTGGCCCGAATGGCGAACCAGTCGATTTCCTGCAGGCGGTTGACGCGCCCGATGTCCTTCCGCCACTGTCGCTTGTCGGTCCGATGATGATCACCCTCATATTCGATGGCGATTCTCTGCGCCCGATACGCGAGGTCGACACGTCCCACGAATTCAGGACCATTCCACACCTCGACGCCGACTTCCGGCTCCGGCAAGCCAGCAGCGACGATCACCAGCCGAGTCCAGGTCTCCATCGGCGATTCCACTCCGAGACGAATCCGCGCGGCGGCGACCCTCAGCGACGCTCCCCCTTCGCGATTGCCCCAGGTATTCGCGATGCCCGCCAGCTCTTCGAGTGAAGCAAGTGGCGGCGCTGTCCGCGCGCCGTCGGACGGCGTGTTCGGCCGGACCAGCCGCTCGTAGTTCGTGGAGGTCGCGACGAGTGCATCGCCGAGCACGACCAGCTCGGAGACCTCGAGATGCCTCGCCGCCGTCGCCCAGGTCAGCGCCGGCGAGGCGACTGGCACGCCGTGCAGATCGCGGGCATCCCACAACCGTTCATGGATGCTTCGCGACCGGATTCCGCGACCCACCGGCCGGTTCCGGCCCGCCGGAACGAGGACGTGCACTGTGGAGTCCCCGTCGAGACGACGCGGGACGGGGAGACCCCAGACGCGTGCAGCGGTCACGCCGCCGAGGACGCTGCGTTCCCTGAGGCGCGGCACGAACGCCTGCGCGATCTCGAGGGGCGTGGTTGCGATCCCGCGCATCCGCACGCCTCGGTGCGGGCTCGTGAACTCCGCTGAGTTCAGCTGGCCCGCCGTCAGCCCGGCGCGACGCCCGTCCCCGACGCTGAATGGACCGGCTGCGGCGCCTTCCGGCAGGTTCTCGGGTCCAGACATGCGGCCAGAGTACGGACGCGCGCCGCCTCCTCCGCGTTATCCACAGTCGGGATGCGGCCTGCGTCGCACCGCCGCCCAGCCGCCCCGGTGTCCCCGTCCCCGGTGGCTCGGTTCGGTGCCTCGGTGATTCGGTGGCTCGGTGCCTCGGTGCCGGCTCAGCAAAGGCTCGTGCGGGGTTTTCGCGACGCTGATGGGTTTCTCGGATGCACGTGATGGGTTTTAGCGACCGGTGATGAGTAAAAACCCATCACGGTCACCGAAAGCCATCACGAACCCGGCATCAGAGGCAGGCGCGGCACAGGACAAAAGGGGAGGCGCGGGGCGGGGCGGGGCGGGTGCCGGCGCCTCGTGCCGCTGCCTGAGATCCGCCCTTGGCAGCACGCTGATGGGTTTTCGCGACGCTGATGGGTTTCTCGAATGCACGTGATGGGTTTTAGCGACCGGTGATGGGTAAAAACCCATCACGGTCACCGAAAGCCATCACGCGCTCGGCGGCGGCAGCGGCAGGCGCGGGTCGGGAAGCCGGGCGAAAGACGCGGGCGGGCGCGGGACGGGGCGGGCGCGGCACCCGCGCCCGCCGCGGCAGGAGCAGGGGCCGCGGCATCAGCCGCAGGGCCCCAGCAGGAGCCGCAGGGCCCCAGCCGCAGCGCCACGGCAGCTGCAGCGGCGCCTAGCTGCCGCTTTCCACGAGGTACAGCTTGCGCAGGGGCGCGCCCGTGACGGTCCACCGGGTGCGCATCCCTTCGCCGAGTCGCACGATGGAGCCCGGCTCGAGGTCAATCGAGGGCAGCTCCGGCTCGAGGAACTCGACCGTCGCCGTGCCGCTGATGACGAGGAACACCTCGTCGGCCTCGACGTCGAGCATCGACCCGGCAGACATCTCCCACAGCCCGAACTCTGCGCCCGCGAAGGCACCGAGGTCGACAGCGGCGGTTGTCGGCTCGCCGCTCACCTTCTGCCAGCCCTCGACGGGGTCGTGCGACAGGGATGCACCCCGCGCGTGCACGACCGAACCGGGGAGCATTCCGCTCACGTCTGCCGACTCGGCTTCACCGGCACCGTCGACGCTCACGAGTCGAACCCCAGTCCGACTGCGTCCATCGTCTTCAGCCACAGTCCGCGCCTGCCTTCGTTGCGATCGGCGCGCGCCATCTCGGCGAGCGACACCTTCGCACCGAACGACGCGAACGGCTCCGGCGGGAACGGCAGCGGCTTCTTCTTCACGAAGTCCATGCGCGTGCGCTCGGTCTCCTCGCCGCTCAGCAGGTCGAGGAGCACGTTCGCCGCGTACCTGGTCGCGCCGACGCCGAGGCCTGTGAAACCGGCGGCATGCGCGACGCGTCCGTCGTACTCGGTGTCGAAGAACGAGAAGAAGCGCGTGCACGTGTCGATGACGCCGCCCCACTTGTGGGAGAAGCCGAGCCCCTCCAGCTGCGGGTAGGTGGCGATGAAGTGCGCCGCGAGCTTCTCGAACGTCTCGGGGCGCTGGTCGTACTCCTTCTTGATGCGCCCGCCGTAGTTGTATACGGCGTCGTACCCGCCGTAGAGGATGCGGGTGCGGCCATCCGCATCCGTCACCAGTCGCGAGTAGTGGAAGCGGTTGTTGAGGTCGGTGATGCCCTGCCGCCGCTTCCAGCCGATCGACTCGAGCTGCTCGTCGCTCAACGGGTTCGTCATGAGCACGTAGTCGTAGACGGGGACCGTGTAGAAACGGTCGCGTTTGATGAGCGCGGGGAATGCGTTCGTGCCGAGCGCCACGCGCTGCGCGTAGACACTGCCCTCTTCGGTCCCGACCGTGATCCCGCCACCGTCGGCGTCGAGCGAACGGACCGGGGTGTTCTCGAAAATCGCGACACCCATGCCGAGCACCACGCGCCGCAGCTCCCACACGAGCTTCGCGGGGTTCACGAGCGAGGTGCCCTCGCGCTCGTAGTTCGCCGCGAGAAACAGCGGAGAGGCGACTTCTGCCTGCAGCGTCTGCCGGTCGAGGAACTCGAGCCCCGAGTCGCCGGCGGCATCGTGTTCGAGCTCCGGCACCTGATGCGATTCGGTGGCGACGTTGAGCACACCCGTCTCCTCGTAATCGCAGTCCATGCTGTAGCGCTTCACGGCCTCGCCGATCTCGCGCAGGTTCTCCAGGCCGAGAGCCTCGAGCTTCGGGTACTCGTGCGGCAGGCGTTCCTTGCCGTTCGATTCGCCGTGCGTGAGGCTCGCCTCGCAGAACCCGCCGTTGCGGCCAGACGCCGCCCAGCCGACTCGCTTGCCCTCGAGCAGCACGACCTTTCGCTTCGGGTCGCGTTCCTTCGCGAGCAGTGCGGTCCACAGCCCCGTGTATCCGCCGCCCACGATGACGAGGTCCGCGGTGATCTTCCCCCGCAACGGGGGCAGCGCCACTGGGCGGCCGGGGTCGTCGAGCCAGTACGTCGCGGCCTTCGCGCCAGCGAGTGCCGCGGCGACGCGCTCCTGGCTGATCTCAGCTTCTGCTCGATCGAACGTGGTCATTGATGTCCTCCGGGTGGGGGTGTTGGCCATCTGCTTGTTCGTGTCTACCTTGCAGACCTACCGTTTGGGTGGACGCTGTGTCGGTTCGTGGCTGCGACCTTCGACGAACCGTCCGACAAGCTCAGCACGATGCACGGCGGATCCACCACCCCCACCGCTACCCTCGGGCTCACGCGGTCCCGCGATTGGTGCCGCGCCATTGATCAAGGGGAACTCATGACCGACATCACTGAATTGCTCGCACTCATCCCGGTGGACGACATCGCCGGCAAGCTCGGCGTCGACAAGCAGACCGCACAGCAGGGAATCCAGGCAGCGTTGCCGACCCTCATCGGCGGACTGCAGGCCAACGCGGCTGACCCCGCCGGGGCCGCATCGCTCGAGCATGCGCTGGCGAAGAAGGACACGACCCTCGTTGACGGTCGTGTCTCGCTCGCCGACATCGACACGAACGACGGCCAGAAGATCGTGGACAACGTGTTCGGCAGCAACACCGACCAGGTCGCCGCCGCCCTCGGTTCGGCACCAGGTGGCCAGACGTCCGGCCTCGTGCAGAAGCTGCTCCCGATCCTCGCGCCCATCGTGCTCGCGTGGCTCGCGAAGAAGTTCCTCGGCGGCCAGCAGGGCGCATCCACCACGGCAAGTGCGAGCTCTGGCGGCGGCCTCGAGGATCTCCTCGGTGGGATCCTCGGCGGCGGTTCGGCGTCAGGCAGCAAGGCGGGCGGCGGCGGACTCGGCGACATCCTGGGCGGAATCCTCGGCGGCGCGGGCGGCGCAAGCGGCTCGGGAAGCGCGGGCGGCGGCGGCGGGCTCGGCGACATCCTCGGCGGGCTGCTGGGCGGCGGCAAGCGCTAGGCGAGGAGAGACCCGGACGCGCGGGAGGGCCCGCGAGCTTGATTCGCCCTCCCGCGTGCCCGCAGCCTGACGCCAGGCACGTTCCGATCCGACCGCTGCTTCGAAACGAGACCGCTATCACCGACGCCAGTACCGACAGCCTCTGGGCAGCGCTTGCGCTCGCTGCCTTCCTGATCATCGCCGCGTCCGCGATCGCGCTTCTCCTGACGAAACTGCCGTTCTCTCCGAGCTCGAGGCTGCCGCTGACGCCGCTCGCCGCGCAGCACCGTCTCAAACGACTCGACGACGACGGCCGCGGCTGGGAGACAGCCTTCGCGGGCGAGCTGCTCTGGCTGGCGCACCGCGGGGTGCTGCGCATCCACGAGGTCGATGATGCGGGCGCCGGGGCGAGAATCACCGAGGCGGGCTACCGACCCCCGGGCGCAACGGGGTGGGAGGTCGAGTTCCTCCGCGACGACCCACTGCTGCCCGCCTGGTCGCAGGCCGTCATGGACGTCTACTTCCCATCGGAGACACGCAGGCCATCGGACCGGGCACGAGTAGATCGCACCGGCAGCGACGATCCGGCTCGCAGAGCCGCGCTGAAATCGAACATCATCGCCGACCTCGACCGCCGCCGCGTCGACACGTCGGCCCGCGGCACCTGGGTGTCACGGCTCCTCGGGAGCCCGCACAGCCGCGCCTTCACGGGCCTCCTGGTGGTGCCGATCGGCTTGCTGCTGCTGGCCCCTCTGCTCCCCGCCTGGGCGGCACCCATCTATATCGCGGCGCTCGCCATGGTCGTCGCACTCACCTTCGTGCGGTCTCCCTTGCAACGCCGCTGGTCGAAGCTCTGGGATCGATACCGCGAAGAGAGCCAGTACCTCCACGAGCTGCCGCTCGGCGAGCGCGGCGCGGGGCCCACGAGAGTCGTCTACCTCGACACGTTCGCTGAGAACCTCGGCTTCGCCGACGTCGTCCTGTACGGCCTGTCAGAGGATGTGGCCCGCGGATACGCGCAGCAAGCCGACATCATGGTGCGGGAGGGGCTGCTGGAGAGCATCCAGCCAGTCTGGCTGGTCCCTCAGCGCCGACAGGTCACGCCGAGTCAGCTCACCGATCTCGTCGACGGATTCCTCTTCACCGTGCGCTGAGCGCTGCCTCCCGCCGGATCTGCACCGCCAGGCCGCGCATCCGCCGACTACCGGTGCGACGGGATGCTGAACCGCTTGATCTTGTCGCCCTCGACGGTCACGAATGCGCGCGACGTGCCGTTGAAGCGGTTGCTGCGCCAGTCGAAGAACAACTCAGTCGTGTCGCCTTCAGTCGTCGCCTCCTTGATGACCATCTGAGCGCTCTGCCCGATGGCGTCACTCTGCGCCCAGCTGCTGACACCCTCTCGTCCCTCGAGCACGCGGCCCCAGTCATCGACGCAGCCGTCTTCGGCGAACGCGTCGACGAATGCCTGCTCGTCCGCGTCGTTGATCGCATCGACAAGGGCCTGCACCGGCGCAGGCACTGTGGTCTCAGTCATGGAACCCCCATCTCGTCGCGGACGATCGCCGCCCGAACGGCCACAATGTAGCAAGCCAGCCTCCGGATTCCCGGGCATAGCCGTAAGCTCGGAATCTCGGGATGCGCGGCGACCAGCCCCACGCATCCGCCCTGCGGCTCCATAAAGGCAAGCCCGGCTCGTCAAAAACGGGCCCCGTCAACAAGCAGAAGGTGAACTGAGCATGAGCGACTTCTCGCCCCTTGAAGTATTTGACCGTCGCGAGTCAGAAGTCCGCGGATACATCCGCTCATTCCCCGTGGTGTTCGACCGCGCATCCGGTTCGACCCTCGTGACGGCAGACGGCGACGAGTACCTCGACTTCTTCGCGGGCGCGGGCGTGCTCAACTACGGGCACAACAACCCGCTGTTCACGAAGGCGCTCGTCGAGTACATCGAGCACGGCGGCATCCTCCACGGCCTCGACATGGCGACCTCCGCGAAGCGCGCGTTCATCGAAGCGTTCGAGCAGTACGTGCTCGAGCCGCGCGGCTACGACTACAAGATCCAGTTCACGGGCCCCACCGGCGCCAACGCCGTCGAGGCGGCCCTCAAGGTCGCGCGCCAGGCGACGGGGCGCACGAACGTGGTCGCGTTCACGAACGGCTTCCATGGCCTCAGCCTCGGCGCGGTGGCCGTCACCGGCAACAAGAAGTATCGGGACGCCGCCGGGACAACCCTCGGCGACGTCACCCGCCTCCCCTTCGAGGGATACCTGGGCGACAAGCTCGACACGCTTGACCTGTTCGAGAAGATGCTCGACGACACCGGCAGCGGCCTCGACCTGCCCGCAGCCGTCATCGTCGAAGCCATCCAGGGCGAGGGTGGCATCAACGTCGCGAGCCCCGAATGGCTGCGGCGCCTCCGCACGATCACGGAAGAGCGGGGCATCCTGCTAATCCTCGACGAGATCCAGGCCGGCATCGGCCGCAGCGGATCCTTCTTCGCGTTCGAGGAGTCGGGCATCGTCCCCGACCTCGTCACGGTGTCGAAGTCGATCTCCGCGTCCGGTCTGCCCATGTCGCTGGTCCTCCTCCGCCCCGCAGTGGATGTGTGGAAGCCGGGCGCCCACACGGGCACCTTCCGCGGCAACAACCTCGCATTCGTCACGGCACGGGTCGCGCTCGAGCAGTACTGGGCTGACGACGTGTTCATGACGACGGTCGCGGAGCGTTCCGCCGAACTGCGCGCTGGCCTCGAGAGCATCGCCGCCGACTACCCGCAGCTCGGCCTCACGGTGCGCGGCCGCGGCCTCATGTACGGCATCGTCAGCCTCGACGACCGCGACCTGCCTTCGCGCATCTCCGCCGAGGCGTTCCAGCGTGGACTCGTCATCGAGACCGCGGGCGCTTTCGAAGAGGTCCTCAAGTTCCTCCCGGCGCTCACGCTCACGAGCGATGAACTGCAGACGGGTCTCCGCATCGTGCGCGAGAGCCTCGACGCGGTCCTCTCCGGTGATGACTCCGAGGCTGAGCATGCCGTCGAAGACCACGCCGCCTCGCACGCGTAGCTTCTCGCAGCGCTCGACAGACGCGCTCCCGGCCCGACCATTCACGGTCGCCGGGGGCGCGTCTCCGTCTCTGCGCCCCGGCACGCATCCACGCTGAAGCATCCTCTGCCGGTGGTGCTCCTCCGCGCTTACCTGTGTCCCCTGCGCACAGAAGTCACCCAGAAACACCCTCCGCGCGCCGACAACATGCTTCTGCCTCACTCCTCCGGACGCAGATGCGGACGCGGCAGGGGCGCGGGGCGCGGGGCTCGGGCGCGGGGCGCGGGGCGCGCGCAGAAAAGTCAGCCAGAAGCACCCTCCGCGCGCCAGCAACATGCTTCTGCCTCACTCCTCTGCGTTGAGGGGTGCGTAAGAGTGCGGGGCGGGGCGGGGAGTAGGTGTGGGAGTGGGAGTGGGGTCAGCTGCTTCGGGGTCCGTTGCCGCTGAACGTCGAGCCGTATTGGTGCGGCGCTGGAGCGGTGGGTTCAGGAGCAGACGCTGCAGGCGGAGCAGAGGGTGCAGAGGCAGAGGTACCGGGGGCAGGGACAGGAACAGGGATGGCGGGCCGTTCAGCGACTTGGGGCGAACCGGACGGAGCGGGAGCAGACGCTGCGGCAGGAGCAGGCGGTTGTCGACCAGATTGGGGCAGAGCAGGAGGGGCAGGCGCGGCAGGCGGAGCGGGCGTGTACCGAGGCGGGGCTGGAGGAGCCTGCGTCCCTTGGCCCTGCGCCTCCATGCTGTGAGCCGTGGGCCCCGGCACGCCGGACTCCGCGACGCCGGGCGCGCGCACCCCAGCCCCCGGGGTTCCAGACGCGCGCTGCACTGAAGCCGGCAGCCAGGCGGCCTGCCGCTCGGCAGGGCGGGGCGCCGCCGCCCAGGGCGAAGGCTTGGCGGCGGCGTTGCTCGGCGCATCCGGCAGCGCATGCTGCACAGAGAGCCCAAGGAGGGAGATGCCGCCGCTCGTGTCGGTGTCCTCGTGCAGGCCGGCGATGCCCGCGTCGGCAGCCCTGCGGCGCTCGGCTTTCCGGAGCTCCGACGCGACCTTCGCCTTCTTCGCGCGGTGTCGCTGCACGAAGATGGCGACGAGCAGGCCGAGGCCGAGCACCAGCACGACGAGCAGCGCGAACGCGACGATGGTGAAGATCTGACTTGTACCGCCCATGGTCTGGTGCGCGTCCTCAGCGCATCGGGCGGATCTTGAGCTCGTCGACCGCCCCACCAGCTGGGGTGTCGACGGCGAGGCGCACGGCTTGGGCGACGGCCTGAGGGGTCAGGTAGCGCTCCCGCTCGTAGCTGCCGTGCTCGAGCTGGCGCAGCTCCCGCTGCATGTCGGTGTCGACGCGCCCCGGGTGGATGCTCGACACCCGGACACCGTGCTCGCGTTCCTCCTCGCGGAGCGCGTCCGTCAGCGCGCGAAGCGCGAACTTCGTGCCGCTGTAAACGCTCGTGCCCGCGCCGCTCGCGTAGCCGGAGCCCGAGTTGATCATGACGATCGTCCCCTCGCTCGAGCGGATGAGCGGCAGCAGGAGGCGAGTGAGGTCGGCGACGGCGAACACGTTGAGCTCGAAGGCACGGCGGAAGCGTTCGCGCGAGCTCTCGGCGATCGCGTCGTGCCCGCCGAGCACGGCTGCGGAGTGCACGAGCACATCGAGACGGCGGATGCTGCGGGTCGCCTCGGCAAGCTGTCGCTCGTCGTAGAGGTCGGCCACGAACGGGGTGGCTCCGGGGATGCGCGCTGCGGCTTCGGCAACCGCGCGCGGCTCCCGGCCGCCGACCAGGACGTGGTGGGTGCGACCGAGCTCCTGCGCGATGGCCTCTCCGATGCCGCGCGTTGCGCCCGTGACGAGTGCAACAGGTCGCTGGGAGTCGCCTTCGGACCCAGCGGGTGAGCCGGCCTGGCCTACTTCAGTCATGGATGTTCCCCCGGGGGTGTGCGGCGTGTGACCGCGGGCAGCCGCGGCTCCCACATTCTGCCACCGTCATGCCAGGCGCTCCCTCTGAGTTCGCTCGCGAGGAGAGGATGTGAGCTTCGCGATCGTTGCCCCGCCCTGTGGCAGTCTTGAGCGGCAGACCCGCTCGAGAAAGCTCCAAGTGCCTCCCACCTCCTCACCCGCCGCGCGCCGTTCCGTTCACCGTTCCGGCCGCCGTGCGCTCGCGGCCGGAGCGCTCATCGGTGTCGCGGCCCTGCTCTCGGGATGCACGCCGCTCGCTCCTCAGGCGACGTCGCCCGCTGACGGCGGCACCGCTCCCGAGTCCAGCCAGCTTGTCGACCTCGCCGGCGAGGTCGAGGCGGCCGCCGCCGAGGGCGACGATCCGACATCGTTCGCCGCTGATGCCCTCGACGTGCTCGGCAAGCTCGACGTCGCTCCGCGCGACGAATGGCAGGAGTTCGATCGCGAGGGCTCGTTCGGCGAGGGCTGGCAGGACCCGGACGGCAACGGCTGCGACGCTCGCAACGACGCACTGGCGGCATCCATGACCGAGGTCAACCGCAACCGAGACGGCTGCCGAGTCGACACGGGCGTCTTCGTGGACCCGTACTCGGGGGACGAGATCGACTTCCAGCGGGGACCCGACACGAGCCCGCTCGTGCAGATCGACCACGTCGTGGCGCTCGCGAATGCGTGGCGCACGGGCGCGAAGGATCTGTCGTTCGAGGAGCGGGTGGAGCTGTCGAACGACCCCATGAACCTGCAGGCCACGGCGGGCTGGGTGAACGACGACAAGAAGAGCCAGGATGCAGCGAACTGGCTGCCGCCGCAGGAGTCGTACCACTGCACCTACGTGGCACGGCAGATCGTCGTGAAGGCCACCTACAGCCTCTGGGTGACGCAGGCCGAGCACGATGCGATGCGCGACGTGCTCGAGGACTGCGCGTAGGAGCGACCCCAGAGCACGCCGCGCCGGTCCAGTGCGGCCCGCCGATGCACTGACGTCTCAGCTCAGATGACGAGCAGCGTCGACACGAAGATCACGAGCACCACGGCGAGGCCGACCCAGCTGAGCCAGGCCCATTTCTTGGGCTGGAAGCGGAGCACCGGGGAGCGCAGCACGCCGACCGCGACCGCCGCGAGCGCCGGCGCCAGGGCGAGCCCGAACGCCCAGCCGCCGACGCTCGCCCATGGTCCAGCGAACCAGAGGCTGACGAGGCCCGCGGCGGCGAGCAGCAGCCAGTTCACGATGGGCAGCGCCGCCTTCGAGCGGAACGCGAAGAGCAGGGCGAGGCCCGAGGCGAGCACAGCGAATCCGAACGTCACCCACAGCAGGAGCGAGCCCTGCGCGCCGAGGTCGGGCACCTCGGCTCCGCTGAGCAGCGACACGGCGATGGGGTCGACGACCTGCTGCGTGTTCCCCAGCACGACGACCGCCTTCTGCGCTTCGCGGTCGATCATGACGACGGAGGCGAACCCGCCGGTTCCGCCGCTGTGCCAGGTGAGCGTCGGGTTCGAGTCGGCCGTGGGGTTCGTGACCTGCGTGCTCTGCCAGACCCAGCCGATGTCGCTGCCTTCGGCGAACTGCGCCGTCGGCTCGAGCGCCGATGCACCAGGTGCGGAGCCGTCGAGGTTGGCGGCAGCCCACGCGGCGAGGTCGTCGATGTCGGTTGTCGTCGAGGATCCGGTCGGCGCATACCCCTCGCCCCACCAGTGATCGGTCGAAGCGCCGTTGGTGAGGAAGCCTGGAGTGGTCTCAGCCGGCACCTCAGCCTCGGTCGTGGCGATCGTCGTCGACTGCATGCCGACTGGCCCGAACACGCGCTCCTCGAGCAGCGACGGGTAGCTCTCGGCGCCCGATGCGCTGACGAGGGCCGTGCCGAGAAGCGCCACTCCGAGGTTCGAGTAGACGGGGCCCTGCGCCGGGTCGACGGGAGCGGAAGCCGCGTCGGCGATCATGGCGTCGCGCGTCTGCGGGCCGTAGGGGTTGCCTCCCGAGAGGGAAGCCGCGAGCGATTCGATGGCGAAGGCCGGGCCGAGGCGCGGGAGGCCGGAGCTGTGCTGGGCGAGGCTTGCGAGCGTCACCTCACCGGCCCGAGTTCCCTCGAGCTCGGGGATGTGCGTCGAGAGCGGGTCTTCGGCGCCCACCTCCCCGCGTTCGATCGCATCGGCGAACAGCGCGGCGGTGAAGGTCTTCGTGACCGAACCCAGCTCGTAGAGCGTCTCGTTGGTGGGCGCCGGCCCGTTGCGGCCATCACCCGTCTTGCCCACCCCGGCCCACGTCGTGCTCTCCGGCGTGACCTCGGCGACGACGACGGAGCGGAACCCGCCGTGCCCGCCCACGGCATCCACGACCCTGGTCGCGAGCGCCTCATCGCCGGTGACCTGCGCGCCAAGCGCCTGACGCTGCGGGCCGACCACCATGCCGAGCACCACCGCGACGATCCCCGCCACGAGTGCCGCGATGACGAGGATGCGCCTCGCCGGACCTCGCGCTGCTTCTGCGATCTGCGGCGACCCGGCAGGGTGCTCCTGCTGATGTTCGTGTGACATTCGCTTCCCCAGTTCTCGGCCGTGTTCCTGTCCCGTCCTTCAACGCTATGGGCAGCCACCGACACGGGCCTCGGCCGTGGGCGGGAGATGCATCCGCCCCACGCGGGAGATGCGGCGGGCACTCGAACCCGTCGCATGGCGTCGCCCGAGCACGCTGCAGCGCGCGGCGTGGCAAGATCGGGGGATGAAGATCCTGTCGATCCAGTCGTCGGTCGCCTACGGGCACGTGGGCAACTCGGCCGCCGTGTTCCCGCTGCAGCGCCTCGGACATGAGGTGTGGCCGGTCTCAACGGTCGTGTTCTCGAACCACACGGGCTACGGTGCGTGGCGCGGACCGCTCCTCCCTGCGTCCGATGTGCGCGATGTCATCCTCGGCATCGAGGAGCGCGGCGCACTCGCGCAGGTCGACGCGGTGCTGTCTGGCTACCTGGGTGGCGAGGAGATCGTGGATGTCGTCGTCGACGCGGTCAAGCGCACCAAGGAGCTCAACCCGGCGGCGAGCTACACGTGCGACCCCGTCATGGGCAACGCGAAGTCGGGCTGCTTCGTCGCTCCTGCGATCCCGGAGTTGATCCGCGAGCGGGTCGTGCCAGTCGCCGACATCCTCACTCCCAACCAGTTCGAGCTGGGTTTCCTCACGCGCACGACGCCCGCGACGATCGAGGAGACCCTCGATTCTGTGCAGCGCGCCCGCGACCTCGGCCCGCGCACGGTGCTCGTCACGAGCGTCGAGCGGCCCGACCGACCCGAGGGCACGATCGAGATGATGGCCGTCGACGATTCGGGGGCGTGGATCGTGCAGACCCCGTACCTGCCGTTCAAGGCGAACGGCTCCGGCGATGTCACATCGGCACTCTTCACGGCGCACTACCGCACTTCGGGCTCGGCAGCCGAGGCGCTCTCCGCGACCGTCTCGAGCGTCTTCGATCTGCTGCAGACCACGCTCGACTCCGGCGAGCGCGAGCTGCAGATCGTCGCGGCTCAGGATGCGTTCGCGAACCCGCGCATGCAGTTCGAGGTGCGCGAGATCCGCTAGACAGCTGACGCGCGTCCGGGTACCCGCGCGCGTCCGGGCTGTCCTTCGCGTCCGAAGTTGTGGCGAAGTGCATCCGGTCGACGCCCGGACAGCACTCCGCCACAACTCTCGAGCCCCGAACCGCCGGGCCGGCCGGCGCCCGCCGTCCTAGACGCGCGTCCCGCCCTGCATGACCCAGTCGAGGCGCGACTCGGCGAGCACGCTCACGTCGCCGAGCGGGTCGGCTGATGCGGCGATCAGGTCGGCGTGCGCGCCCGGCGCGATCACGCCGAGCTCACCTTCGCGCTGGAGCAGGCGGGCGGCCGTGGTCGTCGCGCTGCGGATGATGTCGATGACGGGCATGAACTCGGCGCGCACCTCGAATTCGCGGGCCTGGTGGCGCTGCATGCCGCCGAGCAGGTCGCTGCCGTAGCAGAGGTTGACGCCGCCCTTGTGGGCCTTCTCGAGCGCGACCTTGCCGCCTTCGAGCACGTCGGAGACCTTCACCCAGTTGTCCTGCGGCAGGCCGTGCTCGCGGCCTTCCTCCATGAGCGCCCAATAGGTGACGAGGTTCATGGTGAGGTAGGCGTCGTGCTCGAGGAAGAGCTCGATCGACTCGTCGTCGAGGAGGTTGCCGTGCTCGATGCCGCGCACGCCTGCCCGGAGGGCGCGGTTGATGGCGCGCGCCGTGTAGGCGTGTGCGGTCACGTAGCGGTTGGCTGCGGTCGCCTCCTCGACGACGGCCTCGATCTCCTCGACGGAGAACTGCGTGGAGTCGACGCGGTCGGTGGGCGAGGCGACCCCGCCGCCCGCCATGATCTTGATGTGGTGCGCGCCGCGCCGGATCTCGTCTCGGGCCGCGTGCCGGACGGCGGAGATGCCATCCACGACCCTGCCGATGTGGGAGCACGTGTACTCGCTGTCATGGCTGTCGCGGCCCCGCGAGCGCGGGTCGCCGTGCCCGCCGGTCTGCGAGAGCGCCTTGCCGCCGAAGAAGAGCCGTGGCCCTCGCACGAGGCCGTCGACCTGCGCGTCGTGCAGGCCGAAGTCGGCACCGGCGACGTCGCGCACAGTCGTGAAGCCGCGGTCGAGCATCTCGCCCATGAGCTTCGCCGCCTGCAGCGCGACGTAGTTCGGCGATTCCTCACCCATGGAGGGCAGGTCAGCCGTGTGGGCGGTGACGTGCACGTGGCAGTCGATGAGGCCGGGCAGGAGGTATCGACCGGCTGCGTCGAGCTCTTCGACGCCGTCCTGCGCTTCGATCTGGCCGCCGACCCGCTCGAAGCGCCCGTCGCGGATCGAGAGGTCGCCCGTGCGGTACTCCCCCGCGTCGACGTCGAGCCACGTGGCGTTGCGGATGATCAGGTTCGAGGTCATGCGGATGCTCCCTGCTGCTTGGCGCTCTCCACGCCGGTGTCGATGATCTGCACGGCGCGTTCCTGCGCCGTCGGGGTGTAGGTGCCCTCCGGGGCGCACATGTTGACGGTGGCGAGCGGGGCGCCGTCCGGTCCCGGGATGGGCACGTTGAGGATCGAGCCGCAGCCGAGGGCCTTGATCGTGCTCGCGTCGTCGAAGATGCGGTCGAGGTCTGCCGGGGTAGCGCCGAGGAACGGCTCCCCCGAGTCGCGGCAGGCGGCGACCCAGTCGGGGGAAACCTGCGTCGCGACCTGCTTCGTGCCGCCGACCGGGTACTCGTCGGCGTGCGACGAGTAGATGCGCTCCATGACGGCCCCGCCCTCGGTGAAGCGAAGGACCGTGAACAGCACGACCCCCACCTCCTGCTCGATCGTGTGGTGGATGCTCGCCCAATCCACCGCATCCAGTGCCACCTCGCTGTTTCGCCCGAGTTCTCCGTTGCGCACTCGTTCTCCGTTCGGGGTCATGCGTTGCTCTCCTTCTTCTCGATTGCCTGCTTGTCCGTGCCCTTGCCGCTTCCCGTGATGTCCTCGAGCGAGCGCCCTGCGGTGCGGACGGCGAAGAGGAGCGTGCAGGCGACGCCGATGACGAGCACGGTCGTGGTCATGCCGAACACTCCGACGAAGCCCCACTGGGCGGCGAAGGTGCCGATGATGATGGGGGCCGTGATCGAGCCGATGCGACCGAACGACGAACTCATGCCGACGCCGGTCGCGCGCAGCCAGGTCGGGAAGACCTCCGGCGTGTAGGCGTAGACGCCGGCGTAGGTGCCGTTGAGGAAGAACGAGAGGACGATGCCGGCGACCGTGACCATGATCGGGTCGTTGGCCTGGCTCATCCACAGTGCCGCACCGGCGGAACCGATGAGGTAGAGCGCGATCGTGAACTTCCTGTCGAGCTTCTCGTTGAGGTACGCGGCGCTGAAGTAGCCGGGGATCTGCGCGAGGTAGATGTAGAGCGAGTACGTGAAGCTCGTCGTGACGTCGATGCCGCGGTCGACGAGAAGCGTCGGGATCCAGGTGAAGAAGCCGTAGTAGGAGAACGTGATGACGAACCAGATGAGCCAGGTCGTCGCCGTGATGCGCCACATGGTGCGGCCCCACAGGAACTTGACGGCCTTGATGAAGCCGAACTTGACGGGTGCTTCCTCTTCCGGCGCGTTCGGGTCGACGGCAGGGAGGTCCTTGCCGGTGGATGCGCGCACTCGGTCTTCGAAGCTCGCGACCACCGCTTCCGCTTCCGCGTGCCTGCCGACGCTGGCGAGGTAGCGCGGCGACTCGGGGAGCGAACGTCGCCACCAGAGCAGCATGACGATGGGCAGGAAGGTGAGGACCTGCGCCCAGCGCCAGCCATCCTCCGAGGCCGGGACGACGAAGCGCCCGATGAGTGCGGCGGCCACGAACCCGAAGGAGAAGAACCCGGCGAGCGTGCCCACGAACCAGCCGCGTCGGTGCTTGGGCACGAACTCGGAGAGGAAGGGCGCGATGATGGCGCTCTCGGCTCCGGCTCCCATTCCGGCGAGGATGCGCATGAAGAGGAAGATCTCGAAGTTCCAGGAGAGGGCCGCGACGAGGGATGCGACCGCGTACAGCACCAGCGACCACATCATGACCTTCTTGCGGCCGATCTTGTCGCCGAGGTAGCCGGCGAGGAGGGCCCCGAAGAGGAACCCGAAGGGGGCGGCGGAGCCGACGAGGCCGAGCTGCGCGGCTTCGAGGCTGAAGACGTCGCGGACGCTCGGCATGAGGAAGGCGACGATCGCCCCGTCCATGCCGTCGAAGGTGTAGCCGAGCCCGCCGATGAGGAGGAGCGCGTAGTGGGGTTTGCTGATCGGCAGGCGATCGAGCCGTGCTGTGAGTGACAACGGGTTCTCCTGAGGGATCGGAACGTCGGTGTTCGAGAAAGCATGATCCAGCCGCATCCATCATGCAACAGAGATTGCAGAAATGTAACCCGCGCGAAATCTCTTGCAGGATTGTCCGGGGAACCGAACCGCGGCACACAACCCCCGGCGGATCCGTGCTGAAATGAACACATGCCAGCCGTCGAACCGCCCACCGACGACGAGACCCGACTCTCCCCCGACGCATGGCTGCGGGGCGTCCTCGCCGGCAGCAATCTCGGCCCCACCAGCCAGAAGCTGGCGAACTACCTCGTCACGAACATCAACGCCGCCAGCTACGAGCAGGCCTCAGAGATCTCGGCGTCGGCGAGGGTGAGCGCATCCACGACGACGCGCCTCGCCCAGCAGCTCGGCTTCAAGGGCTGGCCGGACCTTCAGCAGGCCCTGCGCACCCGCTACCTCGCACAGCTGTCGATGGTCGACATCGCCGAGATCCACGGCCTCACGGACACTCCGTTCCAGAATGCGCTGCGCAACGACGCCGCACTGCTCGCGGCCACGATGCGCGACATCGACGACGTCGCGATCGCCCGCGTCGCGTCGGCCGTGCAGTCGGCGAAGCGCGTGCACGTCACGGCGATGGGCAGCTTCGCCGCGGTCGGCCAGGCGCTCGTCCACAACCTGCAGATCGCCGGCTACCACGTGCACGCACTCCTCGACCGCGACAGCGCGCTCTCGAACAGCGTCGCCCAGATGGGGTCCGGAGACCTGCTCATCGTGTGCAGCTACTGGCGGCACTACCGCACCATCGTGGCGGCCGCGAACGCCGCCCACAGGCAGGGCGCGACAGTCGTGGCACTCACCGACTACCTGCCCCCTCAGCTCGAGGGCGCCGTGGACGACCTCATCAAGATCCCCGCAGAGGGCACGTCGTTCTTCCCGTCACTCACCGTCCCCATGGCGGTGCAGCAGGGCCTCGTCGCAACGCTCGCGCAGCTCGACCCCGAGGCCACCAAGGTGCGCATCGACGCCGCCGAGCGGTTGTGGAACGAGCTCGACATCCTCATCGACCCGCGCGCAGCCGAGTAGGCGCGACGGCGTTCCCGCGCCCCCTGCCGCGTCAGAACATGGGGTGGTCGTGGATGCTCGTGGCCGGCACCGGCTGGAGCACGTCCCAGTGCTCGACGATGCGGCCGCCCTCGAAGCGGTAGATGTCCGCGACGGCAGCGTCCGGGGCACCGGGGCGGGAGGCACGCACGTGCACCATCGCCAGGTCGCCGTCGACGATGATGCGCTCCACGCTGAACGTCGCATCCGGTGACCCGTCGAACTTCGGCGTGAGCGCCTCGACGGCAGCCGCGGGACCGTCGGCGATGTTCGGGTTGTGCTGCCGGTAGTCGTCGGCGACCAGGTAGTCGAAGGCGTCAGCAACGCGCTTGCGTGTATAGAACAGCTCGACGAAGTGCTCGAATGCGGCGCGGTTGTCAGTCATCGGTGGGGTCACGACCTTCGGTTCGAGGGCGCGCCGGTGCCGACGCTGGCGACTCCAGCTTGGCGGCCGAAGACCCGAAGCGCACATCAGAGGTGCGGATGCGCAGCATCAGCGCCGCGAGCACCACCCCCGCTCACCCCTTCGGATGAAACGGGACACCCCATGCGCCCACGTCGCCCTCCCCGACCGGAATCGCCCCTAGCTTGGTGAGCATGCAGAGCCTGATGAACGTCATCCGACGCTACCGAGACTTCCTGGAGCCGACGGTTGCCGCCGTCTTCCTCGCGCTGTGGTGCGTGGCGGAGGCCGGGCGCTGGTCACACTCCGGGGTCGTCGTCTCCCTCGTGCTGTACTCCCTCGCGGTCGCCGTCTCGCGACGCCTCCCCTACGCGGCGCTCGGCATCATCGTCCTGGTGCCGGTCCTGCAGCTGCTCCAGGTCGTACCGGGACCTGGAAGCACCGACTGGCCGATCGTGCTCGCGGGCTTCATCGTCACGTTCTTCGTGGCCTGGCGAGCGACCGGAGCCCTGCGGTGGATCACGTTGGCAGTCGGTGTCGCGTTCGGCGCCGGCGTCGGCTTCCTGCTCGTGTTCGTCGGCGACTGGATGAACTGGGTCGGTCTTGGCATGCCGTCGGCAGACGGTTCCGGGCTCACGTACGAGGTCGATCCGCAGACGGGACAGATACTCAGCGTCACCGCTCCGATGAATGAGGCCAACGACCCGAACTACATCAACCTGTCCGCATCAGATTCTGCTTGGGCGGAGTTCTCCGCAAACTATGGCGGAATCCCGGTCGCCGGCGCGACTGCTCCGGTGGACGTCGCCGCACTCCAGCTCGAGACTGCGCTCAAGTTCGCCGCCCTCGGCTTGGTCCTCGCCGTCGCTGCGTGGGCGCTCGGCGTCGCGTTGCAGTTCGCGCTGCGCCGCCAGCGTGACCGGCAGGCGCGCCTCGCGATCACAGCGGACCTGGCCGCGTCGGATGCTGACCTCGCGCTCCTGCAGGAACGGAGCCGCATCGCCCAGGAAGTGCATGACGTCGTCGCGCACTCGCTCGCGCTGACGCTGTCCCTGGCGGAGGGCTCGAAGATGCTGCGCGAGTCGAGGGGCGAACCCCATGACGACCTGCAGAAGATCGCCGACACCTCGCGAAGCGCGCTGGTCGAGCTGCAGGGGCTCCTCGAGGGGCTCGAGGGCCTCGAGGGGGAGAGTTCGGCACCGCAGCCTCGCCTCGACGACCTCGACGAGCTGGTCGCGAAGGTCACTCCGACAGGCCTCGACGTGGACCTGCAGGTGCTCGGCGACCCGAAGTCCCTGACCTCCGTGCAGGAGCGCTCCGTGTACCGCATCGTCCAGGAGAGCCTCACCAACGCACTGAAGCACGGCGGCAAGCACGCGCACGCCGCCATCTCCCTCGACTGGCGAGGCGTCGGGCTCTCCCTGAACATCGTGAGCGCGGGAGTCCCGAGCGACGACGACCTGCCTTCCACGCCTGGCGTGCCAGAGGCAGGCCCGGAGGCGCGGAACGGACTGGGGCTGAGCGGCATGCGGGAACGTGCTCGCCTCGCCGGCGGCTGGCTGACGGCCGGGATCGAGCCGGAGGATGATGACCGCAGGGGCCGCCGCACGTACGTCGTCACGGCTTTCATCCCGACCAAGGACATCCACGCGGAGGTGCCAGCATGAGCGGAAGTGCGACAGCGCTGAGCGCAGCGGACGACGCCGCCACCCAGCCCGTCGACATCCGCGCCGCTCGGTCACGCTCAGCCGCGCGCATCCGCATCGCCCTTGTCGATGACCAGGAGCTGTTCGTCTACGGCATGCGGATGCTCGTGGAGTCGCAGCCCGACCTCGAGCTGATCGGCACGGCGAGCGATGGCGAGGAAGCCGTGGAGCTCGTCGTGGGAGAACGCCCCGACGTGGTGCTCATGGACATCCGCATGCCTGGACTCAGCGGGATCGCCGCGACCAGGCGCATCCTGGAGGCAGCCCCGTACGCCGATGAGACGGGCCCGCGCCCTCGCGTCGTCATGCTGACCACGTTCAGGCAGGACGAAGCGGTGCTGCGGGCCATGCACAACGGCGCGAGCGCGTACGTCACGAAGGATGCGACGCCGGAGATGCTGCTGGATACGATCCGCGCCGTGCACGCGGGTGACGCCCCGGCGATGCCGGTGGGGCGCATCGCTCGCGGGGCGTCTCCGACCCCGGAACCGGCCGAGATCGCCCCTCGCCCCGACGTCGCGATCGCCGCGCTGTCCCCTCGAGAGCGGGAGATCTTCCTCCTCGCCGCGAAGGGTCTGCGCAACAGCGAGATCGCCGCCGCCGCGTTCGTGAGCGAGGCGACCGTGAAGACGCACGTCCGCAACGTGCTCGCGAAGCTCGAGCTGTCGAGCCGTGCCCAGATCGTCGTATTCGCCTACGAGCACCGCCTCGTCACCGGGTAGCCCACGGGCGTTTTTTCGCCACCGCCTCGCCCCGCCTCTGCAGCCGTCCGGCAAGATTGTGGCGGAGCGCTGTTCGAGAGCTCTCGAACAGCACTCCGCCACAACTCCTCGAGCATCCGCCCGCGTGCGACGGAGCTCTGGCACTCGCTACTTCTCGTCGACCCGCTTGCGCCTCGCTGCAGCAACCACGACGAGTCCAGCGGCGAGCGCAAGTGCCCCGGCGAGCACACCGAGACCGAGGGATGCATCCGCTCCAGTGGATGCGAGCTGACTGCCACCCGCCACCGGAGTCGGTGTCGTGGTCGCGGTCGTAGGCGTCGGCGTCGGCGTCGGCGTCACCACACCGGGCACTGGGACGCCGGTCGGAGTGACGGGGACCGTCGTCGTCGTGGGAGTCGGAGCGACGGTCGGCGTCGGCGTCGGCGTCGCGCCTGGCAGTGCCGCGAGGAATCCGACCGCGTCCACGAGACCGGCTCCCGCCGAGTCAGCCACCGGGACGGACTCGACGATGCTGTCGATCGGGATGGCGGTCTCCGTGAGCGCGTCCCGCGTTTCCTGCGGCGTGAGCCCGGGGTGGAGCTGCATCCCAAGTGCGGCAACGGCCGCTGCCGATGGTGCGGCCGCCGAGGTTCCGGTGAAGGAGTAGACGCCGGTCTGCCCTTCGACTTCCTGTCCGAAGAAGTTCGTCCAGCCGCCGTCGAGCGAGGTCACGGTCGGCGCGCCCGAGATCGGCTCAGGGAGCGCGTTTGTGCTCGGGAACGGCTCGAAGTACAGCGTCATCGGCCCCGTGCCGCTGAAGTACTCGAGCTCGGTGGGTGTCTCCGCGTCCGCGGCGACGATGCTGAGCCCACTCGGCGTGCCGGCGTGCCCGTAGATGGATGGGCCGACGACATCGCCGCCCTCGCTCTGCGAGTACTCGGCCGCACGCAGGTGGCTGCTGGGGAAGATCGTCTTCACTCTCGGGTTGAGCGCTGGCACTCCATCGCTGGTGTCTCGCACGATCGTGTAGTTGTAGTCGCCCGCAGAAGGCTGGAACGCAGCGACCTGTACCGGCGAGCCGGGAGCAGCGAGGGGGGTGCCGGCGACGAGCTCGCCTGACGCGTCCGTCACCGCGACGACGAGGTTGTTGGTGGCCGCCCCGGCGGGCTCGGCCCACTGCAGCATGACGAGCGCCGTGAGGCCGCGGGCCTCGAGGTCAGGGAAGGTCAGGGTGTTGGTGGGATCTTCCCCAGCGCCTGGGTCGAAGTCCATGCAGTCAGCACTGGTGATCTGGAACACGTACAGATAGTCCGCGATGGCTTCGGGGCACTCCGCGGGTCGGTACTCGGGTGCTTCCCAGGAGGAGATGACGCGTCCGTCACTCTCGCCGATGCTGCCGATGGACGTGTCATTTCCGGCGGCGGTGAAGAAGGGGATGCCGAGCGCGACCGCGTCGTTCATCGAGTTGGCGGCTACCCCGTCTTGGAACATGGTCTCGTCGGCATAACCGAGGTCGTCGACGATGATGTCGGCGCCACCCGCTGAGAGCGTTTCGACGGCGCTCGCGAAGCCTGCCTGGCCCCCGCCGCCCGAGGCGAACAGCAGTGTGGCCCCCGGCGCGATGGAGTGGACAAGCTGTGCCATGGCTCGCCCCTCGTCACTGCCGCCGGCGGAGCTCTCCTTCAGGACCTCGACAGCTTGCAGGTAACCGCAGGGGTTTCCTGGGCCAGGGAGCATGCCAGACGCGACGTCCTCCGCAGCAGTCGTGTGCGTCGCGAAGGCTGCGTGCTCGAAGGAGTCCGAGATGATTCCGATACGGACCCCTGCCCCGTCGACGCCGTACAGCTCGCGAGCGAGTGGCACGTTGAGCGGCTCCGTCAGGTTGGCTGGCACGGCACGGCACGAGTCTGCCGCGACGTCCGTGCTGGGCTGAGTGGGCGCATCCGTGTCGGTGTCCGTCACGGTGAGGGCGTTCGCCGTGTTCCACGCCGACCCGCTGGAGGTAGGCGTGAGCGTCTCCTGAACGGACTGCACGTTGCTGAGCGCGGCAACCGCTTCGAGGTTCCCAGCCGGAACCGTTGCACCCACCACCAGGTACTTCGCCGCGATGGAATCGACGGTGCCCAGGGCGGCGAGCGCATCGATGTCGGCTGCGAGTGGCGGTGTCGTGTAGTAGATCGTGACCGCCACGCTGCCACCGTTCAGCTGCAGGCTCACGGGGCCGGATCCGGGGAGCGCGAGCTCGGCGGGCGATGCGTTCGCGAGCTGCTGCTCGGCCACGGCCGGATCAGACGAGACGTCGACCGCCGCGAGCGCGGTGAGCCGTCCGGAGAGTTTGTCGCCGTCGTCGGTTGCAGGCGCAGCCGACGCCACCCCGACCCCGAAGCCGCCGACGACGAGGCCGACGGTCAGCGCGGCAACTGCCACACGGGACAGATTTCGAACGGTTTTCACGTGAACACCTTTGTTGGGAGGGACTGCGCTGTTGTTGGTCATCGCTCGCCGGTCCGTCGGCGGAGCGTGGTGATCGTGATGCCTGCTGCGAGGGCGAGCGCGCCGATCACCGCGGCAAGCCCGATCGGGGCGTCTGTGCCAGTGGATGCGAGCGCACCATCGGCCGCCGCGGCGGGCGTTGCACCCGCGGGAGCCGGTGCCAGCGTCTCGGAACCGGGAACAGGAGCTCCCGTCGGGCTCACGGGCACGACGCTCGGCGCTGCTGTCGGAGCGAGCGTCGGGGCGGGGGTCGGCTCGACGGTCGGAGTCGGAGTAGGAGTAGGAGTCGGAGTCGGGACAGGGGTTGCCGAGGGCAGTGCCGCGAGGAATCCAACCGCATCCACGAGTCCGGCCCCCGCCGAGTCGGACACGGCCACCGACTCGACGATGCTGTCGATGGGCAGGGCCGTATCCGTGAGCGCGTCTCGCAGCTCCTGCGGGGTCGCCCCGGGATCCAGCTGCAGCGCGAGCCCGGTCACCGCTGCCGCGGCTGGGGCTGCCGCGGATGTGCCGGTGAACGAGTAGACGCCGTCGAGGTCGCTGACGGGGCTGCCGAAGAAGTTGGTCCACCCACCATCGAGCGACGTCAGCGTCGGCGCACCCGAGACTGGCTCCGGGAGAGCGTTGGTGCCCGGGAACGGCTCGAAGTAGAGCGTGGTCGGCCCAGTCGAGCTGAAGCGCTCGAGCTGCGTCGGTGTGGCGGCATTCGCGGCCGCGACGCTGACAACTGCTGGGGTTCCGTTGTGCCCGAAGATAGCCGGTCCGACGATGTCGCCCCCTGCACTCTCGGAGTACTCTGCCGCCTGCAGGAAGCTGCTGAGGAAGATCATCTTCACTCGTGGGCTCACCGCTGGAACCCCCTGAGTCGTATCGCGCACGATCACGTAGCTGTAGTCACCAGCGTCCGGTTGGATGGCTGCGATCTGAATCGGTGAGCCCGCGTTGCCTGGCGTACTGGCAGCGACGATGCTCCCCGAATCGTCGGTGACGACGACGGCGAGTTCGTTGGTTGCAGCACCTACGGGCTCGGCCCACTGCAGCATCGTGGTCGCCGTGATGCCCCGGCTCGCGAGGTCCGGGTAGGTCAGCGTGTTCGTCGGGTCCTGCCCGGCGCTCGGGTCGAAGTCCATGCAGTCGACGCTCTCGAGGCCAGTCTCGGGCAGCAGATCCGTCACCGCTGCCGGGCAGGCCGTTGGTCGGTACTCGGGGGCCTCCCAGGACGAGATCACGCGTCCTGCGCTCTCGCCGAGAGTTCCGATGCTGGTGGTGTTCCCGGCTGAGCTGAAGAACGGGATACCGAGCGCGACTGCGTCGTTCACGGCGTTCGACGGCACCCCGTCCTGGAAGATCGGCTCGTCGAAGTAGCTGACGTCGTCGACGATGATGTCAGCGCCGGCCTCGGTGAGACGTTGCACTGCTTCCGCGAAGCCCGCCTGGCCCGCCCACCCCGAGGCGAACATCAGCGTCGCTCCGGGCGCTATGGAATGCACCAGTTGCGCCATGCCTCGCCCCTCATCCGAACCGGAGTCGGTGCTCTCCATGAGCACCTCGACCGGCTGCTCGTATCCACATGGATTCCCGGGGCCAGGGAGCATGCCAGCCGCGACATCTCCAGCCGGAGTGCTCGGGAGCGGCACCGCGGAGTTATCGAAGGAGTCGGAGATGATCCCGATGCGAACTCCCTCCCCGTCGACGCCGTACAGCTCGCGAGCGAGAGGCACGTTGAGCGGTTCCGCGAGGTTCGCTGGCACTGCACGGCAGGAGTCGAGGTCAGACGATGTCTCAGTCTCCGCGCCTGCCCCAGTGTCGGTTTCTGTCACCGTAGACGCGAGCGCGCCATCCCAGGCCGTCCCGCTCGAGCCGGGGGTCAGCGTCTCCTGCACGGCCTGCACGTGCTCGAGCGCGGCAACCGCTTCGAGGTTGCTCGTTGGGATCGTGGCGCCGATCACCAGGTACTTCGCGGCGACGGAGTCGACGGTTCCGAGCTCTGCGAGCGCATCGATGTCGGCCTCGATGGGCGGCGTCGAGTAGTAGACGGTGACTGCGACGCTGTCACCTGTCACGCGCATGCTGGCCGGCCCGGAGCCTGGCAGGGCGAGCTGCTCGGTCGTCGTGGACTTGAGCTGCTCTTCGGCAACTGCCGGATCTGACGAGACGGCGACGTCGGCAAGCGCGGCGAGCCTGCCCGAGAGCTTGTCGCTGTCGTCGGTGGCGGGTGCCGCCGTGGCAACCCCGACCCCGAAACTTCCGACGAGGAGACCAGCCGCGAGGGCCGCGACCGTGATGCGAGAAAGGGGACGAACGAGTTTCACCAGAACACCTCAAGGTAGGGACTGAAACAGGAGCGGGGGCTGGAACAGGAACCGGTGGAGCAGATGTTGCAGGTGGAGCGGATGGAGCAAGTTGCGCACAGCGCGCAAGGGAATCGCGTCAGGTGACGAGAGATGACGAGCGGAGCGGGGCGTGGGGACGGAAGCGGTCAGTCGAGGACGACGCGCACTGCGTCGAACGCGCGGGTGATGTCGTCGTCACTGACCTCGAGATCGCCGAGGTTCGACGCCGCATCGACCATGATGGAGCTGAAGGCGGCGTGACAGAGGCCGGCTGCGATGACAGCTTCTCGACCGGGATCCCCCGGGAGGCGAGCGTGGTCGGGGCGGCGGACGAGCCACCCGACACCGACTTCCAGGAGCTGCGCCCCGATCGCGAGGAGTGACCCAGTCGATCGGGTGACCGTGTCCGGCTGCTCTGCGCTGAGCTGGGCTCGCTTGCGTGCAACATCACTGTTGATGTGGGCGTGCCCGATGGATGCGAGGACCAGTGCGAGCATCCCGTGCGCAAGACTCGGTGCGTGCGCGTCGAGGATCCGGTCGGCGTCTGCGCCTCGCAGCAGTTCGACGATTCGACCGGTGATGGCCGTCTCACGGCTGGGGAAGTAGTTGAAGAACGTGGACCTCGAGATGCCGGCGCGCTCGCAGATCGCCTCGACCGTTGTGGCATCGAAGCCGACCTCAAGGGCCAAGTCGACGGCGGCGTTCTCGATCGCATTCTCGGTCTCTCGCTTCTTCCGGGCACGGAGGCCACCAGAAGGCGAGTTGGGTGCATTCATGGTGTGCTTCCGAGACTAGTGAGAAGTTTGGACTCTGGTCAAGTTTGGACATCGTCCAGAGATTTATCCGGATGCGGACCCGGGGAACTGCGACAGCCCGCCGACCTGTCCGAGACGCCACGACGAGGGTAATCGACGGGACAGGGCCCGAACCCCACACCCCTCTTCCCGACTTGACACCGAGGTCCACACGAGCAAAAGTACAACTGGTACAGACCAGTGAGCAGGACCGAGTAGACGGAGCTAGCAGAATGATCGTCAGCGCCGCGAACGTCATCACGCCGCACAGTCACCTCTCGCCCGGGTGGGTGCAGATCGAGGGAACCTCCGTGCAGCACGTGGGCTCGGGTCGACCCCACGCGAACTCCGGCGACATCGTCGACCTCGGGGAAGCGACGATCGTGCCCGGCTTCGTGGATGGGCACGTGCACGGCGGAGGCGGCGCAGGGTTCGACAACGCGGGCGCGGCCGACGGACTCGGCACCCTCGCGGCGAAGACAGCGGCGCGCACGCATCTCGAACAGGGCACCACCTCGCTCGTCGCGAGCCTCGTCACCGACGAGCTCGGCGCGATGTGCGACTCGGTCGCGGCGCTCGCGACACTTGCGGAGGAGGGAACCCTCGCAGGCATCCACCTCGAAGGACCATGGCTGAGCCCCGAGCATCCGGGCGCCCACGCGCAACAGCACCTCATCGAGCCGAACAGCCGCGATCTCGCCGCCTTGCTGTCGGCAGGGCGCGGGCAGGTTCGCATGGTCACGCTCGCACCCGAGCTGCCCGGTGGCATCGAGGCCATCAAGGCGCTCACCGACGCCGGAGTCGTCGCCGCCATCGGACACACCGACGCCTCCTACGACATCGCCCGCGAAGCGCTCGACAACGGCGCGACGGTCGGCACGCACCTCTTCAATGCCATGCGAGGACTGCATCACCGCGAACCCGGCCCCGCAACAGCACTGCTCGAGCACCCGGATGCGGTGATCGAGCTCATCGCGGACGGCACCCACGTGCATCCTGCGGCCCTCCGCCTCGCCGCAGTCGCGAAGCCGCACCAGTTCATGCTCGTCACCGACGCGATGTCGGCCGCATGCATGCACGATGGCGACTACACGCTGGGCTCGCTCGACGTCGAGGTGCGCGGCGGAGTCGCCCGCCTCACGCAGGGTGGTGCGATCGCCGGATCGACGCTCACGATGGCGCGCGCAGTGCAGTACGCGGTGGCCGTGGCCGGACTGCCGCTCCTCGACGTCGTGCGGGCCGCGTCGACCACGCCGGCGACTGCCCTCGGCCTCGAGAAGGTCGGGTCGCTGCTGCCGGGATACTCGGCCGACCTCGTCGTACTGGACCAGTCGCTCGGCGTGCAGCGGGTCATGCGTCGCGGCGAGTGGGTTCACTGAGCGACGCCCGCTCCCCGCCGCGGCAGCCGCCGCGCTGCGTCGACGGCGAACCCAGCCACCCTGGGCTCGTGATGGGTTTCGGCGACCGTGATGGGTTTTTACCCATCACCGGTCGGCAAAACCCATCACGCGCATCCGAGAAACCCATCAGCGTCGCCCGACCACGCGCGACCTGCCGCGTCAGAGCAGGCAGCGGATGCGCCCCGGCCGCTTCGCAGTCGAGGGAGCCGTCGACCCGCAACGCCGCAACGCTCCCGCGACCGCTCCCCCGCCGAGGGAGCTCCAGGCCGCGAATGTCCCAGGCTCTCGCCCAGCCGAGGAAGCCGTATGCCGCAGCTGCCCCCGGATGTCGCCCCACCGAAGGAGCCACAAGGCCGCAGCTGCCACCCGAACGCCGACCGGTCGCAGCAGTCGAAGAGCCGAGCTTGCTTCCCCTACCACCTTGGATCTGTGCCGGCGGCGAACCCAGCCACCCCTGGGCGCGTGATGGGTTTTGGTGACCGTGATGGGTTTTTACCCATCACCGGTCGGCAAAACCCATCACGCGCATCCG
>NZ_JADKSL010000023.1:0-51888 GCF_015351275.1 Pseudoclavibacter sp. VKM Ac-2867
CGTGCATCCACAGCTGTGGATGCACGGCCCCCGTTCTCGTTTCTCGCCCGGGGCTTTACTCTCCCAAGGGAGGGGCTCGGCGACCCGATACGGTTGAGAGCATGAGCGCACCTGTGATCGCAGCAATCGTCGCCGTGATCCTCGCCATCATCGGCATCATCGGCATCATCGTTCCCGTGCTGCCAGGCAGCATCACGATCGTCATCGGCTTCCTCGTCTGGGCGATCTTCGCCGGCTCCTGGCCGGTCTGGGCTGCGTTCGCGGTCGGCGCCGCACTGCTCATAACGGGCATGATCATCGGCTGGGTGCTCACAGGGCGCGGCCTGCGCAAGAAGCAGGTCCCGAATCGCTCCGTGCTCATCGGGCTCGGCGTCGGCATCATCGGGCTGTTCGTGCTGCCGGCGTTCGGGCTTCCGATCGGGTTCGCCGTCGGTCTCGTGGCGTCGGAGTACTGGAGGGTGCGGGAGTTCCGCGCAGCCCTCGACTCGAGTTGGACCGCAGTGAAGGCGCTGGGCCTCGGCATGGTCATCGAGCTCATGTGCGCGCTCGTCGCCACTACGATTCTCGCGATCTCGATCTTCGTCCACTTCGTCTGGCTCTGAGTTTCCTGAACTCGCGGGCAGGTCTGACTTCGCCTTTTGCGCAGATCCCCATACCCTGGGTGAAGCTGTCCGCGTTCTGAGCGCGAGAGCAGATCGTGTTCGGAGGAGCCGTATGTCGAACGGGGAGACCTCGAACGCCGTACTGGCGTTCGTGAAGAAGCGCCCTGGTGAGCTCGCCGCGGCGACCATGAGCGTCATCGCCGTGGGGGCAGTGGTCGCTGCGCTGACGGTCTCGAGCGGTCAGGGTGCCAACGTCGCCGAGCCGATCGACACCGTCGCTGTCCCTGATACGACGAGTATGGCTGCATCGACGGCGAACTCGAGCGATGTCGTGAACCTGCACATGCTCGCGCAGCCGCTTGCCAGCCTGCCCGCTGAGCGCGTGGGATCTGCGCAGAAGACTGCTCTGGAGGACGCCCTCAAGCAGGTCAAGGACGCGCTCAGTGCGACCACTTCGGAAGCAGATTCGCTGCAGACGGCATACACGGCGCTCCAGAACGCAGTGGGCGGGATGGCCACGAGCACGCTCGCGCTGGGTCGTGAGCATCGCCTGCAGGTGACGCTCGCATCGGCGGACATCCTCACGGCCTACGACGCAGCGCTCATCGAACTGGGTGACGCCGCCGACGACCGTGCCCGCACGAGCGGCATCTCAGCGGTCGTGCGCCAGGGCACCGCAGCTCAGAGCTCCCACAGCGCAGCTGTCGACTCCCAGCAGGGGGAGGACACCAACGCACCGGAGCCTCCGCTGGACGATTCTGGAGAAGACGAGCCCACCCAGGCCCCAGCACCGTCCGAGCCAGTACCACCGGCGTTGACGGCCCAGCCCGTCCCGGACGGTCCTGGTGGCAGCACGCCCCCGACGGAGCCCGAAGAGACGCCGGCGCCGACGGATCCTCCCGTTCCGGAGCCGACCGAGGGTCCCAGCGAGCCGCAACCGACGGGGGAGCCGACGCCCACCTCCGAATCGGGGAGCACACCGAGCACCTGACGTTCGGGCGCACGCCCGGATGCCGGAGAGCCAGCGGCACTGCGGTGATGCACTGCCGCCGGCCCTCCGTGCCGAGCACGGCCGAGTTGGTGCGCGTCTGCCAAATCAGGCACGTGCGCCGCTCCGGTTGACGAGGAACCCGCCTACCCGGTCTTCGAGCTCTTCGCGGTGACAGAGCTCTTGGGCTTCGACCTGGTGGTTTTCGACTTCCTGGGAGCAGCCTTCTTGGGAGTCGTCTTGCTGGCACCGCCCTTTCTCGCGGCTGCTTTCTTCGTGCCGCTCTTTCCCACCGAGGCCGCGTTCGACCTCGCCTTCCCCGTGGTGCCCTTCTTCGCAGGTGTCGTCTTGCCCTTGTCGATGCTCCTGCGAAGCGCCTCCATGAGGTCGATCACCTCGCCGCCTGGTTCCGAATCCTCGGACTCGCCGAAGGTCGCCGCCGTGTCGAGGGCGTCCCCCTCCGCGAGCTTCGCGTCGATGAGCTGCTGCAGCTGCTCCTGGTAGTCGTCGGTGAAGCGATCCGGCGCGAAGTCGGCAGCGAACGACTCGACGAGCGACGCCGACATCTTCAGCTCCTTCGCCGAGATCCTCACACGCTCGTCGAGGGCCGGGAACTTCGCCTCGCGCACCTCGTCGTCCCAGAGCAGGGACTGCAGCATGAGCACGTCGCCTCGGGTCCGAAGCGCGCCCAGTCGTGATTTCTGCCGGAGCGAGAAGTGCACGATGGCGGTCCTGTCGGTCTTCTCCAGTGTCTTGCGCAGCAGAACGTACGCTTTCGCCGACTTCGAATCGGGTTCGAGGAAGTAGCTGCGGTCGAACATGATCGGGTCGAGTTGCTCGCTCGGCACGAACTCGACGACGTCGATCTCACGACTGCGCTCTTCCGGCAGTGAGCTCAGGTCCTCCTCCGTGAGCACGACGGTCCTGTCCTCCTCGGCGTAGGCCTTGTCGATGTGCTCGAAGTCCACGACCGTCCCGCAGACCTCGCAACGTCGCTGGTAGCGGATGCGCCCGCCGTCCTTGTCATGGACCTGGTGCAGGTGGACGTCGTGGTCCTCGGTGGCGCTGTACAGCTTCACGGGCACGTTGACGAGGCCGAAGGCGATCGAGCCTTTCCAGATGGATCTCATGCGCCCAGTACAGCCGACGAGTCACGCCGGAAACCGGGTCGAGGCTGTGTATTCGTCGGTCCGCGATTCAGGAGTCGGGTGCATCCTGGGCCGATGGCGACGTCCCAGCAGACGGTGGTGGTCGAGGGGCACCGGGTGACCCTGACGAACCTCGACAAGGTGCTGTACCCCGATTCCGGCACGACAAAAGCCGAGGTGCTCGCGTACTACGCGGAGATCGCGCCCTATATGCTTCCGCACATCCGGCAGAGACCGGTGACTCGGAAGCGGTGGGTGGACGGCGTCGGCACGGCAGAGCATCCCGGGAAGGTCTTCTTCCAGAAGGACCTCGAGGCGAGCGCGCCGGCTTGGGTGCCGCGAGAGGCTATCGATCACCGGGACCACAGGAACGAGTATCCGATCGTCCGTGATGTCGCGACGCTGACCTGGCTCGCCCAGGTCGCGGCGCTCGAGATCCACGTGCCGCAGTGGCGTTTCTCGGCTCACGGCGCAGCTCTGAATCCGGACCGAATGGTGCTCGACCTCGATCCGGGGGAGGGCGCCGGACTCCTGGAGTGCGCCGAGGTCGCGCGTCTCTCGCGCCGCATCCTGAGGGACATGGGGCTCGACCCGGTCCCGGTGACAAGCGGCAGCAAGGGGATCCACCTCTACACGGCCCTTGACGGAACCCACACTTCCGAACAGGTATCGCAGGTCGCGCACGAGCTCGCGAGAGCGCTGGAGGCTGACCACCCCGAGCTTGTCGTGAGCGAGATGAGAACCGCTCTGAGGGCGGGCAAGGTGCTTGTGGACTGGAGCCAGAACAGTGCAGCGAAGACCACGATCGCTCCTTACTCGCTTCGCGGGCGCGCACGCCCCACGGTTGCCGCTCCGCGCACGTGGCGAGAGCTCGCCTCCGGCAGGCTTCGGCAGCTGGAGTTCGCCGAGGTGCTGGAGCGGATGCGCACGAGCCCGGATCCCCTCGCCCCAGTTGCCGAGGCGGGCCAGGAGGACCGGCTGCTGCGCTACCGATCGATGCGCGATGCCGCGAAGACGACCGAGCCTATGCCCAAGGCAGCCCCACCGTCCTCGGACGGGCGGAGCTTCGTCATCCAGGAGCACCACGCGCGGCGGCTCCATTACGACGTCCGCCTCGAGCGCGACGGCGTGCTGGTGTCCTGGGCAGTCCCGAAAGGCATTCCCCCCGAGACCAGGCGGAACCACCTCGCGGTCCAGACCGAGGACCACCCGCTCGAATACGCAACGTTCGAAGGTACGATCCCGAGAGGCGAGTACGGGGCAGGCGAGGTGCATCTCTGGGACTCCGGCACCTACGATCTCGAGAAGTGGCGGGACGGCGAGGAGGTCATCGTCACACTCCACGGCGCGGCCGCGGGCGGGCTCGGCCAGCCGACACGGGTGGCCCTCATCCGCACACGGGGGAGCAACGACGAGAAGGACACCTGGCTGCTGCACCGGATGGAGCGTGAAAGCCCTTCGACGAAGACTCCGAAGACGAAGCGCCACGGCCCCGGTAAGGAAGGTGGCGCCGGGAGCTCGATAGCGCCAATGCTCGCAACGCCTCGCGAGAAGGGCACTTTCGAGGACGAGGAGGAGTGGGCCTTCGAGATGAAGTGGGACGGCATCCGCATCGTCGCCACCGTGCAGCCGGATGGCATCCGTCTGCACACGAGGAACGGCAACGACGTGACGACGGTCTATCCGGAAGTCGTCGATGCGCTGAGGGCGAGCACGGTGGGCCGGTCGGTGGTTGTGGATGGCGAGGTCGTGGCGCTCGACCGTAGGGCACGACCGGACTTCGGTCGACTGCAGGCGAGGATGGGCCTGCGAACGCCGAGGGACATCGAACAGGGTGCGAAAGACGTGCCCGTCGAGTACTTCGCGTTCGACCTGCTCGAAGTCGACTCTCAGAGCCTGCTTCGTCGGCCATACGTCGAGCGCCGTGCACTGCTCGAGGAGGCCGTGCGGGAAGTGCACGGCCTTCGGGTGCCACCGGCGATCACGGGCGACGCCCGACTCGCCCTGTCCAGCAGTGCAGAGCTCGGGCTGGAGGGCATCATGGCGAAGCGTCTCGAGAGCGTCTACCGGCCAGGGCGGCGCTCAGATAGCTGGATCAAGGTCAAGCACCACAGGTCCCAGGAGGTGATCGTCGGCGGGTGGCGACCGGGGCGCGGCCGCCGGTCGGGTGCAATCGGCTCACTGCTCCTGGGCGTTCCCGGGGCCCACGGGCTTCGCTACGTCGGACGGGTCGGCACCGGCTTCAGCGACCAAGACCTGGAGCGAGCGCTCGGCAAGCTCGACCCGGAGGTGAGAGATACGCCGCCGTTCGAGGGAATTCCGGCATCGGACGCGAGGGGTGCCGTCTGGGTAGCTCCGGTGTTCGTCGGCGAGGTCGAGTTCGCTGAGTGGACCACTGGCGGACGGCTCCGGCAGCCGAGCTGGCGAGGATGGCGACCCGACAAATCACCCGCCGACGTGGAGCCTGCGGGGGACTGAGCTCCGCTTGTGAAACGGCACGGTGACAACTGGGCTGAGGACGACGAAGGCCGGGCCCGCCAACGCGGACCCGGCCTTCGTGACCGTTCAGCCGTTGACGCCGGCGGGCGGAATCGTGTCGTCGCGGTGCTGTGCGGCGTCGTCGCGGACCTGCGTCGGCGGCTGGTCGGGTCGTTCCTGGTTCGGTTCGCCGGTGCCGAGGCCCTGGATCGACTCGGCTTCGAGCCGCTCGTTGGTCTCTTCGAGGGCGGCGTCGTTCTCGGACTCTGGGTTCGCGTGCTGATCTGACATGACATCGACCGTACGCATACCAGCCGAGACGAAGATGAGTGCGCGACGGGCCCCTCCAGCGCTGGTCGCGCATCCGTTCACACGGAGACCATAAGGTGCTGGTGGAGAATCGGCATCGCCCGACCTTGAGGAGACCGCTGTCTATGACGAGCACCCGGCCCGCGCCGCCTGCCCACGCACGAGCGGCGTCGCAGCGACGCCGGCGACGCTCACTCGGCAATATCGTGCTCGGCGTGCTCGGCACGGCCCTCATCTTCGCTGGGGCGGCTGTGCTCGCGGCGTCGCTCTTCGCACCGACCACGGTCGAACGCGGATACGGTCAGGTCAAAGCTGCAGTGAACGACGTCGCGGCTGAGGTGCAGCTCCCGGCGGTGCGACTCGGCGTCGAGGGCGGACAAGCCGAACTCGACGTGTGCGACGGCTCCTTCATCGAGATGACCTCGTACCGGAACACCGTCGGAGTCCCAGCCGTCTACGCGGCGCACAACAACTGCGGGGGCGACGTCGTCTTGAACTGGGAGGTCGGCACGCAGTTCGAGGTCGAAGGGCAACCCGGAACGTTCGAGGTCGTCGACGTGCGGCACACGGCAAAGCACTGGGAGACGACTGAGGCCCTCATCGGGCTGCAAGGCGACTTCGCGTTGCAGTCCTGCTTCTACGGCGAAGACCGGATGCAGTTCGTCGGCGTTCGTCCCGTCGCGGGTTAGGACTGCTTGCCGGTTCCCCGCATGCACGAAACGCTGGCGGAAATCAAGAACTGGAGCCTTGATTATGTGGTGACCTATCCTGCGGAGATGATCACCGCACGAGCAAGGGCGCTCCTCGATTTCGAGACCGCGAATCCTGAGCGCAACGTCTCGAAGCTGGAGAAGATCCGAGCGCTCGGCCTGACCCCTGACGGCTACGAGGCCCGACTCGAACAGCTCGTCGCCGACGTCGACGTCATGGCCGAGTATCCCGAGCTCGTCTACCGCTATTGGAACCAGCGGCGCGGGCAGGCATCCCGCCGCTGAGATCCACAGCTGGGCCCGTGCTCCGACGCACTGGTGCCCGAGGCTATGCGTTCTGAGTGATGCTCTCCCACTCGGCGAGCGCAGCCGCAGCGTTGTAGGTAGCGGTCAGGAAGGCGTGCACAAGCGCATCCGGATCAGCGGATGCCCGCACCGCTTCGTAGGGCAGGAGGAACTCGCCGAGCGTGTCGTCCCAGTACGCGCCGTCCGGAACCTGCGCCTCGGCGAAGCCTGCTGGTGAGGGGTACGCGTACGAGTAGTAGGCGCCCTCGCGCCCGCCACCGGGCCAGAAACCCGCGCTCGAGATCTCGTGCGAGTAGCCCTCGATCATGACCTCGTGGGGGCAGTTCGGAGCGCCGCCCGGATGCTCGGGGGCTTCTCGTCCGGAGAAACGCTTGACGGCGAGGTCCATTGCACCCCAGAAGAAGTGCACTGGGCTCACCTTCCCGGTGAACTCGGCCCTGAATCGCGAGAGCGCGCGGTCGGCGTCGACGAGCTGCCGCCAGAACGCGTGCGCCGCGTCTGGGGCGTAGCTGCAGTGCTTCGTATCCTCGGCGAACGGAATCGCGAGCTCGACCTCGTTCGGGGCCCCGTGGATGCGAGGGTGCAGGTTCAGCTCGGCGAGCAGCTCGAAGAGCCCAGCCGAGAACTCAGCCACCGTCATCGGCACGAGCGGCAGCCTGCGTTCGGCGCCGTCGCTGTGACGGATGACGAGCAGGTGCGCAGTGAAGTCGAACTCGATGTCGAAGATCGCGTCACCGTGCACCTGCGAGCCCGTGCCCAGCCCGCGCGGGGTGACGTGCAGTGTCACGTTCCACCAGTGGTTGACATGTGGCGTGCTCACCATTCGGATCTTTCCGACGATCTGCAGCCAACGATGGAGGGTGTCTCGGGTGTCGGTCCAGCTGTCGACGGTGAGCAGAGGTCTGTCGGTCACGCCATGACGATAGCCGAGGCGACCGCGCCGCGGCCAGACGCATGCGACTGACCTCCCTCTCGGGGTGAGCAGAGTCTCATGCAGAGGGGTGAGTGATCTCCCCCTCACAGGCGATGGTGGGCCGGCTGGGAGCGCATAGCTTGGAGAGCAACGAAGGGAGACGACATGGACGACGCAGAACGCGGAAGTGCCAGAAGTGGTGTGAACGGATCGACGCAGATGAGCGTCGGCATATCCCTCGGCCTCCTGATCGGCGTGACTCTCGCACTCATCCTGGACAGCTGGTCCATCGGTCTCGGCATCGGAGCTCTGGCCGGCATCCTCATCGGAATCGTCTGGTCTCTTGCGGTCCGCGGCAAGGCCGGCGCGGACGATGACGGAGATGCTGGTACTGACACCGGCGCATGAGCGAATGCGCGCACGTCTTTTCCTGCGCGCCGTTGCACGCCGGGCATGGACATCTGCATACTGAGGCCATGCCCCGGGCCCAGCGCGTCATCCTCTCGTTCGGCCTGCTTCTCATCGCTGCGCTTTCGCTGGTCGTCGTCGCGAGCCAGATCGGCGTGACGTGGTACTCGGCGCCCGGTGCCACTGGGGTCGCCACGAAGCAGCTCGCGGTGTTCGAGCCGGCGATTGTCGGGACCGTGGTTGCTGCCTTCGCCGCCCTAGCGCTTCTCGCGCAGCTCCTGCTTGTCGCGCGACGCACCGTGCCGCGGTGGACCTGGGCTGCGTCTGGCGCAGTCTCAGTTCTTGCCGTGGTCGCAGCCGTTGTCGTCTCCACGGCTGACCGACCGGTGTTCTGACTCTCTCCGCCCCGAGTCGCTAACCCTGATCGGGCAGCCAATCCGAGCTGAAGACGACGTCGAAGAGCATTGCCGTGACCTCGAGGCCGGCGAGTGCTCCCGCACTCAACAGGACGATCGCGACCGTCACGACAGCTCGGCGCTTTCGTCCGAGCGGCGTGAGGAGCAGAACACCACTCAGAAGCACCACGGCGCCGAGGATGAGGCCGAATAACGGGAAGGTCATCCACGTATCTTTGCTCGGCAGCAAACCTCGTGGCTGTGAGCACTACGGGGACGCTGTCCCGCCGCGTCATCCGCCTAGGATCGCGCCATGGCAAAAGTTGCGAACGCACGAACGGGGAACGGGTACTGGAGCACCCAGATCGCCGTGAGCGCGTTGCTTGGCGCCGGGAGTGTTGGCACCAGCTATGTCCTTCTTGTCGTCAAGCCGGATGAGCCGGGAGGGGCGGTGCTCCTCGCACTCATCGGCATCGCGCTCCTCACGACATTCGGGTGGACCCTCGACACGGCGACACGGTCGACCCCTCTCGAGCGAGCTCTCTTCGCCTGGGCGATCATGCAGCATGAGGCAGCAGGACGCGGGAACGACGCTCTTGCGATGAGCGATGCTGCACGGGCACGTGACGGCACCCTCGACGCCGATCGAGTTCGCGCCCTGCAAGCCCTTCGACCCGGAAACCCCCTACCCTGCTCATCTGCAGCCCTTGAATGCGCCGAGGGGTGAACTCGCGACGGCCAGCCGAGGACTCGGTCCGGACAGAACCCGCCTCGCGCTGGCCGCACTCTTCCTGGCGTTGACCGGCCTCTATTTCAGCTGCATTCCGCCGGTATTCGTCCTCGGTTGGCCGTTCCAATTCGCCGCATCGATCATGGCCGTATTCACGATCGTGCCGCGCGGTCGTGGGCGCCGCCTTGGTATCGCCGCAGCGAGCGTGTCCGTGCTCGGGACTATCGTGACGCTTGTCCTTCTGCTCTTGAGGATCCTCCAGGAGCTCACCTGAAGTTCGTCGTCGACCGAGCCGCTGGCCGGCGTCGCCCGCAGAGTTTCCAGCTGCGTCCCCGTGAACCGCACCGACCGCGACCAGCCAGTCAGCTTCACCGCACTGCGAGCTCCCTCCTTCATCGCCGTCTCGGCAAACGTTGCGCCGACCAGCTGCAGCCTGCTGCGGGTCGAAGCCCAGTCGGCGTCCCGCACGTCCTTCGTGTTCTCGAACAGTGCAACCCGCACTGTGAGTGCGGGCCGAGCACCGCGTCGCTCTCCCGGGACGACATCGCAGCGGTTGCACCCGGGTATCCACGATCGAGCCCGTGGCAGAAGCAGAGCGGGACGACGTCGTCCTCGTGCCCATCGACCTGCCATTCGATACGGCCGGTCCCCAAGACCTGGCGTCCCAGGGCGCACGTTCGTCTTACGCCGCCGATCCGGAGCTGAAGCCGGGACCGTGGCCAAGCGCCTCACGGAGTCGCAACGCAGACTGCAACTGCGCTTCAGCGCTGAAAGTGACACGATCGTGGCCGACATCAGGCGCAGCCGATATCGATTGCGCATGCCCTGCAAGCCCAGAACCCATCCCTGCCGTCAACTGCAGTGACGGCAGGATCGAGGTTCTCCTCCGTGTGTCATGCGACGAGCGTTGGCCGAGTCTGCCGAAGTCGGCGTCGTTTCCGATGTCTGGCCGGTGATCGACGGGGACGGCGGGTGATCTGACGAGGCACCGAGTTTCGAGTCCTGTCGTCCGGTGGCAAGGGCGAACACCGCCGCAGTGTGTGGTTGTGCGTGCGAGGATGCCCAGCTCGATGCGAGGTCCGGGCCGAACCAGGACACGGAACCCGTTGTCACGCCCGGGCTATCAACTGGCGCGAAGTCTGGTCGACCGATTTACGAACGATTGGTGCACTCAAGCGCAGACGTGCCAGTTTCTTGCTCGGATACCTAGCCAAACACCTATCGTCTGGACGACACCTCTTGCTGAGTGCCACTTTTTGACCTGGGCGTGTGCCCTGCCCAGTCGTCCCCCTCTTCGCAACCAGAAGGAACCCATGTCCGAATCATCTTCAAACCAGATCCCCCGCCGCACCGTGGTCGGGAGCGTGGCATGGTCTCTGCCGGTCATTGCGGCCGCAGTCGCAGTGCCTCATGCCTCGGCGAGTCAGCTGTGCAACGCCAGCGTTGACTTCACCACGGTTGCCACGAATGGCACCAGCTCTTCGACTGGCTTCCCGTCGGCGGTCAATAGCGTGACGCTCGCAACCGGAACCCCGGCCTATCGTGTGCGGGTCACGATGGCACAGTCCGAGAACGCCCAGTTCGGAACTGCATCCAGCTTCTACAACTTCTCGCAGAGCGCCCGTACTTGGATCGGCAATGACCAGCTATCCACGGTTCCCGGCCCGGCCGGTCCGCTCATCTTGAACCAGCGACGCCCAGCAGGCAGCACTGCACTTCCGGTGTTCCAACGGATCAGCTTCGAGATCATCAACGCTGCCGGAGTGGCTGTTGACGTCACGAACTTCCGCATCACGCTCGACGACATCAATAAGTCCAATGATCACGATGACGTGATCGCGTTCCTGGATGCGCCCGCAACCGTGGTTGCAAGCTACGGCAACGCGTCGGGCACCGGAACGATCGGGGATCCGTTCCGTCGGGTGAACACGAATGGCGTTCCAGCTGGCAGCCCCACGACGTTCTACCGTGACACCTTCGACCTGGGCGCGGTCCCGGCAACGGGAACGCGCCTGGACTACGTGGGTGGCGACCCGTTCGGATGGCAGTACGTGACGATCAGCGCGCTCTCCTTCACCGCTCCGGGAGCCTGCTAGAGACAGGTCACCTGGCGTGCTCGGCGCGCTGAGCAACGTCCCTTGCGGTACTCCCGGGGGTTGTGGCCCGAGCGAACAGTGAGCGTCTCTCAATCCCGGGAAGCGAGGGCTACATTCGAACCCAAGCGAATGAGGCGTTCTCGAAATACCGGAATCTGCCGCGGTGAACGATGTCTCGGTCAGAGCCGGTTCTGCCGAAGCTGTCTCGGCTCTGCGGAAGTTGATCGCTGCGTTCCCCTGGGCACACCTGGTCTACCGACGTCGTCGTCGACTCGCAGCAGCCGTTCGCAGCGTGCCTGGTGACATCTGATGCAATGGGGCCGCCGCTGGAGTATCCGTTGTCCGCGAGACGGACACGCTCATTCCGCGGACAGCGGACCGGTGCTTCGCGCTTTCCCACAGGGCGCCTGTGCCGTCGAGTTCGACAAGGATTTCTGCCTCTCACCACAGGCCCCAGCAGATCGCGTTCTGCGTTCCTCGCTGGGTCCGTCGGCGCACTCAATGGGGGAGGCGGAAAGCGCGTCTCCGGTCGCGTTGGCGCAGCTCAGCCGTGGGCACCTCTGGGCAGCGCGCCGTGGGCCTTGCACGATGACGTGCTTCGGCCTGAGAGCTCGTGCCCCCATACAGGGTCGAGGCGCTTGAGGGGAGAGACGATGCGTTCATCGAGCGCGCGTTGTCCGTCCAGGTGAATTCCACTGACTCGCGTTCGGACCTCGCTGAGGGTGCTGCGTGTGATCTCTTCCTCGCGGGTGCCGCAGGGCTGGAAGAACTGAGAAAGTCTGCTGCGCGCGTGGAGGGGGGCGCGGTCTCCAGGGGGCGACTCCCATCGAGTGCCGACGCTTCGAAGTCGTCGTGTGGTCGTCGTTCAGGTTGCTGCAGATGGTCGATTGCGGGCAGGTGCACGAGCCAAGACTGCTCTTCCGTGAGCAGTAAGGATTGAACCCGCCGCTTGGCGATCCCGGAGCGAGGCCACTGACCGAGTTCACTCTCTCTGGGCGCGCACCCTCGAGGGCGTCTCTTTCGCGGAAGTCGTCCGCGTGTGTCCGCGCCTGGCATCCCAGGACCACCACCGCGCAGTTGCGACCCACGCAGCTGGCCACTGCGCTGGGCCGCTGACGGGGCCCGCTCGGGCCTGCAACGGCCGTCGAAGAGAACGGAAAACGCACAGTCTGGGCGATAGGACGCAGAAGCGGGCTCGATGTGCGTTCGGATGATGCGCGAGATTCCGCGGCCCCTAGCGTGGGCCCACAGGCGGGGAAAATCCTCGCCGATATCGCCACGACGGACCCGGCTCAACGAGCGGCAACCGGATGCTCTTTCCCGGTCTGTCCACACAGAGCATGAAAGCAAGGAATCCTCATGAATCAACATCAGGGCAGAACACGCAACATCGACCGTCGCACGATGGTGCAGAGCGCAGCGTGGAGCGTGCCGGTCTTTGCCGCCGCAGTCGCAGCCCCGCTTGCTTCTGCGTCGGGCTGCACACCGGGTGCTCTGGACTGGAGCGTACCTGGCACCTACACGCTCAACGTGTCACCGGGAACCGGGTACCTCGACTTCGAGGTGCGCGGTGCGGGCGGCGGCGGACCGAATCCCGGCGCTCGATCGGTGGGCCGAATCAACCTCAGCGGTCTCACCTCGACCCTCTCACTGCGCATCGTGGTCGGGCAGGGTGGGGCCATTACCACCGACGGCACGACTGCGGCCGGCGGAACGGGATACGGGAACGGTGGGAACTCAACACCTGGTCCCCGGAGCATTGAAGTAGATAAGGGCCCCGGTGGAGGTGGCGGTGGCTCGGCGATCCTGTTCTCCACGAACTCCCCGATCGTAGTCGCAGGCGGCGGTGGCGGTGGCGGCGTCAGCCAATTCACGGTGGGGACTACTGACATGAAGCGAGCACTTGGAGCCCCCGAGTTCGGGTTCGCCTACGGACAAGCCAACGGCGTCAACCGCAACGGGCGGGCCATTGGCCTTGGAGGCACCGCCTCAGCGGGGGTCGGTTTCGCCGTCAGTCCAGCTCTGGGCGGGTCGGGCGCGACGGGCGGTGCCGGCGGCGGGGCATCCAATTACGCGGCGAACAGCAACTGGACCGGCGTCGTGCGCAACGCAGGCAGCGCCGGCGGCAACAACGGCACGGGCGCGCAAGGCGGCGGCAACGGCGGCAATGGCTCTGCTCGGTTGAGCAACGGGGACGAGTTCCGTGCAGCGGGCGGCGGAGGTGGCGGTGGGTTCGCAGGCGGCGGCGGAGGCGGCCTCGCTGGTGCGAACTTCCAGGGTTCAACCCTCCTTCAGATTGGCTCTGGCAGCGGCGCAGCAGGCTCCTCCTTCGCGCGCCCCGGCAGCGACCCGACTGGGAATGGCGGAACGCTGAGTGTCACGCAGGCCAGCTTGATCTCCGCCGGACTGGCGCCCGGGACCGGCCGCGGGCACCCCGGGTATGTCCGCGTTGTTTGGTGCGTCTAGTGCACGATGCGGGTCACGGTAGGCGTGAAACGACCGGTCGCGGGCCCCTGCGGACGCACCAGCCGAGCACTCTTACCAGGCGAACGATGGGCGGCGTGGCGATCTGGTCCGTGCCGATCATCGCATCGGCGACCGCTGTCCCTGCGGCGTCGGCGTCGCAGCCCTCTGCAGGGTGGACTCTCCTCGGAGTCCACCCGCAGGCAGCTGCTCAGCCGACGTCGCTCGGACGACGGATCATCGAGCTGGAGATTTTCGAGAATGCCCTCTACGCCGGATTCGGCGACTACAACGCGAATACCGGGCCGATCTCAATCAATCCGTTTGACCTCGACTCGCGAATGTTCCTCGGTGTCCGCCACAACGCCTACACGCACCAGATCGCCGTCTACCGGCCAGCCCCTTGGGGGCTGGTCGCTCCGAACATCGACCCGCTCCAGGACGTTCCGCTGGACCCGTTGGACCCCAACGGAGGGTTCTCTTGGACGGACAATGGCGGGCTCACCTGGAACCAGTCACCGATTGGGCCGTCGTACCACGTCTATGACGTTGCCATGCAATCGTCGTCTGGTCAGTGGGCTGTCGGAGCGGCAGCGGGGGGCGGGAATGGGGCCCCGACCGTCTGGCGTCGCGTTGGCGCGGGCCCTTGGCAGGTCTCATTCCAGGGAGACAACGATCCTGCCCTCGGCAATGATCGCTACTACTGGATCGCCGTGGTGGGCGGTGTGCCCCACATCCAGGCGCGGGGGTCATCCACGGTCAAACCCCTCCGCTTCTTCGACTCCACGTCAGGCGCTTGGCGTTCACTACCCGGGGGCGTGAGCGAGCTGCACGCGTCGGGAAATCCGCAGCACCTGCAGGTGCTCGGGACACAGATTGTCAGCGCGAGCGGTTCGGGGTTGCGAATTCTCGACACCGAGAACGGGGCATTTCGCGCAGTGCAGATGCCAGACGGGTTACCGGTACTGGACCTTGACGTGCGAGGCTCCGAGCTGTTCACGCTCACGCGGGGGGCGGTGTTCCGATCTGAGGACGGCGCAGTGACCTTCCAGCGAGTCGTCACGGTCGACGCGCCAGCACCAACGTCGCTTGCAGTGTCCGCGGACACGATCTACGTCGGAACGGCCGCATCGCAGCTGCTGGCTCACCTGCTGCCGTAGGACACTCTGTGAAGGGTGTCCCTATGATTCTTGCCAAGCGGCAATGACAAGGAATGGTTTGTCGATGCTGCTGTCTCGGAGCATTGCGGAGAGGACGTCGCAGCCTCGTCTCGTGAGCGATGCTTACCATTCCTGAGCCTGGTGATCGTGCCTCGCCCTCGTTGGCTCCGGATAACAACGTCCTGAGCCAGGCCCGAAACTTCGATTCGAAGAACCGGATCTACCTGCCCATCTCGAGTGGGTTCTTGGGCCCCTGTGTCAGGGTCTGCTCGCAATCGACGACATCGGCCTTGTTCCCCGGGAACGGGAGACCCCTCCAGAAATTCTCGGCTATAACATCGACATCGTCCGCGGCAGCGTTGTGGTCACAATCAATGAAACCGCAGATACGAAAGCAGTGACAGCTCGGGCACAGGAGGTCGTCACCGCTGGCACCCGCGAGGCCGGTTACGCAACGCCGCCGGTGGACGCTGTCATCACTGGGCTGATCGGTGAACTCCACTACGACAGGGGCCACGACACTACGCCGTTCAAAGCAGGAGGGGGATTGACAGATTCCGCCGGGCTTCCTTACAGCTTGGGCTCCAAGGTCCACGGAGTCGGAGGCCTGAGCGCTGGACATTGCGCGATGAACGGGAACTACCAGGGCATGAACGGTTTTAGGTTCACGAATTCCGTAATCGCTGCGAAAATCGGCGACACCAGCTCAAATCTGCTGAGCTCTGCTGCTGCCATCGACCTCATGGTTCTGAAGCCGGTCAACATATTCGGCGACTTCGCCACGAAGATGTACCGCGGCCCCCAGGCAGTCGGCAGCAACGTGACGAATACGCGCGGAACCACGGGAGTTTCCACCGGAGCAGATATCGGATTCAGCGGCAACTGGACCGGATCATGGACCGCATACGGTAACAGTCAGGTACCTGGATCCTCGACGATGTGTGTCGGCTGTTTCGTGTTCCAGCCAAAGAAGACGGTTGCGAAGTGGATCACCATCGGCAGTCTGTGGCAGGCCGGCAACAATGGAAACGGCAAGGTCACAGACCAAGGTGACAGCGGAGGACCCGCCTATAGCTGGATCGCCGGTTCACAGGACGTCAAGGCTGTCGGGAGCATCACTGGCGGCAACTACGTCTACGGGGTCAGCTTTTTCACGCCCACCGCGACGGCTCAGTACGTCTACGGTAAGTCAGTCGGGTAACGCCACACGAAGAACGACCGAGGTGTCGGGGATGCCTGATGCCTCGGTCGTTGCCGTTGAAGCGACATCACATCATTCCAGTGTGTACTCGAACTCGAACCCGAACCCCGAGTCCGGAAACTCCAGGTTTACGAATAGCGGGTTCGTGAGAGCCTTCTTCGACTGCTTGCTGGCGTGGAAGCGACCGGGCAAACGCAGATCACGGCGGAGTCCGCAACCGTCAGCGCGTCGCCGTTCAACTTCGATCACCATCGTCCAAAACGCGATAGCCACAACTAGCCCGAACGCCAGCCCCCCGTCCGAATGAGATGGACTCTGCGAACTCGTGATCAACAGTAGGTTCGAACTCGATTGGTATATTGAGAGCTGGGATTCTGCGTGTCGCGGTGGTCATCGGAGGCTCCGAGGGTCTGGTTGGTCGTTGTGGACTACCTATGCGGGGACGACGACGAACCCCGCCAGGCGCATGAAGCGACGGGACGAGACGAACGCATTGTCCAGGATTTTTACGCCCTGCGGCGGTGCTGGAGCACGAGCGCGGTCAGCGCGACGAGCGCTGCGCCGGCCAGCCCCAGCGTCCAGGGCAGTGCCGCATCGCCGGTGGTCGCAAGGACGGGGGACTCAGCCTCGACCTCGGGCGCGGCCTCGGTGGGCGCGACGGCGGCGGGTGTCTCAGCCCCGACCGGAACTGTAGTGCTGGTCGCTTCAGGGGCGGCGGTAACCTGGATCGTCTCGACGGTCGTGGCCGACGGCGCGGTCACGACCGCGCCCGCTGGCAGGGCGCACGAGCTCACCCCGGCGAACGAGACGCCGTTGATGGTGCCGCCGTTGATGATGGCGTCCTGGTCAATGGGGGTGATCCCGAGGTCGTACGCCTTGAGCACGTTCGTCATCTGGGCCAGGTACGTGCAGTGGAAGGCGGTGTTGGTCGGCATCCACTCGGACGCGAGCCGCATGCCCTTGGCTGAGTTGGCCCGGCCCTCGGCGGCCTGCAGGTTCATCGGGTCGTTCGCGAAGGCCTCACGTTGAGTCGCGTCCCACTCGTTCGCACCACCGGTCCAGGCCGCTGCGAGCGGGATGATGTGGTCAATCTGGACGGCACCGGACGTGGCGACGCCGCGGGTGAAGGGGATCGCCTCGCCCGTGTACCGGTCGTTGAGGGTTCCTCGCTCGACGATGCAGTCGCTGCCGTCGCGGAGGACGACGTTCGTGAGGTCGCGCTGGAGCATGTCGTTGCGGGCGTCGCAGCCGTTGCCGTCCGGGTCGGACCAGTGCTTGAACAGGTCGCGGTCGTAGCCCGTCTGTGACGAGTTGACCGTCCGCAGCCCCTCGGCGGCAGCCGCGACCGCAGCACCGTCGACGTACCAGGCGTCGTCCACCTGAGACGCGAATCCCGCGTCGATGAGCGGCGCGACGTTGCTCTTCGCCACGTCGAGCGCGACCGGAACGTGCACGGTGTCCGGTGCGGCCAGAGCGGGGGAGGCGGCGGCGGTGGTGGCGGTTATGGCGAGCAACGCGCTAGCGGCGCCCGAGCGGAGGAGGGAGGAGAAAGGCATGCTTGTCAGCAAGAATATGGGCGGCTCACTGCTCTTCGCGGCGGACGCGCGCGGAGTGGGACAGGAGGCGCCGGGGCAGCTCGCAAGTCTCGCTGCGTGGACCTGCCTGCTCCGCGAGGCGTGCTCGTTCCGTGTGAGGTCCCCGTGGCGTGCGAGCAAGACCTGGGCCTACACGTAGACCCGTCGAGCGAAGAGGGGGAGTGCTGCCGAGACGGCCAGCACCAAAGCAAGAATGAGGAGCACTGCAGGGGCCGTGAGTGCTGCGCTGGTGCCGCCAGCGAACGCGCTTCCTGCGGCTGAAGCCGCGAGCGAGACACTGATCCGAAGACCGGAGGCTCTTCCGATGGAGCCCGCGTCGGCGGCGTTCTCCGTCGCTGACGCCAGGAGCACGGCGATGGGGCCGGCAGCCGCGCCGATGCATAAGAGGAGCAGCCCGAACAGCCACAGGTTCTCGAGCGTCAATGCGGACAACGTGAGCATCACTCCGGTGAACGCAAGAGCCGACATCAGCTGCACGCTCGGAGGTACGGACCATCGGACGGCGCCGTACGCGACCGCACCGACCACCTCACCAATGGCCAACGCGGCGAACAAGAATCCTGATGCGTCGATGGAGCCGTTTGCCTCGGCAACCCGGGGGATGGCAAGAATCAACACTCCTCCGACGACTCCCGTAGCCACAGCGACGGTGAGGATCGACAGCATCGGGCCGTGCTGCCACTTCAGAGGTCCGCGTGATCTATCGCTTGCCGTGATCACGCTGTCACGACGAGCGATGCGCAGGAAGTACCCGGCGCCGAGCACGCCGATACTGCCGATCATCAAGATGATGACGTCCGGGCTGGCGACGAGGACGAACATGCTCACGAGGAGCGGCCCGAAGACCAGGCCCGTCTGGAAGCAGGCCCCCAGCAGCGAGTAGCTCGCGACGCGTTCTCTTGGACCGAGCGAGGATCTTGCGAGCCAGACTCGGACCGCCGTCGTGACCTCCGGGAGTGAGACCCCTGCGACAAGGGCTGCGATGAGCAACGCCGCCGTCGAGGAAGAAGCGGAGCGGCCAGAGAGGACGAGCGCGAGGACCGCGATGAGGAACGTCGCAGCTGCGGCGGTGATGGTCTTGCGTGGTCCGACCCGATCGATGAGGTATCCCTGGCCGACCAGGCCGACTGCGGTACCGCACGTGAACGCGGCGCTCGTCCAACCCGCGATGGCGAAGGACCCGGTCCAGGCGTGAACGGTGATGACCACGGCGACCGGGAACATTCCCAGGGGCACTGTTGAGAACAACACCGAGGCGAGCTGACCGACCACTCGCCGGTCTCGCATCAATCTCCGATAGACCTGCCGATGCTCCGCGTCAGAGAAGTCACTCATCGTCTTGGGGGAGTCGTTCGTGCGCGGGGCAGCCTGCTGCTCAACATGGTTCCGAGAATCGCAGATCGACGTTGGCAATCGCCCGCGAGCAGTCGATCCTTGCGCTCCGCCTGCAGCGTCATCCCAGCGCCCCGCGGTTCTCGCACCACCGCCCTTGCCCTCATGACTCGAGGTCGACATGGCGCCTCGGGGGCCGTCCGTGGTCGGGGCCCCGAAGGTCGCGTGACCACTCGACGATTCGTGAGGAGTGGCCGACTGGTTTCGGATGATGAGTGGCCTCGTCGACAGCGGCTAGGTTGATCCGAGGCATCTCATTCGGCTCAAGGAACGCGTCGAAACGTACTCGTACTCGGAGGACCACATGATCGGTTACGCAGACCTGCAGGATCTTCAGGGGGAGCAGCGCGAGCGCGTTCAGGCGCTTTACGATCGCAGTCATCGCCTCTGGGCGCTCCCGAACGATATGGGCAAGGTTGACGCCCTTGAGGAGTTCATCGGTGACTGTGAACGTGCGCAGTTGCCGCCCCTCATCGCCAGCGCGCTCTTCGACCTGCACGTCACCTACGGTGACGGCGGTCTCACACGCGAAGCGCTGACAGCTTTCGCTCGACTCATGCGTCACCTCGACCGCTACGGCGACCTGGTTCATCCAAGCAACGTCACCCGCATGCTCAACGCAGTGGCCACGAGTACCCTCACCATGCTGAACGATCCGACACTGCCACTCGAGCAGCTCACGCGAGTCATCGATCTGGTCGAGGCTCAAGTTCGCAGGCGAGGCACCGACCCGGTTGGCGTCCTGGTCGCCAGAGCAGCGATTGCCTCGGCCCGCGGCGATGGCCGCGAAACAGCCGACTGGATCGAGCGGTGGCGTTCCGAGGCGAGTGAGGAATGGCGAGCGGACGATCTCGGTGTCATCCAAATCGAGTTGCCGCTTATTGCGAGTTTCGACCTGAAGCGCGCCACCGAGACACTCGAGCAGCGACTTCGGATGGTGGGCATCGACCGTGATCGACTCGACATTCAGCAGCGCATCGAAGCGATTCCTGTGCTCGCCATGCTCGCGTTCTTCCATCTCCGCTCCGGCAACGTCGCTGAGGCCCGCGCCATCGCCGATCAACTGCTCGATGGCGTCGGCATCGAGGTCCTCGTCCGCGAGGCAGTGGCCTGCCAGCTCATCCCCATCCTGGAGCATCGTCCCGACGCAGCCCTCTTCGTTGTCGACGACGTCTTGCGCAATCTGTCGTTGGACGAGAGCGACGCGGAGACCTTGGCCGCGGTGGCGCGAAATCGACTCCTCGCCGACCCTGATGGGGACGAGGGCGGCTTGATCCGACTTCTCGCGCAGCAGGCTGCAGCTGCCCTCGACCGGCGCGGTGCGACCGACATGCACATCCGTGAGCTCGCAGACTTCTGGTGGGCGGGCCTTGAGTCCCGGCCCACGCCGAGTGCGGTCCAGGACGACGAGACCTGGGGAGACCCAAGTGAGCGTGCGCTGCTGATCCTCTCCGCTGGGTGGCTCACAAGGGAAGGCTCGGTGCGCGAAGACCGCATCCCCTTGTCCCTATGGGAGAGATACACGGCTCTGTTCGACAGATTCCGTGAGCTCATGGCAACAGCGAGTATGGAAGAGACGAATGCGCTGGCTGCCGAGCTCGAGGCTGAGGGAGAACGCCTTCACTGCGCAACCACACGCTTCTGTGTCCCGCTGTTTCACTCACTGCAGTCGTCGATGCTCGGCGCCAACGGCCAGGTCGTCGACCTCTACCATCGTGCGCAGCGTTCCCTGGCGACCGACCCGACGGCGGTGAACGCCACGTACCGCGGGTTCGCGCCCTCGGCCTTCCTCCTCGCGCTCCTCGACGGTGTCTCCACGCCCAGCGTGCCATGGGCGCAGGTCGACGCGGTCATCGAAGTCGAGGATCAGCTCCGGACGTGGACAGGCGGCTCCGAGGCTCGAGTCCATTTCGCTCGAGCGGAGATCGCCGCCCACAACGGCGACCTAGTGGAGCTGCGCGAACGCACCGACCGCATGTTCGCCAGCCTCGCTGCCGATGAGGAGCCCTTCGATCGGAACATCCTCGACCTCGTCGCAGTCCGGCAGACGGCACTGACCCTCCCCGACATCGCCCGGAAGGCGGCTATCCGCGTCGCGGAAGCAGGCAACGAGCTGCAGCGCCGCGGTGCGGCAGGCTGGTTGTGCTGGATGCGGGTGCGCGACGGTGACCCTTCCGGCGCGACCGAACTGGCTGCGCTGCTCGAGTCGGTCGGTGGTGCCACCGAGGAGATCGAGCAGTTGCCCGGCTGGGCGATGCTCGAGGCGTTGACAGACGCAGATGTCGATCTCGTCTCGGTCGTGGACGCGCTCCTCACCGAGGCAGTTGAGGGTGACTGCACGGAAATCGAACTCTTCGCGGCCGCGAGCCGAGTGCTCCGAGACCGAGCCCCGAACGACCCGCGGGGAGCGAAACTGAGGAATGACGTCGAGAGAATCGCACGCCGTCTCGACGAGCGCAACGGCCACAACGGGTGGAGCACGCATCTTCACGACCGTTGGCTGAACGAGGACCGGGTCTTCGGGGCGCGAGCATGAGCGACGAGCGCTTCCTCGTCGACCTCCGCGGACTGGTCGACATCCTGTCCCACCACTTGTACTCAAGCCCGAGGGTCTACCTGCGTGAGCTCATACAGAACGCTCGGGATGCGGTGGTTGCACGGCACGAGATTGATCCGGACTCACCAGAGCAGATCAGCATCACCGTCGACGAAGCTTCCGGGGCGGTGATCGTCCGAGACCAGGGCATTGGCCTCACCGAACAGGAAATGCGCGACGTACTCGCGACCATCGGCGCGTCGAGCAAGCGCGAGGACTTCGCTCGGACCCGGCGCAAGTACCTCGGACAGTTCGGCATCGGGCTGCTGTCCTGCTTCCTGATCGCGGACCGCATCGAGGTGCGTTCTCGCAGCGCCCGGACTGCGGATGCGGCCACGATCAGCTGGGTAGGAAGCGCGGACGGCACGTTCACCATCAGCCCCGCCACCGAACCCCTAGCTGAGCCAGGCACGGAGGTGCGCGTAGAGGCCCGACCCGACGAGTGGGAATGGACCCAACCGCATCGAGTGCGACTGCTGGCAGAGCGCTTCGCGGGACTGCTCGAGCTGCCCGTCGCGCTCCATCGCGGCCCCATCTTGCCCGCTGAGATCGTCAGCCAGCGGACGCAGCCCTGGCGGGGCAGCGCACAGGAGATGGAGGACTGGGCGCACCAGGAGCTGGGATTCCGGCCACTCGCAATCCTCCCGGTCGCTGTGCCCGGCGCGGGGGTGCGTGGGCTCGCGTTCATCGCTGATAGCCCCGGTCAGGTTGGCACGCGTCGAGGTGACACTGTCTACTCGAAGGGCATGTTCGTCACCGACAGCAGCGTGCAACTGGTTCCATCCTGGGCGTACTTTGTGCGCCTCGTCGTGGAAGCCGGTGATCTGCCGCTCACGGCATCCCGCGAGGCCCTTCAAGATTCGGTCACCATCGACGCCGTCAAAGAGCAGGTGGGCATACAGATCCGGGAAGGCATCGAGCGTTTCGCCGAGAACGATCCTGCCGGGTTCTCTAGGTTCTTGGATGTTCACGCCAAAGGCTTGATGGCGATGGCGGTCAGCGACGACGACATGCTCGATCTCGTGTCGCAGAGCGTGAAGTGGGAGACCAACGAGGGCTTCCAGACCCTGGCGCAGATGCGGCGCCGCACGGAGGTGGTGCTTTATACGACCTCGATGACCGATTTCACGGCTTTCGCTCCGATTCTCGCCGCGCGCGGGACACCACTCGTGAACGCCTCCTATGTCTACGGACGTGAAATCCTGCGACGTCTGGTCGAGCGTCCGCTTCGAGGGGCACGGCTGCGAGCCTTCGATGCGGGGCGCTTCATCGATGAGCTTCAGCGTCCGCTTGCCGGGGACACTGCGGCCCAGCTACTTGAGGAGCAGGCGCGCCCGGTGCTGCAACAACTCGGGGTCGCACTCGACCTCCGAGAGTTCTCGCCCGTCACGGTGCCGGTGCTGTTCGTCGGCGCCTCCGGGGACGCTGAGTTCGGCGCAGCCGGCGAAGACGAAGCCGACGGCGATGACGCCTGGGGCGACCTCCTCAGCGATCTCGTCACGCCAGCTGAGTCGTCTGCGCCGCACGGCCCACGCCTGGTCGTTAACGTCGGAAGCACTTCTGTGCGCGCGTTCGGGACGATCAAGGATCGCTACGTTCGAGAGGAGGCGATCGCCGGCCTCTACGTCATCGGCAGGCTCACCGCGGGGGAGCGCCTCCAGCCACAAGATGCGGTGCTCCTCAACCGGGCCCTGCAGGCGCTGATGACCGCGGCGGGAGATACCGAGACCGAGTGAACAAACCGTCGCTGCCGCGTGGGACACCCCAGAGTTGGTCGAAGTCGTCATCCTCTTACATCCGTCGTGCGCTGGGAGCTCACGTCACCTCGCACAGGTGGTTGCCCATCGGGAAACTAAATGTTAGTTTCCAGTAAGGAAACAAAACGATGGAGGGAACCATGGATAGCAATGAAGCTGCAGCCCGCCTCGCTGAGGTACATCGAGTCAATCGTCTGTCATCCAAGAAGGGCGCATGGGTCACGTCCCTCCTTGTGTCTGTCGCCGCGTTGCTCATCGGGGCAGTGCTCGATCTTGACATGATCTATCTATCGGGACTCGTTGTGCTGGCCGCGGTGGGATTGTTGTCGATCCGGTCGATTCGGCCGCGGCTGACGTGGACCGACAGGCGCGGTGCGTGGCTGGTCTGGGGCGGCGCCGCCCTGGCTCTCGCGGCATACATCGCCGTGCAGTTTCCGGTACGTGCGGCGGGATGGATTGCCCCGAACACGATCGGTGCTCTCGCTGCCGTGATCGTGATCCTTGTCTTCTGCCGAGCTGGCCTGCAGCGCCTCGCGAGCGCCTCCACGGTGGTGGAATCCAGGAAGAGGCGATGAGCGACGTGCCAGCGGGAGATGCTGCAGCTCTCCGTCTTGACCCGCTGCTGCATGAGCCGGTGCGGTTGGCGATCCTTGCTGCCCTTGCCCCAGCGGATTACATCGATTTTTCCGTGCTCCTCGGCCTCGTCGGGGTAAGCAAATCGGCGTTGTCGAAGCATGTGTCCGCTCTGACTGAAGCCGGGGTCGTCGCCGTCACGAACAGCCCTGCCGATAGGCGAGCCCGGCGCATTGCACTCACCGGTACCGGACGGGAGTCCTTCGACGCCTACCTACGGCGCCTTGAAGAAATCGTCCGATCAGCTCGAGGGTGAAGGACCTTTCTCTGCTTGAGGCTGGACGTCGGCGGCGCCGCGGATGCAGATGCCTACTGCCCTGATCGGCCGAGCGGGGCTGAGCTGAGCTGAGCGCCGATTCGTAGTTGAGCCGCCATGCCAGTCGGCGACCCGATAATCAGTGATGGGCGTGGGTGGCAGGCATGCACCGGGTATAGCGACACTAATTGCCTGACGTGCGGGTAGAGGCGATAAAGCCGCGGGTCCCGGAAAGTGCTGGGCGGATGCGGCAACTCACGCGCTTCGGGGTATCTCGCCGGTCGCCACCGACTCCTCTGGTCTATGACGGTTCATCGGCTGCCTGCCCGTCTCCTGGATTTGACCTCAAGTCCAGTTGAGGTTTTACGGTCGTGGAGTGGCCCCGGCGTGGCCCGTCGAGACGAGCGAGGACATCGTGACCCGAATTATGACCCTGCGATGACGTACGTGATCGCGTCGACGTGAAGGACACGGCGATCATCGATGAATATCCCGTCTGGGGCATCTCCTCCGACAACGTCCTGCCCGATGAATTGCAGGACGGCTACAAGGCCAACGTCGAGTCGTTCGACGAATTCGGTTCAGGAATATGTGCCGCCAAGGCCGAGATGGTCGCTCTAGACCAGCCGGTCATCGCGGCACTCGCACCTCAGGAGGAAGACTCATGACCGCTATCGAACCGCGGATCGCCATCGTCGGGGCTGGGCCGGCTGGTATCTACGCTGCCGACATCCTCCTCCGACTTGCACCGTCAGCCTCGATCGACCTGTTCGAAAAGCTGCCTACGCCTTACGGCCTGGTCCGGTACGGCGTCGCTCCCGATCATCCGCGCATCCGCAAGATCGTCGATGCCCTCCATGATGTGCTCGTGAACCCGCGCATCCGCCTCCGCTGCAACGTCGAGATCGGAGTCGACATGGAGATCGACGAACTCCGTGCGGCGTACAACGGCGTGATCGTGGCAACCGGCGCCGACCTCGATGTCAGCCTCGACATTCCCGGCATCAACCTGCCCGGATCGTTCGGCGCCGCCGACTTCGTGGCCTGGTACGACGGGCATCCCGACGTGTCACGCACCTGGCCGCTCGAAGCGGAGTCGGTTGCCGTGCTCGGCGCGGGTAACGTCGCGCTCGACGTTGCCCGGATTCTCGCCAAGCACGCCTCGGCGCTCACAGACACCGACACACCCGATTCCGTCCTCGAGCCGCTCGCCGCCAGCCCGCTGCGCGACGTGCACCTGTTCGCTCGGCGCGGTCCTGCAGATGTTCGCTTCTCCGCGATGGAACTGCGCGAACTCGCCGAGCAGGACGACGTCGACGTGATCGTGGACCCTGAGGAACTCGCCCTGGACGATCACGCCGAACGGATGATTGCCCAGTTCTCGCAGCGCCGCATTATCGTGCGCACGCTCACTGAGTGGGGTGCGCGCGATCCTTCGGAGCGCACCGCCTCTCGCCGCATCCACCTGCACCTGCGGCAGCGGCCCGTGCGGGTACTCGGCACCGAACGAGTGACCGGCATCGAGATGGAGCGCACCGCATCCGATGAACTTGGCCGCATGGTCGGCACCGGCGAGCTACTGCGGTACGACGTTGGTGCGGTCTATCGTGCGGTGGGATACCGTGCAACTCCCGTGCCAGGCGTGCCGTTCGATACCACCCAGGGCGTGGTCCCGCACGTCGAGGGCCGCGTCGTGGATTCCGAAGGTGTCCCGATCCCGCGGCTGTATGCGACGGGCTGGATCAAGCGCGGACCAGTCGGACTCATCGGCGCGACGAAGTCCGACGCGGGGCAGACCGTCCGCCACCTCATCGACGATCTCGCCATTGTCGAGCATGCCCCGCGCGAAGACGATCCGACCGCGCATCTTGCTCACGCGGTCGACCTCGACGGCTGGCTGCGCATCAATGCTGCCGAGCGTGCGGCCGGTGCTGAACGCGGGCGCGAGCGGACGAAAATCGTCAACCGCGCGGAGATGCTCACGCATGCGCAGCGGGACCAGACGATGGAAGGCCTCCGGTGACCGCATACCCGTGCCGACTGCAGTTCGCGATGGACCCAAGGGGGCGTTCCGCACGCACCCCGCCGGTGTCGGGATCACTACGGCACCATCTCGGACGCCGCGTGGGGCACACAGCGTCGAACGGAGCCTCGGTTGAGGGCGTGCGGGCCGCCGCCATACCAAGCTGCGATCGCCTTCTGCTCCACTCCGAGCAGAATCGACTGGGTCGACTCGTCTGGCTGGTGGGATACGCCCGAAGCATCAGACGGTCGCCGTCGACTGTGTCCGGCGCCGGGACGAGTTCGACGTCGACGTCCCGCAGCGGGGGAGAGCCACCCCCAGAGAAACCAGGTCATGCCGTCGACGGGCCTCGTCGCCACCGGACGCCAGCAGACGATGCGTTTCGTCCACTGCGAGTCGACCCGCTCCCGGACCGTCTCTCAGCGCAACGCCAGCGACTCGAGGGCGACTTCGGCAGTGACCTTGATGGCTGGCTCGTTCATGCCGTGGATGCTCGCACAGGCCACCGACAGACTGACGCCGTTCTAGCCTAAGAACGCGCGCTTGACGCGGGACCAGAAATCTCCCTCAGGTTCCGGCACGTGCTTTTGAGTAGCCATCGAGGTTGTCAGTTGCGCTCGTGGGGGAGTACTTTGCAGCAACTCGAGAGTTTCGCGCTTCGCGGCAATCACGCGTACGCGACCGGCTTCCACTGCTGAACGCGCGCCAGCAATGAAAATCGCATGCAAGACGATGCCCACGTCGAGTTGCTTGGCCACTCGTCACGCCATCATCTTGGGCAGATACCCAACTTTCACGGCGTCAGCGAAGACAGCTACCGCGAAGGAGTCGTGCTCATTGTCTGGCTCGCGCACGAGAGTCGCGATTCGGCCCGGCCGTGTGTCAGCGCGACGCTCTTGGTAGTACTTGAGGCCCCGAAGTTGTGCAGTTCAAAGCTCCAAAGCGAGCAAGTTCCGGCACCCCATGTTGACGAGCTTCCTCGTAGTGACCTCGTAGAGCCACCGCTCGCCTCCGTGCGGCCCGACTCGGAGTGCATCCACGGACTTGAGGAGCTCATCCCAACGTGAAGAGTGCAGGTAGATCGAGTCGCGGTCCGTTCGGTGGACACCTGCCTGATGCGTCGTGGGCTGATCATGCCAGTGCTGGCCTTCTCTGGCACCACACCGGGGCACCATATGTCCGTGGTCGACCGTAAGATTCGCGCATGCGCAGGAGGATCTTCCCCATCGTCGCCGCGGCTGCACTTGCCCTGGCCCTCACCGGCTGCGCCGCCGATACCAGCGACGCGACTGCTCCCTCGGCGTCAGCCCAGCCGACACCGACGCCGACACCGACGGTTGAACCGCTCACGGATGTTGAGATCTACGAGCTGATGATCCCTGCTTCCGGCGAAGTCGCTCTCGAGAGTGACGCCATGGTCGAGTCCATCACCGATGACCCCAGCGGGGGAGGGATCGATCCCCTCAAGCTCGCAGTTTTGGACGAGAAGTTGCTCCGCTTCGAGGGGTGGGCGTCTCCCGAACTCAGGACAGCACTCGTCGCGTATCACGAGCCAATCCACGCGCTGCAGCAGATCTACGACACAGGCGTGAACACGACGATCACGACGTCGGTGGGCCCGGATGCCACTGCACTCCTCGGCGCCTGTGTCGACGTTTACGAAGCGGCCGACGTGTCTTAGTTCAGGCCTCGCGAGCCGGCACCGAAACAGGTTTGCGCCAACTCTGCGCCAACTTCCCGAGCAAGACGAAAGCCCCGATCCGACGTTTACGCGTCAGATCGGGGCTTTCTCTAGTGGGTGATGCGGGACTCGAACCCACGACCTCTTCCGTGTGAAGGACTGAGTTCACCGTGAACGTCCGCAACCAACCGGTCCTGTTCCCAGTCATTTACTGGGGAGACGCGGGCTCGAGGTCCATCCTGTGTTTGCGGATATCCACGGTGTTTCATGGTCTCCAGCATAGGTCCACCGGCATTTCACCGGCACGGTTCGCCTGGTTCCGAGCGGTCCTTTGCGGTCCTTCGGGAATCAGATTCGGGGTGCTGGTGGGGCACAGCAAGACGCCCGCCACGGGTGACCGTGGCGGGCGTCTTGCGAACGTGAACCTAGAGCGCCATCGGCTCCCGTTCCTCCTCGCGGCCATCAGACTCGAACGTCCGCAGGAGCGAGTTAGCGTCAACCATCCGTCGGTCGACGTCGCCCTCCAATTCCGCCGACTTGTCGTCCCAGATCTCGGCGCCGGAGGAGTCCTCGACGCTACGGACGAACCCGTCCTCGTAGAAGTGGATTCGAGCGGCCGTCGGCAGGGCATCCTTGACGAGCCGGCCCGCCATGGCCCGGGTCTCAGCGTCCTCGGCCTCCCGGACTCGCGCAGCTCGCCCCCGGTTCGCGGCAAAGCGCCGGACCTGCTCCCGCGTCGGCAACGTCCTCCGGTCGTCGTATTCGCTGGGCGGCCACGACAGGTCGTACGTGCCCTCGAGCGGGATGCCCTGGTAGCTGGTGGCGTCGGCGATCTTGGCGTTGAACTCGATGCTGTCCTCGACGATGTCGTACTCGGGGCCTTGCGCGCTGATGTCGCCGTTGGCGTCCATGATCCGGTCGAATTGGGAGTAGCTGCCTCCGTCATTGTCGTAGGTGAGCGCGACCCGGTCCGCGGTCGGGTAGTGCACGGCGGCCGCCGCGGCAATCGCCTCGCGCGTTAGCTCAGCATTCCGCGCGGGATCCGCGATCTCGCCGAGGTTGTCGAGCGCGCGCAGCTGATCCATCGCAGCCTCGTACCGATGTTCTGCGGCTCGCGTGGATGCCGGGGGAGCAACGGCGAGCTGTCCCGGGTTGGGGGCTGTGTGCTGCTGGTTTCCGAACTGGCCGCCGGTGGTGCCGTTGCCTCGGGAGGCTTCGCGGCGGGCGGCTGCGTCGTTGCTGATCGTCATGGGTCATCGTCCTTCGGTGGTGGGTGGGGTGCGGAGGTAGCCGTTGGAAGGCCTCCCGGGTGCTTGTGCCGGGACTGTGTGCGGCGTTACCCGGCGACGAGCATCCGCACGGTCGCGCGGGTGTCCCGGCGGGGAGCGTCGGCCAGGGGGCCGCGCCACTCGGCGAGCAGCTCCAGCGCTTCTTCGTCGATGGGGCGGTTGTTGGTGCTGCGGCTGCCGCGTGCGCGAACTCAGAGTGTGTTGAGGGTCTGCCCGGCGCGGCGCTCGGGGTCCTGGTCCACGCCAAAGGTGCGGGGGAGCTTCCCGAACTCTGCCGCGAAGTCGATGACGCACTGGGCCCGTGCGAAGCGTTGCGGACTACCGGTGCCCGCACTGGGCATGCGCCGGTTGGCGGCCAAGTCGGCGACGGCGGTCAGCAGCTCGTCGGAGAGCGAGTCGGGGTCGCTGGTGCGGATGAGATCGAGGACGCCTCGCCACCACTGGCCGACATGGAACTCGTGCGGGCCGACACCGGGCGCGCGACGCTGAACCGGTGGCTTGCCGTGCTCGTCCTGGAACTCACGGAACGCGAGGGCATGCCAGGCGAAATCCTGAGGGCAGTTGATGATGCTGCAGGGAGTGTTCATGCCGGGCTATGCGGGTGTCGGTCGCCGACCGGGAAGCAACTCGTGCACCGGGGAAGACTCCTGACAGGTGAGTTTCGCCAGCTGCACAGCCTCGGCACGGGCAGCTGCGCGGGCGTCTTCGTGCACGTGCAAGTCCTCGAATCAGAGCTACCCGCCGACCTTCGCAAGGTCGCCGAGCACGTCGTCGACGGGGACTACCTGGTCGGCCGCAACTAGGGAGTAGCAGGGAAGTGTCCATGCACTCCACCGCGGGCTCCGCTGGAACTGCGGTTTCGACGACGAGAGGGGCCTAGATGATCTCCGCCTGAGCTCGCTCGACCGCCTCAAGCCGTTGGAGGTGGCTGGATCGTGCGGTGAACTCCGTGGACTGCCTCGATTGCCCGTCGGCAACGATTCCGTCACGCCCGGAGTCGGAATCACGACCTCGTCACGGTTTCGCCGAGTCGAGGCACGAACTGCGCCCGGTGGTGCAGATTGGCATCTTCAGGATTGCGGAGAGGTGCCGATGACTCAGAGCGAAGCCAACCAGCTTGAGAATTGTCGGGCGACACCCCTCTGGCTGCAGTTGCTCGTCACGTGCGGCCTGCTCTTCGGCGTGGCTGTGGCGCTCGCCCTCGTGGTCGGTTGGATCGCTCCGCGAGGGCTGGACTCGGTCGGCATGAGAGGGCAAGTCCTGCTGCTCGCCGCGATGATTCCTGATGCCCAGGAGTTTCGCGTCAGTGGGGAACCACTCGCGGTAATCGTGGACGTCCGACTCGGTGCCCCTGCCTCGCCTGAGCAGATTGAGCGCCTGGAGGAGATCGGGGCGTCGGAGCCGGCCGCGATTGGAGGCTCATCTCTCTGGGTGGTATGCGTCTTCGATGACGAGGACAACCCGGTGGCTGTCTGGGGTGCAGGTCGACACTGCAGCTCCGACGATCGGTTCACGAAGAACCCGTGGATACCGGCCGAAGAGTTCTACGCTGCGCACTCCGACTGACGACCAGCCCAGGGGAAAGCGGACGCCGCATACCGACGTTGAGCCAGACTGTGACCCTCGGCTTCAGCACTAATTCAGGACTGTGCTTGGAAGCCCTCGCGGTTCCAGTAGGCCGCCTGAACTGACGATTGCCGACTGAACGCATCGGGCGCGGCTCCCGCAGGCCACAGTGTCAGCTCGTGGCTGTCCGGAGACGCGGTGCCGAACCCGATGTTGGGGCCCGCAGCCAGGTCGTCCATCGCCTGGCAGTTCCATCGCACGCCATAGCTCGGCGTAGGTAGCTCGAATTCAACGACGGGGTTCTCGCCCCACGGCCAGAGGCCGGCGACACCGTGCGGGGTGAAGGACACCTCCACGATCTCTTCCCAGTTCCCGAAGTCAGGTGCTTCGTCCCAGACGCTGATGCGAACACGGATCGAACCCGTGTGCGTTCCGGTCACGAGGAAGAGCTGGCCAGCGTCCCCGGCCCCACAGAGCCCGTTCGTTTGCCCCCCCCCGGAACGCAAGATCGAGGTCGATCGACTGCGGATTCGTCCGGACGTAGAGCTGGGCATATTGGGTGGACACGAGGTCGTCGAAGAGGAGGCGCACGATCCCCGTATCGATGGCGTGGCGCCGGCCCGCATAGCCAGGCATGAGCGAACTTGACCTCAGCACCACGTCCAACCCCGCCGCCATTCGAGCGGACGAGCGCATGCCGAAACACCTCGGCGGCACCATCCAGTCCCTCCACGAAGGACGCCTGCTGACGGGCCAGTTCCGACAGCTCTACAGCCTCGGAGACCAGGGGCGGAGCGGCATCGTCGTGCACGTCCTCCTGGACGAGTCCGAGCTGCACCGGGACCTCTATGGCCTCTGCGAGCACCTCGCGGACGGGATGCACCTGGCGGAGATCCAGCTGACGCCAGATGTGGAAGTCTCGCTGTCCTTCGCCGACGGATCCGCAGGCGCCGCCCTTGCGCAAACTCCTCGGACGAAGATGCTGACGCTCTGACGGACTGGACCGGGATCGGTGCCCGCATAGGTTCCAGAAGCTCCGCACGACACCCGCGGGCCCGACACCTGGAGGACCACCATGATGGCACCGACCCCGTACGCACTGATGGATAACGAGACGCTCGAGCGCACCGAAGCCGAACTCGTCCAGGAGCTGGAGCTGCGCGAGTCGAAGTCGTCGGAGCTCTCGCCGGTCCCGGCGTTCGCGACGATGCCAAGCGAGCAGCTCGAGGACATGGTCGGCGATGTCCGAGCGAACCTCGCCGCCCGCCGCGGCCCGGAGGTGCAGGCATCAGCTACGAAGCCGGTCGGAAAATGGCCCTCGAAGCGGAGATAGCTAATGACCGCGCCGGTGGCGATGCGGGCTTCGAGGCTCACCTCACGGCAAAACTCGCCGAGGTCCGCATTCCAGCGAAACCGACCTGATCGAGAACTGGGCCAACACTGACGAAGGGCTGGACTTCAAGAGCCAAGCGAGCCGTCGTTGCGAGGACGCACACGAGGGAATCCGGCGCGTCAAGTCAGCAGCCACCGGCGGGTACCTCGCCGTGGCTGGCATCACTACCGCCCTGTAGGCATCCATGGTGCTACTCCAGAGTCCTAGGCGTGGATCACCGCCGATGTGGTGTGCGAGCATGAGGTCGTCCAACGACCTCCGAAGAGCTCGACGCCGTCCGAGTGGCGTCGGAAGGGCACTGGTACTAGCAGGTGCAGGACACCTGCCCGCGCGTCTGCGGGCCGAGCGGCCACCGAGGACCGGGTCGCATCATCCCGTGGCGGCCCGGACGGCACAAACCCGAACGCCACTTCTGTGAAGTCTGCCCACAGCCCTCGAGGAGGTTCATGATCGTCGCCTCGAAGACCTGTCGTGGCGGCAACCGATCGGGCCGATGTGATTGTGCTCGGCACTCTCGTAGGCCCGCGACGCCGCGGCCAGCTGTGTGCTCATCCCGCGCGACCTCCGAGGCGACGCTCAGACAAGTTAGCGACTCAGGACCGGGGTGTTGTGTCGCTGGCCGAAGAACACGACCAGCGACACAAGGGGGCAACCAGAGCTAGTTAGTCCTTAGCGGTTGGCCGTCCTGGGTTAAAATCTTCTGCTCCATTGTGTGAAGCCCGTTTCTCGTGGTTGCGCGCGTCTAGGGGTGTTTGGCCGTTGAAGTTCGCTCTCAATCGTGCGATCAACACGCAGCCGATCGTGAAGTACGGAACTGCGAAGACGAGGAGCCACTGTCCTTCGACTCCAAGCAGGAGGAGAAGGATGGTCAAGAACACTCCGCCTGCGAGATACGCGGCTACGGCGCGTTTTGTAGTGAATGCACCTGACTCCTGTGACGACATGGATCTCCCTTGTAGGTCATAGATTTAGCAGGCAGCGGCGGTTCCCGCAGCGTTTCCGGCGATGCCGCCGGCAATGGCCCCGCCGATAGTCCCAAGGCCAGGAACCACTGAACCCGCGGCTGCGCCAGCCAGAGCGCCGCCAGCGCCGGCACCGACGATTCCGAGCCAGCACTTCGCGTCACTGCCAATCCCTGACCTCAAACTCACTGTTGAATGCCTAATTGTGTCAGTCAAGACGCTGGTGACCAGCACGGAACCGTCCTCCTGGACTTTGTACGCGAGCGATACCGAATTGCCATCGCGGTCTGTTGCGAGCGACGGGAGCTCTTCAATTGCTCTAGAGGGAATTTCAACAGCGGTCATCTCTCCGTTGGAGTTGGCCGCGAACCGGTGGGTGTCAGACGTGAAGCGGACGGTGTCACTGCTTACGGCCTCTGTTTCGACGACTGCGTCCGCAGCGCTGGCAGGGGTGGTCGTCGAGGAATCGGCGAACGCAGGTCCGGCGGTCGCCACTGATCCGATGACGAGGGTCCCTCCAACCAGAACAGACATGCATGTCCTGCGAAAATTCATTCTTCTCCCCCCTTGGTTTTGAATCCGTCCCTCGACGCAAACTAACGGGACAAGGATGCCTTGTGGTTCGCGTCCAGGAAAAGTACACGAACAACCCATATGAAGTGCGCCTCCTCAAAAGCCACGCGTAGCCGAGGCCACGCCGACAGAAATGCAGCAGCAGTGTCAACGCCGTTCCTTGCACTCTGAGAGGTCCTGTAGTCGGGCGTGGTCGTCGCAGTCGCTGCGCTTGGCGGACTCTCGCCAGACCGCGTCATCACAACCTCCGCACGGGGACTGAGGTACGCGGAGTCGCTACGGAGCATGCCACAGTGCAAGGACTCGCTCTGGTCGGCGTCGTCGCGTGCCTCTCCTCGGCGAACGTCGAAGCGGCCGGCCAAGGCATCCCGCCTGTGGTGTACACCGGGCCCAACGACTTCACGCTCCCCGACTGGGCGCTTCGCCGCCACGGGAGGCAGCAAGGACTATGGACGGCGCGAGGGTCATAGCCCTCTCGTCGCTGACAAGCACGTCGACAAGATCCGCCGCAGGAATCGCACGCTCGCGGCCATGGCCCACCACTGCGACTTCGGCCTCTACGACACGCACACCGCGCGGATGGACCTGCAGGTGCGCGTACTCCGAGGAGACGCTGAGCCAGGATGAGTCCAGGCGCAGCCCGGCCCCAGCCTTCGAGACTGTGAAGGACGAGCGGACAGGCCGCTGCCTCGTCGCTGTCATGACAATTAGGTCAGAAAAACCACCATTTCAGGCACCGAAGGCCGACAGGAATACTCCCGTCCCTACAGTGATGACTGGTCGTGTTCTGCAAGGACGGTCATCGGGGGATGCCCGCGGCTTGGTGGGAATGTCGAGCCGACACGATTGCCGAGGGCCGTGCGGATCGGGGAATACCTCTTCGCGCGGCCCTCATCCAACCTGATCGTAGTTGCAGACGTTCCGATCTGTGTCTGGTCAGGTCCGTCATGCCGCTGTCCGAAGGTGCGTTGTCATTGACCTCAGCAATTTGGGATGCGGCCCGCATCGGGGGAGTGATGGGCGGCGGCCGCAGGGCGAACGCGGCCAGGACGTGCCGAAGTGCACGTCAACAGCTCCCTGGTGGACGATCACGAACGTCAGAGACTCCCTGTTGGATGAACTCATCGCCTGGGGTAGCTGGCGACCGACTGCAGGATGACCCTTCATGGCGGGCGGTGTATTCGGTGGCGACAAGATGGCGCGAAAAACCACCAATGCGGCCCGAGAACTGCCCCGATCAACAGGCAGGAAGCACGTTCAAGGACACGCGCGACCGTGTTTTCGGAAGACGCGGACGGTGCGCGCTCAACGGACATCGTGTCATCGAGATAGGGCGGTAGACGAGATTTCCACGCTACCGACCCAGGGAAGCGAATTCATGACCGACAACCATGTACATCGAACCAACGAACCCAGCAAACGCCGTGCACTCTTGGTCGGTGCGGCCTGGGGCGTGCCGGTCATCGCCTACGCCGCAACAGCACCGTTCGCGTCAGCTAGCTGCCTGAGCAGCGGGTCTCGAACGTTCATCCCAGTGGGGACAGGGTCGGTAAACAACGCGGCACTCGAAACGTCCTTCGTCGTCCCCCAAGGAGTACGCACACTGTCCTTCATCGTTGAAGGCGGTGGTGGAGGAGGTTTCCGGGGCCCAAACGTAGTCGTCGGGGCAACCGAGGGTGGCTCATCCACCAGCATGCGGGGAACGCTTCGCGTCTCACCTGGTCAAACGCTCAACCTCATCGTGGGACAGGGCGGTATCGGACCCAGCAACGTGAGCACGGCGACGTACACAGGGGGCCGGGGATACGGAAACGGCGGATCCTCAGCGGCCACCCCCGGCGCAAGTATCGCGCTTCCCGCGGGATCCGGAGGCGGCGGCAGCGCCATCCTCTCCGGCGCTACAGCGCTCGTCGTCTCTGGCGGCGGGGGTGGGGGCGCCTCGACACACACCCACCTCGTCCCCAGCTCGGCTCCCAATCCCACCTCGAGTGGTGGTACGGGTGGAAACGGTGCCAGCAAGGGCGCCACACAGCGAATAACGTTCAGTTCCGGAGATTCGGACAGCGCTGACGGTGGATTCGGGGGATCGACCGTCGGCGGCAGCGGGGGTGCGGCAACACTCAGCGCTAGCGCTACTCCGACTCCGACGTTCCGTCAAGCACTTCCCGGCCTCACCGGTACGGGCCGAGACGGCTCCAACGGTGTTTCGCTCCTCCTTCCCGCAGCAGGCACATTCCCTGCCGTGTCGATAGCAAGCGCAGCCGGAGGCGGCGGCTACTTCGGGGGCGGGAGTGGTGGCGTCACGGGTACGCGGTGGAACGAGCGCTCCGGGCTGACTATCGGAGGGGCGGGCGGAGGTGCATCAAATTACGCGGCCGCAACTGTCACAGTATCCAGCTCGAACTTGGCCAATAACGGCGGCAACTTGTCAGATGTGCGCAGGCCCGGCCGTATCGTCCTGACCTGGACCTGCTAACTCGAGAACGTGAAGCGCTGGAGGTCGATGCGCTTGCTCGCAGGTCGAGTCCCCATTCCTCCGGCCAGCGCTGCGTGACAGTCGAGCTCACAATTCCCGGAGCGCGAAGACAAGGCTCGGCAGATTAGGTGCACATCACTGGGATAGACGCCGTACACGTCAATTGCCTCGACTGTTCTCAACCGGCGTGCGCTCTTCGTCGTCTCCACCCCACCGTCTGTTGACGGATGGAAGACCCCATGTGGAGTAGGGACGGCGGGCGACGAGCGATCCGTTGCGACACCGACTCGTGCTGCAGCGCTCACCCCTGGCAGGGATTCGCTTTCGAAAGCCCTGGGTGCACCTGGTGGGCCCGCCGTGACGCACACGCCTCGACCTCCAGTGGGCCCGGGCGCTTCAGCAGTCCTCGCTCCCGGCGTGGTGAGCAGCAGATCAACCTTCCTGGGGCTCAACCCTCGAAGCAGCCTCTATGGCTCGTCGAAGCTGCAAGGTTCCGGTGAAACCCGAGGCCTCGGCGATACGACGTAAGTCTCGGACGGTCAGGTCCTTCTGCTCACTCATCAAGGCATTAGCTCTTGCAAGCCGAGCGCGCCTCAAAGCGACACTCGGCGTGTCGCCCGCCGCTCGAAAGGCAGCTTGCAGGTGCTTTTTCGAGACGCCGAGTTTCCTGGCGATCGCACTCACATCCAAGCTGGCGTCATAGAAGTGCAGCGCGATGTAGCGTGACGCCGCGTCATGGAGTTGTCGGATACGGGAAGTGGTATCCAGGATCGCCCACCCCGTCTCGGCGATTACACAGGATTCAACTACCGAGTCCACTGCCCTGAAGAGCGGCGGCATGGCCTTGTCCTGCGGACCGACGCCGCTGGAGAGCGTCGAGTTCAGAAGGCCGCTGAACACTCGGGCAAAGCCTTGATCTACCCCGAATGGTCTTCCGACGATGCCGCTGGTTGGTCCAAGGCCCAGAAAGCGGTTCCAGGTACTTCCGAAGTATAGGCCGGCAACCGATTCGGTGGATTCCATCGTCATTGACATCGAAGTGTCACTCATGATCATGGACCCAGGTTCGAACGGCAACGGCGGCCCGTCGTTGACGCTCACGGTTCCGCGGCCTTCCAAAAAGTAGCTCACGCGAACCCGCCCGTCTGGCACCCGACTCCAAGTGTTCGACAGTACGCCTGTAGTGAAAAACACCCGTGCTATGTAATGGTCCTCCGCAACCAGCCAGTCTCCAGCTATGCGCGGACGACCGGCCCGCCGATGAACGTGCCACCCGAGACGAGCCCCGATCTCGATCGCATCGTTCCCGTCCACGTCGATGCCACGCTCGGTCCCCAAGGGGAAAGGAGGGAGTGCCGGGCTGCGATGGCTGGTCACTTGCGAATCACGTTGGCTCCAACTCTCGTTTCTATAGACGAGTAGTCCTATCACGCCAATATGTTATTGGGTCAACGCATAGCGAAAAGGCGGCTCATTGAGTTCATTTTGGCGGAAACGGACACGCTGAAGCTCATTTCGAGTGAGACTCGCCATTGGCCGGATGGATGCACGAGGCCATGCGAGCGATGGTGATGTGGAGGTCGAAGTATGAGCGAACAACCAGGGCGTCGGGATGATCCGTCGACTGGCTGGGATGTGGAACGAGAGGACCTTGGGCCAGCTCTCTTCCCCTCGGAAGGGGATGCGCTCGCGCGGCGGGTTTCAGGTGAAAGATCCGCATGGAACACGCCGACTATTGCCGCGACGATCAGGACACCAGGTGCAGCAGGCTTCGAAGCTCCAGTAACTGAGAAGTCCGCCGATCACCGTGCTGACTGCGCCTGCGCCCCGTCTCGCACACTCCAGCATTCTGCCCAGTAATCGTCCGACTGACTGCCTTCGCTAGTGCCGAACATCACCAGCGCAAATCTGGTCGTGGATCAGATCCAGCCATGGGTTGGAACGAAATCGTTCTGCCCCTGCCCCCGAGGCCCTGTGCCGTCACCGGTCTGTATCGCATCGGGATTCCGACGGAGTCAAAACTCATTACGACCAAGGAGACGACATGAACGAACAGCACGCCGAGCACACTGTGCAGGAGCATACCCATGGCGACGAGTGCGGCCACCAGCAGGTTCAGCACGGGGACCACGTGGACTTCCTTCATGGACAGCACAGACACGCTCTCCACGAGGACCACTACGACGAGCACGAGAGCATCGCCGAACACGGCCCGGCCGACCATGCGCACGGTGAAGAGTGCGGTCACGCGGCACAGGTTCACGGGGACCACGTCGACTACCTCCACGACGGGCACCGGCATGCACTGCATGCGGGGCACTACGACGAGCACTGACCTCGACCCTCAACAGCGCCGATGACAAACCACGATCAAGAACCTTGAGGAAGTAACACGTGCACGTTCCAGAAGAACCCCAACCAAGCCCGAACCTCTCTCGACGTACCCTCGCCGCAGGAGCCGCTTGGAGTATTCCGGTCATCGCAATGACAGCTACAGCACCGATGGCTTCCGCCTCTTGTGCAAGCGCGGGCGACCAGGTGTACGCACCAGGCAACCACACGCTCACGCTCCCCGACTGCGCATCACAGGTGACCTTCGAGGTCATCGGTGGTGGTGCATTTCAGGGCAGGGGCGCTGCGATTACAGGGACCTTCACTCTTCCTGCCAGGGGAGTCACACTTCGCCTGATCGTAGGGGCGGGCGGAACCACCTCGGATGCCGGAGGCGTTGGGGGAGCAGGTTTCGGTAACGGTGGTTCTAGCCCAGCCAGCGCTCGACGCGGAGCTGGCGGGGGCGGCGGGAGCGCAATTCTCATCGGATCGACCCCGTACGTCGTCGCGGGTGGGGCCGGCGCGGGTGGCACGTCCAACTCCACGCGACCGACCGGTTCACTGCCCGGATGGCTGACCGACTCCCTCACGATCGCCACGGCTCCTCAGAATGGGGTTCGCTATGGAACCGGAGACGCAGGCCCTGCCCCCTCCAACGGCAACGGCCGGGTCGCCAACTTCGGCGGCGCCAATCTCACGACCTTTGTGAACGTTGCGGGCGGGCAACCTGGAGTCCGTGGCCAGAGCAGGCTCTTCGGAAACGGAGGGGTGGGGATCGGATACAACTCCTTCCCGGCATCGTTCACTGCTTCGGGTGAAGTTCGGGGCGGAAACGGTGGCGACTTCGGCACCGGCGCGAACGGTGGTGGCGACGGAGGGCGCGGAGTGAAAATCGGTCCCATCAGTTCGCTCGAGGGTATTACCGGTGGCGGCGGTGGCGGATACGCCGGTGGCGGTGGTGGCGGAGGTGGCTACGTCTCCTACAATCCGAACCCGGCACTCGGTCACGTCTTCTCCGCTGGCGGCGGCTCGGGTTCCTCCTTCACCGGAGGTGCCGGAGTGAGTGTGTCCAGCATGACGGTTGGACCAGTATCCAGCGCCACGACTTCGCAGCCGAGCGCCCAGGGTCGCATCCGCATCTCGTGGATTTAGGCGAGACCTGATGCGGCGGCCCAGTCGGCTATAGGGAACGGTTCTGTTCCCTGCTGCGGCGTCCGGAACGCTCGAGGAACCGCGCGGCGGCGCGCTCAGGCCAAAGAGGGCAGCGGAGATCTCCGTGAAGATGCAGTCTCAGGACAGCACATCACGGGGGTCTTTCGCTGTTTTCGGCTCCCGCTTCCACAGGAATCGGGCGTCCTGGCCGACGGAAGTCACGTTGAAGGCTACGTGTCGCGCTTAGTGAGCGAAACCCTCGCGACGGTGATATCTATTCATGAGATTCGCGATGCCTGGCCCACTGAAGCGGACCGCCGAGTCCCCCCCCCCAGACTTCGCTCTTGGTGCGGTTCTGGAGATGCTCAGGGTTCAGCACGGCTGCCGTCGCACCACGGGCCTGGCACCAGGTCTGGCGGGCGGTTCACGCGCGGAGCGTTTGCCACCTGTTGCTTCAGAGAGAGCAGTCGAGCGCCCGCGCTGACGAGAGACACCTCGGGACAATGATCGCGGACCTCAGCGACTCCGTCGGGGTCGGCGAAGGCCAACGCCGAGGGCATTATCGTCTCTTGGAAAAGGCCGTCTAGAAGCAGAACTCGATGCCTGAGAGTGAGATCCACTGCTGGCTGTTAGCCCCAGCGGGGGGATTGGGTACTGCGTTTGAGTATTCCAACGTGAAGGAAGTCACGACGGAAGATGAGCTGCTCAAGGTGACCTCGACAGTGCTCGACTCTTCCGTAGTCCATACCGCGCTGCGAGTCCAAGGGGAGGCTACAGATCCTGCCCCGATGACGGGGGGAGAGGTGGTGTTCAGCCGAGTCACGGTCATTGCTTCGAATCCAGTGGTTCCGAGCGCGTCCGAGTAGGTTGGCGTCCGCGAAAAATCGTAGACCAGGAATTTGACCTGTTTCAACGGTCGCGTCGATGCGAACGAGAGACGCTGGCGGGCTTGCGCACCAGCGACCGTGGACTGCTGCCAGAGGCGAAGTGCCCCAACGGGGCCCGCACCGGTGTTTGACACATTCAGCGGGGCGAAATTTCCGTTGATCGCGACGGGATTTTGCGGCGCTCCGCTGATCGTCGAACGCGACACAGTGATCGTCGCTGAGCTGGCGCTCGACGTCGCTGCTGAGCCAGTCCTGATGTCACCGGACCTCGTCGTGCTTGTCCACGGCATCGTGGTGCATCGTCCCGGTGAGGCGGCCGCGAAGGGAGCGTTAACGGCCATCAAAATCACCGGACTCGACCAGGCTGAAGCCTTCAGTACCTGGCGTCGTGTCGATTGTGGGTGGTTGTCGGGCATCCTGGTCTCACATTCACGGCGCTCGTCGCGGGCCGACGGTTACCTTCCTCGTTACGCTAGCTAGCGGAGAACTTGTCCAGTTCAGTGAGGCCAGATTGTCGACTTTCACGCGCCGTTGTGTCGCAGAGTTGGTCGATGGGTGCCTCGCCGCGCGCCGGGCCAACAAGAAACGGGCGTCAGGCGGGCAGCGTGACGAGTCGAAGCCAGAGACGCCGAGTGCAGGTTTGTCAGAGCTCCGCGCTGTGCTCACGATTGCGATGGGCAAACGGAGCTCAGCGAGCGATGGCGGCCGTAGGAATTCCGATCGTCACCAACTCAGCTTTTCTGCTCGCCGCAGACTCGAAAACGGTGGCGACACGGCCTTCTATGGGGCACGCTCCACGTCGTCCGGGTGGGGCAGTGTCTCCTCGATCGCGCTGAGTGAGGGAGGACGATTCCCATACGAGGGCGAACGCCTGGGTGAGGGAATCCCACGTTCGCTGGAGTCCAGTTCAAGGCACCTCCTGGCTGCATGGAGGTTGGTCGGTGACATTTTGGGCGAAAAGTCGACAAAATGCGCTCCAGAAGACTCAATGCCGGCGGTGCGCTCTAGGGTTGGACCTGTTCGTGCAGGATTGGGTCGAGTCATGGGGATAGCTCGCCCAAGTTCAGTAGGCAGCTACTGCGCATGAGTGGCGAAGGCCGCGCAAACGTTAATCCATGAGTTTGCGCGGCCTTCGTGTACCCAATCCGCGTGTCCGGTGGCGCCTGCACAAGCTCGAACGGTCAGCCACCGGTCGTTCCGTTGCCGCGGTTCGACTCGCGGCACGATCGACCGGCGCGTGCCGGTTGCGGGCGGGTACGGACTCGTCCGTCAGCCAGTCAATGTGCCGGATCCAGCATGGAAATCTTGCCTGCGTCCTCGCCCCGCGAATCCAGTGACACTCCCATTCGGTGCCCTGAATGAAATATCCCGGAGAACGCGGCCGCAGGGAGTCACTTTCGAGGCGTTCCACGCGGTGATCGCGCGTCCTGAATAATGGCGACAGGCCGTGGCTCGACGCATCGTATTTCGGGCCATTTTGGGTCATCCTTTCGGTCCGATACGCTGGCCATAAGGGTCATGGAGAGATAGCTGCACGTCAGTACGATTGAAGCATGAACGATTCTTCACATTCCTTACGTGCTTCGTCCTCGAGTCCGCTCCGTGCGATGTGGCTGTACGCTGTTGTGATCCCGACCGGAGCGCTGCTCTGGCTCTTCGTGTGGGGTTTGCACATTCAAGCGATGCCTGACAGCGCAAGTGAGGACACGATCGGCCTCACCGGCGTGTTGATGATCCTCGATGTCGTTCTTGGTGTCATGGCCGTCGCATCGCTGCCTTTTCGACACCGTGCCCCGCTCGCCGTCGCGCTCGTCGTATCGTCAACGCTAGTAGTGTCGGCCTCGGCGATTGGAGCCGCAGTCGTCGCAGTCGTGTACCTCGCGATCGTCGGAACCAGGGCGGCGATCGCTCTCTCCGGTGCGGTGTGGCTACTCGCAATCCTCGCGAATGGCTCCCTCGTTCTCCCGGCAATCGGAGCGAAGACGAGTCCGACGGAAATGCTCACCATGATGCTCCTGGGAGCCTTTCTCTTCGCGGTTCTCTGGGCGATTGGTCGATACCGGCGGGCACGGGCCGAGACCATAACGATCCTGCGCGAACGGGCGGAGAGCGTCGAACGCGAACGCGAACGCGATGTCCAGGCCGCTCGAGAAGCAGAACGGCTGCGTATCGCCCGTGAGATGCATGACGTGCTCGCGCACCGCATCTCGATCGTCTCCATGCACGCTGGAGCCCTCACGTACCGCGACGATCTCCCCAACGCAAGGATCACGGAGGCCGCAGAGATTATTCAAGAAAGCACCGCACTCGCGCTTTCCGAACTTCGAGAGCTTCTTGGTGTGCTTCGCGATACGAACGAGGACGACCCGCATGGCCCTCAACCGACCTTGCAACACCTGCCGATCCTTCTCACTGAAGCTCGGGCAGCGGGTGTTACTGTCACGGTCGACTACTCAGGTCTCGAGTTCGCGTACGGGCAGCCCCGCACTGCTGGGTTGAGCGACTCGACTTCTCGTACTGGATACCGAATCGTGCAAGAAGCGCTGACCAATGCTCGCAAGCACGCCGCTGGTGAGCCCGTCCACTTGCAGCTGGAACACACTGGCGACGCTCTCATCATCACGTGCCGCAATAGACGTCACCGTGAGAGCCTGCCGAGTAGCGGCACGTCAGGGCTTGGCCTCGTCGGCCTCACCGAACGCGCACACCTCGCGGGCGGCACCCTGGCCATCCGACAGGAATCTGGCGAGTTTGTTGTAGAGGTGACGCTGCCGTGGAGCTGATCGCGCGAGTCGTCATCGTGGACGACGACCCGTTCGTTCGGTCAGGGTTGAGGACCATCATCGAATCCGACCAGATCATGGTCGTCGGGGAAGCTTCAGATGGCGACGACGCGCTCATGCTAGTGGACAGTGAGCACCCCGACCTCGTCCTCCTCGACATTCGCATGCCCCGTGTCGACGGAATTTCCGTCACCCGCACCCTCCGCGAACGTGGCGACACCACGCGCGTCCTCATCATGACGACCTTCGACTCTGATGAGTTCGTCATGGAAGCGCTCCGTGCAGGAGCCAACGGATTTCTGCTCAAAGACACTCGGCCTGCTGACATCATCACGGCGATCCACAAGACCATCGCGGGAGACCCCGTCCTCTCGCCCGCGGCCACCGCACGACTCATTAGCAGAGTCACCGCGGAGCCACACGCAAGAGTCTCGCGCGCTTACCGCCTCGTCGCCACGCTCACCGATCGGGAACGCGATGTCGCTCTCGGCATCGCGGAGGGGCGGACAAACCAACAGATCGCTCAAGCCCTCCACGTCAGCGTGAACACCGTCAAAACACACATCAGCGCACTCTTCGCCAAGCTCGGGGCGAAAAATCGCGTCGACATTGCCCGCACCATCTTCGAAGCCCGAACCGATGGTCCCTAGCGGCGCAACTCGGCCAATGCGTTCGCCTCCGACGAGCCCGCGACTACGCAGCCATCGTTGTTGGAGAGCACCACGTCCGGGCGCCTGTGCAGTCTCATGTCGAAGGTGTGCTCGCACGAGGCGTAGCAAGAGTCCACGTCGACCAGCGCGATCCGTTGCTCAGCGACCCGGGCTCGGACGTGAGACGTTGTGGAGACACTCGGTCACCACGCCCCAGATCGTCAGGCCCCCAAGCTCCGGCACCGTGATGTCCGGAAACACCAGATTCTCGGCCTGCAGACAAGACCGTCGTCAACTACACCGCCAACTGGACCACCGGATCCAGAAACGACGCCACCCGCTTCGATGACAACTACTGGACCGTCTGCGTCCCCGTCGATTTCAGCACCGGAGCGATGGTCCTCAGCGAGAAGGCCACCTCCGTCGAGAACCCAACATCGATTTCACGCGGCAGAGCCGAGGACGAGGCGAATCGCTCGAGCGTGTCGCGTTCATAATCAGTGGATGTCACCGCATGTTCGACGGGAGCTTTCGCGGTGAGCTGCGGCACGTGGGTTGGTCCTAATCTGTGTGCACGGGACTCCGAACCGGTGCCAGTGCACGTGTCGATGCCTGACCTGCGCAGGCGTCGATTCGGGAGCGTGAACTTGCATGAGGGGCCCGCTCATTCAGCTGCGCTTCGCTCAAGGCAAAGCTCAGTTGCGTTCAGCAGACTTACACGACCGTCGGCTGCGGGTGTTCTGTCTCGGTTCCCCACCGACCCACTTGAAACTCGACCCGGACTGACCAGGATCTGGACCAATGAGTCTCCTGGGGCGGTCCTACACTCCGCCTGCGGACCAGCAGAGCGCTCGCGCCGTCGTCCTGGTGGGCCTTTGAAACGGGATCAGAAGTCTCGTCATCGCGTTTGTCTGATCGCGCGCGAAAACACCGCCGGGGAATTGCGCTCGGTCCAACGCAGCGCAGCCGGAACGTCGGGTAGGGAACGAGCCGACGCACTCATGCAGCTCGTCCTGGCGCGGAGATATCCGCGCAATATTGTCCGGCCTTGTTTTCCAGATTTCTCAAAACCACGTGTCCCCGCGGCAGCGACTAGGTGAGGACATGGCAAGAAGGTTGTCATGAGGTGACTGATACGGCGGCAGCGCTAGCGCGCGGTATGGCCACGCATCAAGCTCAAGTTTGTTGACCAGCCGGACTGGCCAACGATGAGGCGGATGAGGCGTCAGGAGGGAAACGTGGGTGCGGTCGACCAGGTGAAAAGCACAGATCAACCTGCCTCGAGCGGAGCGCGAACAGCATCGGTGCGGCCCGGCCGGAAACCCTGCCTGGTCACAAATGAAATGAGCTCAACCCGAGTCGGACCGCGTCGCATTGGGACCAACTCGCCGCGCCGAAGTCCCGAAGCGCGTCATCAAACCCGCGCGAGAGAACTTCCGCCTGTCGGGTTGAGACGCTCGCAACGAGGCTCCTCCTTGGCTCGAAAAACCACCCGCTCTACCAGCGTCATCTATCCCGAAGGAATCATGAGCAACTCCAATACGTCACCCGACGCAGCCACGCAAGGACCGAAGCGCCGCACCATCGTCGCAGGAGCCGCGTGGTCCATTCCCACGATGGTGTACGCGGTAACGGCACCCGCCGCTGCCGCTTCAGCGGACTGCCTGCCGCAGGACGCAGCAATCATCGAATCCAACTGGGCATTCACTGAGGACTTCAGGGGCTGGACCACGGATAAACTCCCCGCGAATGGCCCGAACGTGTGGTTCGCAGCTTCCTTTGAAGGCCTCACTACGGTTGCGCTGGTCGCCGAAGATCCGGCTCCGGGCAGACTGACCACGACGACGCTCACAAGTAGCGTCGCGTGTCTCGCTGCCGGGACGTATTCCTTCACATTCGATGCGCGCCTGTACAACATCAACACACGCCAGGTCACACTCACAGCAAGCGTCACGGACATAGATTCCCCCGCAGAGCCGCTTGCTACCACCGCATTCACCACCCTCACGGACGGTCCCACCACCAGCCAGGACGGGAATGTCCTCACGGTCACCGTGTCCGAACGCACATCAGTGCAGTTTTCGTACTCTTGGCATTTTCCAACCGCACGTACCGGTTCTGGCGACGACCTCGCTGTGAATGCCCCGCGCGTGGCCAAGATCGCCTAGGTGTATTGCCTCGGAGCGTTGTGACCGGCTGACGTAAACGAAAACCTCCGTGCAGGATGTGGGTTACCACACTCACCATCCCAAGCACGGAGGTTTTCGTGACCCACGCTAACGCACCCCTCACCCCGGAAGGGCGACGCCGGATCGCGTCGCTCGTCGTTGATGGCGGGGGGAGCTACCGCAGAGCTGCGGAACGATTCCAGTGCTCACCAGCGACCGCGAAGAAATGGGCGGACCGGTTCCGCAACGGGGAAGCGCTCACGGATCGATCCTCCCGACCACACACCTCCCCGCGTCGATGCCCGAGACGTGTTGAGCGTCGCATCGTCAACCTCCGCGTCACGCGCCGGTGGGGTCCCCACCGCATCGCCTACCACCTCGGCATCGAGCCATCTTTGGCCTGGCGGGTCCTTCGACGTTTCCGCATGCCTCGCCTCGCGCACCTCGACCAAGCCACCGGGCTCCCTATCCGAAAGCCGCGGCCGGTCAGATACGAGCGAGCACACCCCGGCGATCTCGTCCACGTCGATATCAAGAAACTCGGCCGCATCCCCGACGGCGGTGGGCACCGCAAGCTCGGCCGCACGATCGGAACCACAACAACAAGAAGCGCGGCCGCGGCTACGCATTCCTGCACCACGCGGTCGATGACCACTCCAGGATCGCGTACTCCGAGATCCTCGAGAACGAACGCAAAGACACCGCCGCCGGGTTCTGGCACCGCGCGAACACCTACTTCGCGAGCATCGGCATCACCGTCAAGGAAGTCCTCACCGACAATGGCTCCTGCTACCGATCACACACCTTCCGAGACGCACTCGCTGCCACGAACATCACGCACCGCCGAACGCGCGCCTACCGCCCCCAAACCAACGGCAAGGTCGAACGCTTCAACCGAACCCTCGCCCAGGAATGGGCCTACGCGACCACCTACGACAGCGACGAAGCCAGGGCCGCGACCTACGACACCTGGCTTCATCACTACAAGCACCACCGACCACACACCGGTATCAGAGGCGCAACCCCATCAGAACGCGTCCACAACCCCACGGGGCAATACACGCCAGGCACTCACAGTGGATGTGGCCCTCGGTGAGTAGAGGCGCGTCCACGGGGAGATCGTGACCAAGATCGAAGCCTGGGTCGATCAGGTGCGCACGGAGAACGGCGGACGTGAGCCGAGCGCCGACGACATCGAGCGGTTCAGTCACGATTTCCTGCCGCCGGTATCCAAGCTCCGCGGTGCAGCGGGGCTCTGAAGTCCCGGTCGCGATCCACTGGATCCTCATGCACGACTTCGACCCTGACGAGAACGGAAGCTACACGCGCCCGCTCATCGTGTGTGTGCACCACAAGGACGTCGTGTCCGCCCTCGCCGCAGCCATCTTCGGGGACGAAGGCCGAACGGCTGTACTCAACGCGTCGTCGACCAACGATCAGCGGGACGAGATCGTGGGATCAGTCCAGGCCGGCCGGATCGCGGTCCTCGTGGCCAGCATCACCGCCGCTGGCGTCGGAATCACGCTCACCAGACGCCAGGACGCGCTCGACGCGGAGTCCGACGGGACCGTGGGGAAGATCGACCAGAGCGAGGACCGGCTCCACCGAATCGGCCAAACCAACAACGTCCTCATCACCACCCTCATCGCGCCAGGGACCCTCGACGAGCACATCCAACGGTTCCCCGTGGCAAAGGGCCTCACCCTCGGCACGGTTCTCGGCGGAGACAATGAAGTTGCGGTGCTGACCAATGTCGACGATGAACTCAAATCCGCCACAGACATCGTCCGCGACATGGTTGAAGAGGTCATCACCAAGCAACGGAAGAAGCGTGGCTGATCTCCTAGTCGTCGCCGAGGCGAGCCAGCAGCTCCGCGTTGTCCTCCCGCACTGGGCCGAAGGAGCTGGTCGAATGCGCGCTCGTCGATGTAGCGCACGCCGCCGGCCTCGTACCAGGGCGCGTTGTCGAGCGTGGGCTCAGCCGTGCCCCAACCGTACTCGCGACCGCCGCACACAGTCCCGGTGACCCCCGGACCAGAGGAGCACCACGCATGTCGACTGCAGACGATCGCCGCGAGCAGGCGCGAGGCACCGGCGTCGGCCAGGCCGGCCACCAGCAGCATTTCGCGCCCGCCGCTTTCGACGCCGGCATTGAGACCACGCACCCGGCCCAGGTGCCCACTCCGACGGTGTGGGTTGGCTTCACGCACCACACCGCTCGGGGCAGCGTCTCCGGCTACTCCGAGGACGAGCGAGTGGATCCGGACGTGGTCCGACAGGTCCTCGATTCTTAGCCGATCGCGTCGGTCGAGGAGCTCAACTCTGACGACCCGCAGGAAGCCTCGGAACTCCTCGCGGGAGCGATTGCCGCCGGCGAGAAAGTGGCCTGGAAGCTGAGCGAGCGCACGTGCGCATCCGCAACGCCTGACAGCCACGAGCTGAACCAGTACCTCGCGGTCCGCCGTACCGATGAGGAACGTCGGGGTGCGGGGACAGGAACAGCTCGATCTACACCGATCGCGTCGACGACTATAACCGGCTCGAGGCCTGCCTGCGCGAGATGCCGTGGGAGAGCCCGCTGTGGACCGAGTACATCGACGAAACCGGCGACGACGCAGCCCTGCATAGCGAGCACGACGCCTCCCACCTCCTGGACATCAACGACCTCTCACTGAGCACGCAGACCCGGCCTCTACGAACTGGACAACGCATGACCATTAGCAACGACGCCGTGAAGAAGCCCGCGGCAATGGCACCACCGGCGGGCAGTTCGGACACCAGCAGCACTCAGCACCGGCCCCGCTCCTATGGCGAGAATCAGGGGATGGGCTCCTCGCGGAGGCTCACGAAAATTGAGAGAGCAACGGCAGCCACAACGTGCGATCCCTCGACGATCCGCGTGTGCCGGTGAAGACCTCGAGGAGGCTCAAACGGGCCGACGCCGACACCGACGCCACTCACGCCGTCGCCGGCAAGGAGGACCCCAAACTGGGGCGAATGCGGGTCACACCTGATCAGATGTACAAGCGCGAGCTGCCCATCATCGACGGGTGCACTGACTGGTTCGACGCCGACATCGACGACTGCAGCTACCAGGAAGACGGCCACGCAAACCCGACGCTCACCTCAGTGCCAAGATCCCCACCGACGACGTCCCCGAGGCCCTCCGGGCCGCGTGGAACCCCAGAGCATGCGTGTGCAACACGACAGACCCCGTCAGGCTCCCGAGCGAGCTCATCGGCCCGCAGATCATCCGGCACATCGCGACCGCCGAGAACCGGAACATCCGCACCGGCGTCCACGAATATATGTACAACCACGGCCACGCCGACCGACCCATCGCGAACCGCGGGAAGGCCGCGTATTTTCAAGGCGGCGAGCACCTCTCGAAGTTCGGTCGTGATGCCACAGTCTGGCGCAGCCACATCCCACCCAAGCTCAACAACCCGAACGGGAGGAAGCTCGGCCAAGCTGAAAGCCGACGTCGGCATCCCCACGACCGTCACGAACCAGCCAAGAGAGTTGTCCGCACCGAAGCCACATCCCAAGGAGTATGACCATGACCCAGAACAGCCAAGCCGCCCAGGCCCAGCGAGACGCCGCCCGTGGCACCCTCAAAGACGACGCCGAGCCGAGGCCTGCGGGCACCCTCGTCCCCGTCGACTCATTGTTTGCGGGCGACCGAATCGACATGCTCCAGGTAATCGAAGGCCACATCGAGCGCTCGAGTGAAGAGGCGGATGCCGACGACTACGAGCTCCTGCTCACCGAGTTCGGTGTGCCGCAAATGATCACCGAGGTTAGCGTGGACAACAGCGGCCGCGAGCTCAGCTTTGACAGCGGCACTTCTTGGTATTTCTCGGCGGACCTTCGCCAGCGTGGCCTCCATGTGGCCCCGGACTATGTGCCCGCCAGGCTCGAGGACCCCAGTGACCCGGCTGAGCTTATGCCGGTAGTCCGCAAGCGCGTAGAGATTCAGCGCCATCTCGCGTTCGAGGCTGAGTCGGAGCTGCAGCGAACCATCATCGAGGGGCTCCGCAGTTACGCCGGGGCCGTCGATTCTGGGCTGACTGCGTTCCACTTCCGCGAGTATGGCTTCGGAAATGGGAAGCTCGTCGCGATTGAGTCCGTGACGGTGCGCGACGAAGTCGTGTCCCTCAACGAGTTTGCAAAGATGGAGCCCCTCGATGACCTTGAGGCAGTGCTCTCGACCCGCCACCTTCACGACAGGGGCCTCCGCCGAGCGGAGCGGACCGAGCCAGGCGACTACACCATCGACATCACTCCTAGAGAGGCCCGGGTATGACGAGGCGATGTGGCACACAGCGCGAGGAGGCTCGAGGCAACGGCGTCTCTCACGCCGGGCAGTCCGGCCACCACACACAGCCCGCCGACTTCGATCCAGGAACGACGAGGTCTGGGCTCCACGCGTACCCGCTCTCCACGGAACCGCTCGACGGGGAGGTCACCGTCTCCGACTACGACGGCGAACTTCAAGAGTGCGTGCGCGGCAGCGGCGACGATTAGGTGTACTCGGCCGTGACGTTGGTGACACTTCGGGTCCTGTGACGTGACGAGGCCTCCTGGCTTGATGGAGCTGTCTCGTTCTGCCATCGCCAGGAGGCCTCTATGTCCCACGCTAATGCCCGTCTCACGGTTCACAGTCGGCGGTTGCTGGTCGAGCGGATCGTGTTCGACCGTCGTCCGGCGTCTCATGTCGCGCGTGAGCTCGGGGTTTCGCGGCAATGCGCGCATCGCTGGGTCGCGCGCTTCCGCGCGGAGGGCCTGTCGGGTCTGGTCGATCGATCGAGCCGCCCACACCGGTCGCCCTCGAAGACCCCGGTCGAGGTCGAGACGCGCGTGTTGGAGGCGCGAGAGCGGTTGCGGTTCGGTCCTGCCCGGCTCGCGGTCGAGACTGGTGTTCCGGCCCGGACGATCTCTCGGATCCTGAACCGTCACGGGGTGGCGCCGTTGGCGTGGTTGGACCCGGTGACCGGGGCCTCGATTCGCGCGCATCGATCCACCGCGAAACGCTACGAGCACCCGAAGCCCGGGGACTTGATCCACATCGACGTGAAGAAGCTCGGGCGTATCCCGGACGGCGGGGGCTGGCGCGCGCACGGCGGTTTGCTCTCGAACCACCGCTCACGCCTCGACCGGACTCGGATCGGGTTCGACTACATCCACGCCGCGGTCGATGATCATTCCCGGCTGGCTTACGCAGAGGTCCACCCGGACGAGCAGGGCACCACCGCGGCCGGGTTCCTTACCCGGGCGGCGGCCTATTTCGCGGAGCGGGGCATCACGAGCATCCACCGCGTGATCTCGGACAACGCGTTCGCTTACCGTCGATCGCTCGCGTTCCGCGAAGCGGTCGAGCAGCTCGGAGCGACACAGAAGTTCATCAAGCCCCACTGCCCCTGGCAGAACGGGAAAGTCGAGCGCTTCAACCGGACCCTCGCGAACGAATGGGCGTATCGCCAGCCCTTCGCGAGCAACACGGCCCGACACGACGCTCTTGCGCCCTGGATCGAGCACTACAACACTGAACGGATCCACTCAGGCCGCGCCCGCAGCCCGAGTGTCACCAGCCTCACGACTCAGAATCGCCCCGGGTTTATTGGAGGTTCCTGACTCCCTGGAAAGGGGACGGAACCATGACGGCAAGCAAACGGAGATACCCGCCGGAGCTGAAGGAACGAGCGGTGCGGCTCGTGCTGGAGTCTCGCGAGCAGCCAGGCGGAAGCCGTGGCGCCTGCACGAGGGTCGGACAGCAGCTCGGGATCCCTGCTGACACGTTGCGCGGGTGGTTGCAGCG
>NZ_JADKSL010000024.1:0-47263 GCF_015351275.1 Pseudoclavibacter sp. VKM Ac-2867
CTGCCCGAGGTCTGTGTTGTGTGGGTCTGTGCCCTGGGCGTCTGCGCCCGCGGCACGCGGCGAGCAGCTGCGCCCGGAAATACCTCGACGCCCCGGCGGCGCGGAATGTGCCGGGGCGTCGAGATTCTGTTGCCGGGGGCTCCCCCGGCGGCTTGATGCGCGCCCTGGACGGGCGCGGGCGTCCTACGCCTGAGCGCGGATCGCCGCCTCGAGTACGTCGAGGCCGTCGTTCAGCAGCTCGTCCGTGATGGTGAGCGGCGGGAGGAGACGCACGACGTTGCCGTAGGTGCCGCAGGAGAGCAGCACGACGCCCTGGCCGAGCGCATCCGCGACGATCGCCTTGACGGCGGCCGGGTGGGGCTTCTTCGTGGTCGTCGCCGTGCCGGCCTCGACGAACTCGAACGCCAGCATGGCGCCGCGACCGCGGACCTCGCCGATGATGGTGTTCTCGCCGAGCTCGGCGCTGAGCGCCTCGAAGCGCGTCTTCACGATGGTCTCGATCTCGAGGGCGCGGGCAGCGAGCTGCTCGTCCTCCATGATGCTGATCGTGGCGAGCGCGGCAGCCGTGGCGACCGGGTTGCCCGTGTAGGTGCCGCCGAGTCCGCCGACGTGCACGCTGTCCATGATCTCGGCGCGGCCGACGACGGCCGACAGCGGCATGCCGCCCGCGACGCCCTTGGCGATCGTGACGAGGTCGGGCACGATCTCCTCGTGCTCGGACGCGAACCAGGCGCCAGTGCGGCACATGCCGGCCTGGACCTCGTCGGCGATGAAGACGACGCCGTTGGCCTTCGCCCACTCGACGAGCGCGGGGAGGAAGCCATCGGCGGGCACGATGAAGCCGCCCTCACCCTGGATGGGCTCGATGATGATAGCCGCGACGTTCTTGCCGCCGACCTGCTTCTCGATGACGTCGATCGTGCGCGCTGCCGCCTCGGCGCCCGTGAGGCCGTCACGGTAGGGGTAGCTCATGGGCGCGCGGTAGACCTCCGGCGCGAACGGGCCGAAGCCGTCCTTGTACGGGATGTTCTTCGCGGTGAGGGCCATCGTGAGGTTCGTGCGGCCGTGGAACGAGTGGTCGAACGCGATGACGGCGTTGCGGCCGGTCGAGTGGCGGGCGATCTTGACCGCGTTCTCGACGGCTTCCGCGCCGGAGTTGAGGAGCACGGCCTTCTTGGCGTGGTCGCCCGGCGTGATCTCGATGAGCTTCTCGGCGACGGCGACGTAGCCCTCGTACGGGGTGATGCCGAACGCGGTGTGCGTGAAGTGCGCTGCGGCTTCCTGCACGGCCGCGACGACGCGGGGGTGGGATGCGCCGACGTTCGTGACGGCGATGCCTGCACCGAAGTCGACGAACTGGTTGCCGTCGACGTCGCGGATGATGGCGCCGTCGACGTCAGCCGCGTACACGGGGACTGCGGGGACAAGCGATGCGGAGACGCTCGCCTCACGACGCGCAGTCAGGGCCTGCGACTTGGGGCCTGGAATGGCGCCTTCGAGCTTGCGCTCCTGGGCAATGCGGAACTCCGTCACGGTGCTTCCTTCCTCGGGGTTCGACCTCTTGGTATGGCTTGAAGGCTACGCGGTTCTGCACCGCGAGACGAATGGGCACGCGCACGACCATCTTGACCACTTCTGTGCATCCGTCTAGGGCATGTCTAGAATCGGGGCATGCTCGCCACCGTCGACACGCTCCTCGCGAACCGCTCCCTGGGCCTCACCCTGCACACGGGCGAGCCGCAGGCGCTGCGCGCCGGCATCGAGTGGGTGGCGACGACGGAGCTGCTCAACCCGCAGCCGTTCCTCACGGGCGGTCAGCTGGTGCTCACGACCGGGATGCGCCTGCGGGGCACGCGCGCGTACCGCTCGTTCGTGGAGTCCCTGGTCGAGGCGGACACGGTCGCGCTCGGCGTCGGGACGGGCTTCACGCACGACACCGTGCCGGCCGCGCTCATCTCGGCGGCCGAGCAGGCCGGGCTCCCGCTCTTCGAGGTCGCCTACGAGACGCCGTTCGCGGCGCTCACCAAGGTCGTCACGCAGGCGAGCACCGACGAGCAGCACTCGCGTCTCGAGAGCGAGCACCGCCAGCAGCAGCAGCTGGTGACGTCACTGCTCTCCGACGGCGGCATCACGGGGCTCGCCGCGAGGCTCGCCAGGCTGACGACCTCGCACGTCGCCGTGACCCGCCTCGGCGAGCTGCTCGCCGGCAGCCTCGACGTGCACGACGAGACGGTGACGGGGTGGGATGCGCTCCCCATCTCCACGGGCCAGTCGGCAGGCGCGACCCTCCACATCACGAACCCCCGCGTCAACGAGGGACTCGTCAACTACGCGAGGTCGCTGCTCAGCCTGCAGCTCATCCAGGACACGCGTCGCGTCCGCGCCGCGCGCGACGCCTCTGGACACGTGCTGCACGACCTCATCCGCGGGAAGTTCACGGTCGAGGACGCCGAGCGGCGACTGACTGCACTCGGCGTGACCACAGGGCAGGCGGCACGCGTGCTGGTCGCCGAGACCGAGGAGCGCCGCACCGCGGAGCTCACCGCGCTGCCGCTGCCCGCCGAACTGCAGTCATCGGTGTCCGCGGTCTTCGAGGGCCGCCTCCTCATCATCGCGCCGGAGCGCACTCGCATGCCGAACGCGGCCGAGGCGTTCATCGGCCTCGCCCGCTCGGCGGGCATCGCGGCTCGGGTCGGCATCGGCGACCTCTACCCGGCGTCCCTCGCCCTCCGCTGGAGCTACTTCGAGGCCCGGGATGCGCTGCGCAACGCGCCGAAGGACACCGACGTCGCTACCTCGGCACGCCTGTCCATCTCCTCGCTGTTGCTCGCGAGCCGCGACGTGCCCGTGCTGGAGCTCGCCGCTGAAGTACTCGGGCCGCTCGAAGCCCACGATGCCGAGCACGGGTCGATGCTGCTCGCGACCCTCGACGCCTACTTCGCCAACTCCGGCCAGATCGCGCAGGTCGCCGACGAGCTCGGCACCCACCGCAACACGGTGCGCTACCGCCTCGACCAGATCGCCGCCATCTCCGGCCTCGACCCGCGCATCATGTCGGAGGGCGTGCAGCTGTGGCTCGCCGGGGCCGCCAGGCGACTGCGCGCCGGCGGCGCGTGACGCGCCGCGCGCATCCGCACCCCGCCGTTCTGGGAGACTGACGGCATGGCGAACACGTACACCCTCCCCAACGGCGTCGAGCTCGGCGACGACGGAGCCGTCGACATCACCGTCGACGTCCTCGACGTCGAGGACCTCGCGTTCGCCCACGTCTGCCGGTCGCTGCGCCAGCAGCTCGAACCAGGCCGCGGCCTCATCGTCACGATGCCAGCCGGTGACGACGTGCTCGGCTACGTGTATCGCGAGGAGCAGCGCGAGGACGGGCGGCGCGACGAGTTCGACGACACCGACTCGCTGTTCGTCGACATCCACGAGCTCACGTTCGAGTTCGACGCTCCCCGCGACACCGACATGGACGAGGACGGCGTGCGCGCGCTGCTCGCGAAGGCACGCCCGGACACCGAGCTGAAGATCGAGGGCGTCGAGCTGCTCGAGCTCCGAGACGGACCGATGTCGCTCATCACCTGCCGGCCCCCTCGCGCGTGGACCTTCCGGCAGCTTGTCCTCGAGGTGCAGCTGCTCCGCGGCTCCTACATGGCGCTCCACTACAAGAGCTAGCGGCGACCCCGCGTCACCGCACGCCAGCGAACCGCCCGCGACGGCGCCACCGCGAACGTCAGGAACCAGCCTCCCGCGTACGCGAACAGCGCCAGCAGCCCCATCCCGGCTACCGGGCTCGCGAACACCCCGAGCGCGAGCATCCCGAGCACCGCCGAGATCACCACGACCCGCCGAAGCCACGCCGAGACGTGCACGAGGAACCTCGTGGTCGCCCATCCCGCGAGGGCGGCGACCACGAGCACCACCGGCGCCAGCCAGAACTGCCCGGCCGTGAGGAACCCGGCGAACAGGGCAGCCAGGCCGAGCTCGAGCACCGCGAGCAACACGAAGCCGCGCCTCGACGGCGCGGCCATCGCCTGCTCCTGGTACTCAGCGCCCTTGCGGGCAGCCCAGCCGTAGACCACGTGTCAGCCCGCCGTCCGTCCGGTCACTCCGGTCCGCCAGCCCTCAGGCCAGGCGCTGCGTCCAGCCCATGAGGTCGGGCAGTTCGCCGTTCTGGATGCCCGTGAGCTCGGCGCGGATGCGCATGCTCACCGAATCCTGTGTGATGACCGGGTTCTCGATCGTGAAGTCGGGCGACTTGACCTTGCCGATCGGCGAGATGACGGCCGCAGTGCCGCAGGCGAACGCCTCGACGATCGTGCCGTCGGCGACCCCCTCGCGCCACTCGTCGATCGTGATGCGGCGCTGCTCGATCTTCCGACCGGCACGCTCGCACAGCTCGAGGACGCTGTCCCGCGTGATGCCGGGGAGGATGGAGTCGCTCAGCGGGGTGAGGATCGTGCCGTCCGACTTGATGAGCACGATGTTCATGCCGCCGAGCTCCTCGAGGTACGTGTTCTCCGCCGCGTCGAGGAACAGCACCTGCTCGCAGCCGTTCGCGTACGCCTCCTCCTGTGGAAGCAGCGACGATGCGTAGTTGCCGCCGCACTTCGCGGCTCCCGTGCCACCCGCGCCAGCGCGGGAGTACTCCTGCGAGAGCCAGATGTCGACGGGGCGCGTGGGGTCGGAGAAGTAGGAGCCAGCTGGGCAGGCGATGACCATGTAGCGCACCGTCTGCGCCGCGCGCACGCCGAGGAAGTTCTCGAACGCGATCATGAAGGGGCGCAGGTAGAGGGTCTTGCCCTCGCCGGCCGCCGGAACCCACTGCTCGTCGATCTGCACGAGCTGGCGCACCGACTCGACGAACAGCTCCTCGGGCAGCTCGGGCAGCGCGAGGCGCCGTGCGGAGCTCTGCAGGCGCTGGGCGTTGCGCTCCGGCCGGAACGCGAACACGTCTCCCCCGCCGTGCCGGTAGGCCTTGAGCCCCTCGAAGATCTCCTGGCCGTAGTGGAAGACGGCGGATGAGGGGTCGACCTGCAGCGGCCCGTACGGCACGACTCTGGCATCGTGCCAGCCCTCGGCGAGGGTCCAGTCGATGATCACCATGTGGTCCGTGAAGTGCTTGCCGAACCCGGGGTCGGCGAGCACCGCATCCCGGACCTCGGCGGAAGCCGGAGTCGGGTTGCGTTCGATCGTGAACTCGAGGGAGGCTCCCTCGGCCGCGGCGGCCTGCGTCGTCGTGCCGGGCTGGGTGCTGCTGGTGTCGCTCATGCGTGGGTTCCTTGCGCGGTCAGTCGGGAGATGATGGCGTCGCCGATCTCGGAGGTGCTCCTGGCCGTTCCGCCTCGGGATGCGAGGTCAGCGCGGCAGGCGCTCTCGAGGGATGCGGCTGCGTCCGAGAGTCCGAAGTGCTCGAGCAGCAGAACGACGGAGAGGATCGCCGCCGTCGGGTCGGCTTTGCCGAGGCCCGCGATGTCTGGAGCCGAGCCGTGGACGGGCTCGAACATGCTGGGGAACTCGCCTTCGGGATTGATGTTCCCCGAGGCCGCCAGCCCGATGCCGCCGGTGATGGCTGCGGCAAGGTCGGTCACGATGTCGCCGAACAGGTTATCGGTGACGATCACGTCGAATCGCTGTGGGTTCGTGACAAAGAAAATCGTAGCAGCGTCGACGTGCAGGTACTCGACGGCAACGTCCGGGTAGTCCGCGGAGACCCGGTCGACGACGCGCTGCCAGAGCACGCCGGCGTTGACGAGCACGTTCTTCTTGTGCACGAGCGTCAGGTGCTTGCGCGGGCGCGACTGCGCCTTCTCGAACGCGTAGCGGACGGTGCGCTCCACGCCGTAGGCCGTGTTCACGGAGACCTCGGTCGCGATCTCGTGCGGCGTCCCGGCACGGACCACGCCGCCGTTGCCGACGTATGGCCCCTCGGTGCCCTCGCGGACGACGACGAAGTCGACTTCGCCTGGGTCGCTCAGCGGGGTCTTCACGCCGGGCGAGATCGCGCCAGGGCGCAGGTTGATGTAGTGATCGAACGCGAAGCGCAGCTTCAGCAGCAGACCGCGTTCGATGATGCCGCCCGCGAGGCGCTCGTCGGCGGGGTCCCCGCCGACCGCGCCGAGCAGGATGCCGTCGTGCTGGGCGAGCGCGTGCAGCTCCGCCTCCGAGATGATCTTGCCGGTCTCGAGGTAGTGCCCCGCTCCGAACGGATACTCGGTGAGGCTCAGCTCGACGCCTTCCGGGAGGGCGGCGCGGAGGGCTCGCTGCGCCTGGGTGACCACTTCCGGGCCGATACCGTCACCCGGGATGACGGCGATGTCGAGCTTCTGAGTCGCTGCACGTTCCGACACGAGGCGTCCTTTCCTGCCGACGGCGATCGCGGCTCTCCCAGTTTAGGCCGCGGCTGGGCTAGCGTCTGTCCCCATGACCACCGCCATCCTGCGCCGCAAGGACGACCTGCCTCGGGAGCGCGCCGCGAGCCGCCTCACGGCGTACGTGTACGGCAACATCATCGTGCTCGCGACGCTCCTCGGACTCGTGCACGCTGGCGAGAACCCGGGAGAGGGCGCAATCGTGGTCCTCGCGACGGGCGGCACGACCCTCCTCGCGCACCTCATCGCCGACGCCGTCGGCCACTCGACACGCGCCGCCGACCGCCCAGAGCGCACAGCGCACCTCAAGTTCCTCCACGAGCTTCGGGATGCGGTCCCGATCGCCTCCGCCGCGTCCATCCCCGCGGCCATCCTCGGGGTCGCCGCCCTCGGGATCATCGACGGCGAGACGGCGCAGACCATCGCCGAGGTCGTCATCATCGTGCGTCTCGCTGGCATGGGCTTCACCATCCAGCGCATCCGCGGCGAGAAGCCCTCCTTCCGCACCTTCGCTGCCGGTATCGGCCTCGCCCTCGTCGGCGTGGCCATCTCGCTCCTCAAGGCCAACCTCGGCCACTGACCTCACGCCCCACCGCCCCACTGCCTCACTGCCCCGCCCTCGAGCCCCATCGCTGCCCGGCGAGTCGCCCTCCAGCCGGCGCGCCAGCGGGGCAATCGGCTGGCAGCGATCGCGCCGGGCCGGGCCGGGCCGGGCCGGGCCGGCGAGCCGCCACCAACCCGGAAGTTGGCAACCTCATGAGCCGGACGCCACGCCCCTTCGAGACTCTCCACCCGCCCGGACGTCGGCCAGCTTCCGTGACAGATGCACCGCGGCACCTCCGCCAGGCCCCACCGGCTCGCATTCATCCCGCATCCATCCCGCAAGCTGGCGACGACGGCCACTCACCAAAAACGCTGCCTGCGTGTTCACCCCTCGCGAGAGCTCGCAGGGGGTGAAGACGCAGGCAGCGTTCGCCGAGGCGGCAGGCCGCCGACGGAAGTGCTAGCTCTCGATGATGTCGATCTCGTGCAGTTCTGAAGCGCCGATCGCGTCGCGCAGCTTCGCGAGCAGCTCGTCACTGGCGGGCTCGTCGATCGTGAGCACGGACAGGGCCTGGCCGCCTTCTTCGTCGCGCGCGATCTGCATGCCGGCGATGTTCACACCGGCGTCGCCGAGCGCGGCACCGTAGACGGCGACGACGCCGGGACGGTCGCTGTAGACCATCACGAGGTGGTGGTTCGCGAGCGGCACCTCGATGCTGTACCCGTTGATGCCGACGAGCTTCTCGATCTGCTTCGGGCCGGTGAGGGTGCCGGAGACGGAGACCGTCTTGCCGTCGCTGAGCGTCGCGCGCAGCGTGAGCACGTTGCGGTACTCGTCGCTGTCCTCATCCGCGTTCATGCGGACCTCGAGGCCGCGCTCCTCCGCGAGGAGCGGCGCGTTCACGTAGGAGACCTGCTCGGTCACCATGTTCGTGAAGAAGCCCTTGAGCGCGGCGAGACGCAGCGCCTTGATCTCGTAGCGTGCGAGCTCGCCGTGCACCTCGATGTCGAACGCCACCGGGGAGGCGCCGATGAGGCCCTGCAGGAACTGGCCGAGCTTCTCCATGAGCGGGATGCCGGGGCGCACGTACTCGTCGATGACGCCGCCGGCGACATTCACCGCGTCAGGCACGAGCTCGCCGGCGAGCGCCAGGCGCACGGAGCGGGCAACCGAGACGCCGGCTTTCTCCTGGGCCTCGTCGGTGGATGCGCCCAGGTGCGGCGTGAGCTGCAGGTTCGGCTGGTCGAGGAGGTCGCGGTTCGACGGCGGCTCGGTGACGAACACGTCGAGGGCGGCGCCGGCGATCTTGCCCGACTCGAGGGCGTCGCGGAGCGCGTTCTCGTCGATGATGCCGCCGCGCGAGCAGTTCACGATGCGCAGCTCGGGCTTGGCGAGCGCGAACTCCGCGTCGCCGATGAGCCCCGTCGTCTCGGGGGTGCGCGGGATGTGGATGGTGATGAAGTCGGACTGCGCCATGAGCTCTTCGAGGCTGAGGAGCTGCACGCCCAGCTGCGAGGCGCGGGCCGGCGTCACGTAGGGGTCGTAGGCGACGAGCGTCACGCCGAAGCCCTTGAGGCGGTCGACGACGAGCGTGCCGATGCGGCCGAGGCCGACGATGCCGACGGTCTTCTCGAACAGCTCGACACCCGTGTACTTCGACCGCTTCCAGTCGCCGGCCTTCATCGACGCGTTGGCGTTCGGGATGTGGCGAGCGAGCGAGATGATGTGGCCGACCGCGAGCTCCGCGGCCGACGTGATGTTCGAGGTGGGCGCGTTGACGACCATGACGCCGGCCTTCGTGGCGGCTGGCGTGTCGACGTTGTCGAGGCCGACGCCGGCGCGCGCGATGATCTTCAGGTTCGGGGCTGCGGCGATCGCCTCGGCGTCGACCTGGGTCGCGCTGCGCACCAGGATGGCGTTGGCCTCGGCGAGTGCCTCGAGGAGCGCGGGACGGTCGGTACCGTCGACCTGGCGGACTTCGAAGTCGGGACCGAGCGCATCCACGGTTGCGGGGGAAAGCTGCTCGGCAAGCAGAACGACGGGCTTTGACACGTGAAGAATCCTCCAGTGGAGACAGGGAGTCTGCGGGCGCAGGCCGAACCGATCCTATCGCGGGGCGCGCCAGCGGCCCGCGCCGCCGTAACACGCGGCCCCGGCATACGCAGAAGGGCCGGCCCCGAGCAGATGCTCTGGGCCGGCCCCGTGCAGTTCAGGACTGCGAACGGCTGGTGACGCTTAGCGCGCGACCTGTCCGTCGACGTAGTCGCTGTCGGTCTGCTTCCAGGCGAAGAGCTTGCGCAGCTCCTGGCCGGTCTTCTCGATGGGGTGCGACTCGCCCTTCTTGCGGAATTCGGCGAACTCGACGCCGCCGTTGTCCTGGTCGTCGATGAAGCGCTTCGCGAAGGCGCCGGACTGGATGTCGGCGAGAACGGCCTGCATGTTCTCCTTGACGCTCGGGTCGATGACGCGCGGGCCGGAGACGTAGTCGCCGAACTCCGCCGTGTCGGAGACCGACCAGCGCTGCTTGGCGATGCCGCCCTCCCAGATGAGGTCGACGATGAGCTTCAGCTCGTGGAGCACCTCGAAGTAGGCGATCTCGGGCTGGTAGCCGGCCTCGGTGAGCGTCTCGAAGCCGTACTGGATCAGCTGCGACGTGCCGCCGCAGAGCACAGCCTGCTCGCCGAAGAGGTCGGTCTCGGTCTCCTCCGTGAAGGTCGTCTTGATGACGCCTGCACGGGTTCCGCCGATGGCGGCGGCGTAGGAGAGCGCGGTCGCCCAGGCGGTGCCGGACGCGTCGTTCTCGACGGCGATGATGTCCGGGATGCCGCGGCCTGCGACGAACTCGCGACGCACCGTGTGGCCGGGGGCCTTCGGGGCGACGAGGATCACGTCGACGCCCTCGGGGGCGTCGATGTAGCCGAAGCGGATGTTGAAGCCGTGGGCGAACGCGAGCGTCTTGCCCTCGGTGAGCTTGTCCTTGACGCTGTCCGTGTAGATGGAGCGCTGGTGCTGGTCGGGGGCGAGGATCATGATGACGTCGGCCCACTCGGCTGCATCCGCAACGTTGAGGACCTCGAAGCCATCTTCCTGAGCCTTGGGGGCCGACTTGGAGCCGTCCTTCAGGCCGATCTTGACCTCGACGCCGGAGTCGCGAAGGTTCTGCGCGTGGGCGTGGCCCTGCGAGCCGTAGCCGACGATGGCTACCTTCTTGCTCTGGATGATGCTCAGGTCTGCGTCGGTGTCATACAGGATTTCAGCCACTTGTGTGCTCCTTGATTGTTGGCGTTCTGGCGTTTGGGTGGTGCTGAGCGGGTGCGCGCGACGCGGGGTCAGCGCGCGACCCGCTCGGTCATGGATTTGGCGCCGCGCCCGACGGCCACGAGGCCCGACTGGACGATCTCGCGGATGCCGTACGGCTCGAGCACGCGCAGGAATGCCTGCACCTTGCCCGTGTCGCCCGTGGTCTCGATGACAAGCGCGTCCGTGGCCACGTCGACGACGCGGGCTCGGAACAGGTTGACGGCTTCGATGACCTGCGAGCGCGTCGTCGCGTCGACCTTGACCTTGACGAGGAGGTGCTCACGCTGCACGGAGGCGTCGTATTCGAGCTCGACGATCTTGATGACGTTGATGAGCTTGTTGAGCTGCTTGGTCACCTGCTCGAGCGGGAACTCCTCGACGTCCACGACGACCGTGATGCGCGAGAGCCCCTCGACCTCGCTCGTGCCGACGGCGAGCGACTCGATGTTGAAGCCTCGGCGGGCGAACAGCCCGGCGACGCGTGTCAGGAGGCCCGGCTTGTCCTCGACGAGGAGGGAAAGTACGTGCTTCGACATGTTCTACTCCCCCTCGAAGGTCGGGCTGTGTTCCTTGGCGTACTGGACGAAGCTGTTCGAGACGCCCTGCGGCACCATCGGCCACACCATGGCGTCGGCGCTCACGACGAAGTCGATGACGACGCTGCGGTCGTTGGTCTCGAGTGCGAGCTTGATGGCGGCGTCGATCTCCTCCTCCTTAGTGACGCGGATGCCGAGCGCCCCGTAGGCGTCGGCGAGCTTCACGAAGTCGGGGATGCGGACCGTCTCGTGCCCCGTGTTGAGGTCGGTGTTCGAGTGGCGTCCGTCGTAGAAGAGCGTCTGCCACTGTCGCACCATGCCGAGCGACGAGTTGTTGATGATCGCGACCTTAATGGGGATGTCGTTGATCGCGCAGGTCGCGAGTTCCTGGTTGGTCATCTGGAAGCATCCGTCGCCGTCGATCGCCCACACCGTGCGGTGCGGTTCGGCGACCTTGGCGCCCATCGCCGCTGGGATGGCGTAGCCCATGGTGCCGGCGCCGCCGGAGTTGAGCCACGCGTTGGGGCGCTCGTACTTGACGAACTGCGCCGCCCACATCTGGTGCTGGCCGACGCCCGCCGCGTAGATCGCTTCGGGCCCGGTGAGCTCGCTGATGCGCTGGATGATGCGCTGCGGCGAGAGGAGGCCGTCGCTCGGCTCGGTGAACCCGAGCGGGAACTCCGCCTTGAGGCCGTTGAGGTAGGTCCACCACTCTTCGAGGCGCGAGGCCTCCGCGGGAGCGTGGTCGGTGACGGCGGCGAGGAGATCGATGGCGACCTCGCGCGCGTCGCCCACGATCGGCACGTCGGCCGTGCGGATCTTGGAGATCTCGGCGGGGTCGATGTCGACGTGGATGACCTTCGCGTTGGGCGCGAAGAGCGCCGACTTGCCGGTCACTCGGTCGTCGAAGCGCGCACCGATCGTGATGAGCAGGTCGGCTTCCTGCAGCGAGAGCACGGCGGGCACCGTGCCGTGCATGCCGGGCATGCCCAGCATCTGCGGGTGCGAGTCTGGGAACGCGCCGCGGGCCATGAGCGTCGTGACGGCCGGCGCACCGGTCTTCTCGACGAGGCGCTGCACTTCGGCGGACGCACCGGAGCGGACGATGCCGCCGCCGAGGTAGAAGACGGGCTTCTTGGCCTGCGCGATGAGCTGCGCCGCGGCGAGGATCTGCTTGCCGTGCGCCTTCAGGACCGGGCGGTAGCCGGGCAGGTCGAGCTTCACCGGCCAGACGTACGGCGCCTTCTTCTGCTGCGCGTCCTTCGTGATGTCGACGAGCACAGGGCCAGGGCGGCCGGTCGACGCGATGTGGTACGCCGCGGCGATGGCCGCCGGGATCTCCTCCGGCGTGCGGACGAGGATGCTGTGCTTCGTCACCGGCATGGTGATGCCGATGATGTCGGCCTCCTGGAAGGCGTCCGTTCCCATGAGGTGCGAGAACACCTGGCCGGTGATGGCGAGCAGCGGCACCGAGTCCATGTAGGCATCGGCGATCGCGGTGACGAGGTTCGTGGCGCCTGGGCCGCTCGTCGCGATGCAGACGCCGGTCCGGCCGCTCGCCGAGGCGTAGCCCTCGGCGGCGTGGCCGGCACCCTGCTCGTGGCGAACCAGGATGTGGCGGAGCTTGGTGCTGTCGAGGAGTGGGTCGTACACCTCGATGATGGCGCCACCTGGCAGTCCGAAGACGTCCGTGACCCCGAGGTTCTCGAGGGTGCGGACAACAGCCTGGGCTCCGGTCAGCATCTCGGGCTCGTGCCCAGCGGAGGGTGGTGACGCCGCGGCGATGCGGGCGGCAGTTTCCTGCGTCATGAGATCCGTTCTTCTTCGTACTCGATGGGTCGAGCGCGGTCGATGAGGGCGTAGTCCCGAGGGCTAGCCCGTGGTCGCGCCCTCGGACGCGCTGCGAACGAGCTTCGAGTATTTCGCAAGCACGCCGCGCGTGAACTTCGGAGGGAGCGGTTCCCAGCCTTCTCGGCGGGAGGCGAGCTCAGCTTCGTCGACGAGTAGGTCGATCGAGCGAGCCGCGATGTCGACCCGAATCAGATCTCCACTGCGGACGAAAGCGATAGGACCTTGGTCGACCGCTTCCGGTGCAATGTGGCCGATGCACAGGCCGGTTGTGCCGCCTGAGAATCGTCCGTCCGTCAAGAGTAGTACATCCTTGCCGAGACCTGCGCCCTTGATGGCCGCCGTGATGGCGAGCATCTCGCGCATGCCCGGTCCGCCCTTCGGGCCCTCGTAGCGGATGACGATGACGTCGCCCGCTTCGATCTCGCCGTTCGTGAGCGCATCCATCGCGCCGCGCTCGCGCTCGAAGACACGCGCTGGGCCCTCGAAGACGTCGGCGTCGAAGCCGGCCGTCTTGACGACCGCGCCCTCGGGAGCGAGGGAGCCGTGCAGCACCGTGATGCCGCCGGTCGCGTGGATTGGGTTGTTGATCGTGTGCACGACGTCGCCGTCGACGGGGTCGGGGTTGAGGTCGCGGAGGTTCTCGGCGAGCGTCTTGCCCGTCACGGTGAGCGCGTCGCCGTGCATGAGGCCCTCGTCGAGGAGCGCCTTCATGACGACAGGGATGCCGCCGTGGCGGTCGACGTCGTTCATGACGTACTTGCCGAAGGGCTTCATGTCGGCGATGTGGGGAACCTTGTCGCCGATGCGGTTGAAGTCGTGCAGGGTGACGTCGACCTGCGCCTCGCGGGCGATCGCGAGGAGGTGGAGCACGACGTTGGTCGATCCGCCGAGTGCCATCGCGATCGCGATCGCGTTCTCGAAGGCCTCCTTCGTGAGGATGTCGCCCGTCGTGATGCCCTGGCGGAGCAGGTTGACCACGGCCTCGCCGGAACGGTGCGCGAACGCGTCCCGGCGGCGGTCGGCCGATGCGGGAGCCGCCGAGCCCGGCAGGCTGAGGCCGAGGGCCTCGGCGACGGAGGCCATCGTGTTGGCCGTGTACATGCCACCGCAGGCACCCTCGCCCGGAGCGAAGGCGCATTCGATGCGCTTCAGGTCGGACTCGGACATCTTGCCGGCCTTCGTGGCTCCGACCGCCTCGAAGGAGTCGATGATCGTGATGTCCTTCTCGGTGCCGTCCGAGAGCTTCACCCAGCCTGGCGCGATGGACCCCGCGTAGAGGAAGACGCTCGAGAGGTCGAGGCGTGCGGAAGCCATGAGCATTCCGGGGATCGACTTGTCGCATCCCGCGAGCAGGACCGTGCCGTCGAGGCGCTCGGCCATGACGACGGTCTCGACGGAGTCGGCGATGACCTCGCGCGAGACGAGCGAGAAGTGCATGCCCTCGTGGCCCATCGAGATGCCGTCGGAGACGGAGACGGTACCGAACTGCAGCGGGTAGCCGCCGCCGGAGTGCACACCCTCCTTCGCGCCCTGCGCGAGGCGGTTCAGGGAGAGGTTGCAGGGGGTGATCTCGTTCCACGAGGACGCGATGCCGATCTGCGGCTTGTCCCAGTCCTCGTCGCCCATGCCCACGGCGCGGAGCATGCCGCGCGACGTGGTGGCTTCGATGCCGTCGGTGACGACCCGACTGCGTGGCTTGATGTCGATTTCTGGCTCAGGCATGCCCGCCATTCTACGCCGCGGCGACGGCCGGGCAGTGCCGTTGCGGCGGGCTACTTCTCGCCGTGCCCAAGGCCCTCGTGCTCGGGTGCCGGCTCGCGTTCCGGCTGGCCGGTCCGGACGGCGTGCGCCCGAGTCAGTTCGTCGTCCGTGCGGCGCTGCGCGCTCTCGACGGCGGCCGCGAGCTCATCGGCATACAGGGGCACGTTGTCGAACTGCCTGCTGCGGTAGCCGGCTCGCGCGAGCATCGTCGCACCTGCCGGAGTCGTCAGCATCTGGAAGAACATGATCGGGATGAGGAACAGGATCGTCGGCAGGTGCGTCTGCTGGACGGCGAGGCCGATGAGCAGGAACATGAGCCCGGCGATCTGCGGCTTCGTCTGCGCGTGCATGCGCATGAGCACGTCGGAGAAGCGCATGAGGCCGACGCCCGCAGCGAGCGACAGCAGCGCGCCGAGGCCGAGGCAGATGAGGGAGATGACGTCGAGGACCCCGAGCGGGCCCTCGGTGAGGAGCCCCCCGGATGCGAGAAGCGTGTCAGAAGCGCTCACTGGCGTTCGCCTCCTGCCTGGTGACGTGCCTGGCCACTGCGACCGAGGCGATGAATGCGGTCATCGCGAGCGCGAGGACCAGCGGGAGGGTGTCCGTGTGGCCGCGGATGATCATGTCGGCGACGAGCACGCAGATGAGGATCGTGAGGAGCGCGTCGGACGCGACCATGCGGTCGATGATGGAGGGGCCGCGGATGATGCGGATCACCGCGAGCAGCGCGGCGACCGCGAACATCGTGCCGAAGATCCAGACGAGCACGTCGACGACCATCACTTGTTCCCCTCCGGAGCCGTTGAGCGACTGCCCGCCGCGCCCTCGATGAAGACGGGCATGTCGTGCGCGAACTGCTTGTCGCGGATGCCCTCGTGCTTCTTCTGCGCTGGCGACTGGCCGATGGGGCCGAGGCCGCGGCGCACCCGGTCTCGGTTGACTCGCCAGAGGTCGTCGCGTGTGCCCAGGGCGAGCGCGAGGCCCTCCTCGACGTCGAGCGCGAGCGCCTTGACGGACTCGACGGCCTCGTCGGTGGAGGCATCGAGCACGTGCAGGTACAGCACGGAGTGCATCCGGTCGACCTCGACGACCATGGAGCCGGGGATGAGCATGTTCACCTCGGCCGTGAGGGTGAGCACGAAGTCGCTGCGTGTGCGCAGCTGCACCGAGACCACGGAGCCGAGTGGCGGCTTCGCGGGCCGGAACGCCAGCCACGCGACGATGAGGGATGCGCTCACCAGGCGGTAGAGGAACTTCACGAAGAAGACGAGCGTCCACCACAGGTTGATGCGACCCGAGAGGTCGACCGCCGGCAGGTAGAAGACCTCGACGATGATGACCGAGAAGATGATCCCGGTGACGACGCTGATGACGTCGACGTGCCCCCACAGCACCAGCCAGAACGCGACGAGCGCGAGCAGCAGCGGCAGCTGCACGAGGATGGCGTGGCGCCTCGGCTTGCGGGCGCTGACGTCTTTCACCTTCATGGCTTGAGCACCTCCCCGTTGGAGACCGAGCTGATGTACTCGGCGGGTACCAGGTCGAACGCGGCGGTCTCGGACCATTCGTAGATGGGGCCGGCGAAGACCGTGATGGCGACGCTCACGGCGACCATGGTGGTCGTCGCGATCGTCATGAGCCGCGACGAGGACTTCGTCTCGGTCACGACGGCGGACTCGGGGGTGTCGGAGATGCGCTCCGTCATGGGCGACGAGAAGTCGACGACCTGCTCCTGCGTGCGCCAGAAGCCGAGGTTCCAGACGCGGATGAGGGCGTAGAGCGTCAGGAGGCTCGTCACGGCACCCGCGCCGATGAGCACGTAGCTGAGCACGCTGCCCTCCGCCGCGCCAGCTGTGAAGAGGCCGACCTTGCCGATGAAGCCAGAGAACGGCGGGATGCCGCCGAGGTTGAGCATCGGGATGAAGAACAGCACGGCCACGAACGGCGCGCGCTTGAGCATCCCGCCCAGGTGCGTGAGCGAGGACGAGCCCGCGATGCGCTCGATGAGACCCGTGACGAGGAACAGCGCCGTCTGCACGATGATGTGGTGGACGATGTAGAACACCGTCGCGGCGTCACCGAGCTCCGTGCCGAGCGCCACGCCGAAGATCATGTAGCCGATGTGGCTGACGAGCGTGAACGACAGCATTCGTCGGATGCCGGCCTGCGCCACGGCGCCGAGGATGCCGACGACCATCGTCAGCAGCGCTATGACCATGAGCAGCACCGAGATGTCGTTGTCCCAGAACAGCAGCGTCTCGGTGCGCAGGATGGCGTACACGCCCACCTTGGTGAGCAGGCCCGCGAACACGGCCGTCACCGGTGCTGGCGCCGACGGGTACGAGTCCGGCAGCCAGAAGGACAGCGGGAACAGCGCCGCCTTGATGGCGAACGCGATGAGGAGCGGCATGTGCAGCATGAGCTGGACGTCCTGCGGCAGCTCGGCCATGCGCACGGCGATCTCCGCGAAGTTCACGGTGCCGACCGCGCCGTAGATGAGCGCGATCGAGCCGAGGAAGATGAACGAGGACACGAGGCTGACGACGATGTACGTCACGCCCGCCTTGATGCGCTCCGTCGTCCCGCCGAGCGTGATGAGCACGAAGCTCGACACGAGGAGGATCTCGAAGCCCACGAACATGTTGAAGAGGTCGCCGGCGATGAACGCGTTGTAGACGCCAGCCGCCAGCACGAGGTAGGTGGGGTAGAAGATCGAGACGGGTGTCTCGTCGTCGCCGTCCGCTGCGCCCTGTCCGATGGAGAACGCCATGACGGCGAGCAGCACGATGCTCGTGACGAGCACGAGCATCGCCGACAGCTGGTCGACGACCAGCGAGATGCCGAAGGGGGCGAGCCAGCCGCCGCCCTGCACGACGAGCGCCTCACCCGAGGTGTTGACGGCCACGAGCAGGCCGATGCTCACGACGAGTGCGAGCACGAGCGTCGCCTGGGCAAGGAAGATCTGCAGGCGTGCCGCGCGAGCCGCGGTCAGCGTGAGGGCCGCTCCGATGAGCGGCACGAGCACGATGAGGGGAACGAGCCAGGTCATGAGCGGTCCCCCTTCCCTGCGTCGTCGTGCGGATCGGTGTGGTCGTCGGCACCCGAGTCGAGTCCGACCTCGCGAGCTCCGTCAGGCTGCGAGCCCTGCTCGGCTTCCGCATCCTGCTCACCGGCTCGGAACTCCTCGAGCTCCTCGTGCCGGTTGCTCGGCTCGGTGGCCTTGAGCGATGCCTCGGCGAAGCTGTCCTTGCCCGAGCCGGGTTTCGGCCCCTCGCCCATGTTGATGCGGGCGGTCGAGACCGCCGCTTCCGCGTACTCCCCGAACTCCGTGTCGCCGGAGTCGTCCTCGTCGAACTCCTCGTCGTCCTGAGACAGGTCGGCCGTGCGCATCGCGATGTCCTCTTCGTCGTCGCTCACGGTGTCGGCCTGCGCCAGGCGCCACGAGCGGTAGATGAGGGCGAGCATGAAGGCCGTCACGCCGAAGGTGATGACGATGGCCGTGAGGATGAACGCCTGCGGGATCGGGTCGGAGTAGTCCTCCGGCGCGACGTCCGGGTCGTAGATGGGGGCGAGGCCGAAGCTGCCCGACATGAAGAACAGCAGGATGTTCGTGGCGTTGCCGACGAGCAGGATCCCGAGGAGCATGCGCGTGAGGCTGCGCTCGAGGAGCAGGTAGACGCCGCACGTGTAGAGCGCGGCCATGCCGACGAGGAGTACGAGGGACAGGGTCATGAGCGGGTCACCTCCTCGGATTCGACGGGTTCGATGTCTGACTGAACTGCTTCGACCTCTTCGTTGACTCGGGCGAGCGCCCCCGTGTTGTAACCCGTCTCGCCACCCTCCGGGGTCTCGCCCTGGAGGCCGTCGTGCTCGGCAGCCGAGTCGGAGTCGGGGGACGCATCCTGTTCGATCTGCAGGTCGATCTCCGAACCGAGGGAGCGCAGGATGTCGATGACCAGCGCGATGACGATGAGGTAGACGCCGATGTCGAAGACGGTGGACGTGACGAAGACGAACTGGCCGATGCCGGGGATGTCCTGGTCGATCCACGAGGAGGTGAAGGGCGCCTGGCCGAAGAAGATCGGCACGAGCGCCGTGAGCGTCGCGAGCAGGAATCCGATGCCGAGCAGTCGACCCGCATCCACCTTCACGGCCTCATCGAGCTCGGCCCTGCCGCCGGCAAGGTAGCGCGCGGCGAGCGCGAGGCTCGCGACGGCACCGCCCGCGAATCCGCCACCCGGGGTGTTGTGGCCGGTGAAGAGGAGGAAGAGGGATGCGATGAGCAGCGCGTGGAACACGAGCCGCACGACGACCTCGAGGATGATCGAGCGGTTGTTCGGGGCGAGCGACTTCCCGGCGATGAGCCAGACCTTGCGGCGCTCCCCCTGCAGCTTGTCTGCCTTGCCGAGCTTCTGACCAGCGGCGCTCACTGCCGCGAGGTCGATGGGCTCGGTGACGGGGCGGGAGGCGCGCAGGAAGCGCGGGCCGCGGGCGGCGTCCACGCGGGAGCGGCCACGGTTGTTGAGGTAGACGAGGCTCGCGACGCCGGTGGCGGCGGCGATGAGGACGGAGAGCTCCCCCATCGTGTCCCAGCCGCGGATGTCGACCAGTGTGACGTTGACGATGTTCGAGCCGTGCCCGCCCTTGAACGCGAACTCGGGGAAGAACAGCGAGTCGGGGGATGCCTGGCGGGAGGCGAGCGCGATCCAGGCGACGATGGCCATGACGGTTCCGACGGAGCCGCCGATGAGCCAGCGCAGCCACGACGGCGGGTTCTTGAGCGCCTTGCCGTGGCGTGCCGGGAGACGGCGCAGCACGAGCACGAACACGACGAGCGTGATGGTCTCGATGAGCGCCTGCGTGATCGCGAGGTCCGGGGCGCCGGAGAGCGCGAAGAGCCCCGCCATGCCGTAGCCGGTGACGCCCACGAGGATGACGCCCTGGAAGCGCTTCTCCGAGCTCGTCACGAAGAACGCGGCGAGGATCATGATCAGGATGATCGCGATCTCCTGCCAGCGGATCTCGGTCTCGAACGCGGGCACCGGGGTGTCCATCGTGACGAGCGTGAAGACGGAGGCGACGACGAACATGATGAAGATCGACGCGAGGTAGAAGGGCAGCGAGCCGCGCTGGGTGGTCGCGGTGGTGCGGGCAGCGATAACGTCGACGACGCGCATCGTGGTCCAGTAGCCGCGCGACGACTCGATGAGCGGTGGCACCTTCGCCTGGGCGCGGGCGACCGGCGCCCGCCAGAGGAAGAGCAGGCCACCGAGGATGAAGGTGCCGATCGTGATGAACAGCGCGGGTTCGAATCCGTGCCACAGGGCCAGGTAGTACGGCTTGGCGCCGGGCATCTCCGGCAGCGTGTCCGCGTACATCGCGAGCACGGGGTCGACGAGGCCGGAGGCGAAGCCGAGGCCGAGCGAGGCCGCGACGAGGATGAGCGGAGAGAACATGAAGTCGAGGTGCTCTGGCACGTAGCGGACGCGCTCGACCTCGGGCTTCGACGCGAAGGCGCCGTAGAGGAAGCGGGCCGAATAGGCGACCGTGAACACGGTGCCGATGATGACGCCGACAAGCGCGACCCAGCCCCACATGTTGCCTGCTTCGCCCGCCTCGAGGAGCGCCGTGAGGATGGCCTCCTTGGCGACGAACGTGAACATCGGGGGGACGCCGGCCATGGCGGCGATCGCCAGCGCCGTCATCCAGAACAGCACGGGCGCGGCCTTCGCGAGGCCGGAGAGCTTGCGGATGTCACGGGTTCCCGTGCGGTGGTCGATCATGCCGACGATGAGGAACAGCGCGGCCTTGAAGCACGCGTGGGCGATGACCATGGCGAGGCCCGCGAGCGCCGCGTCCCGCGTGCCGAAGGCGACGACGATGGTCATGAAGCCGAGTTGGCTGACGGTGCCGTAGGCGAGGATCAGCTTGAGGTCGTGCTGGCGTAGCGAACGCCACCCGCCGATGAGCATCGTCGCGATGCCGATCGTGACGAGCACCTCGCGCCAACCGGGCATCTCCGCATAGCCGGGTGCGAGTCGTGCGATGAGGTAGATACCGGCCTTCACCATCGCCGCGGCGTGCAGGTACGCGCTCACCGGGGTGGGCGCGGCCATGGCGGCGGGGAGCCAGAAGTGGAACGGCGCGAGGGCCGACTTCGTGACGGCACCCGCGAGCACGAGCATGATGGCCGTGATGGTGAAGCCGTCGAACTCGGGCGGGTTCGCGATGATCCCGGACAGCAGCGACGTGCCGGTCGAGGCGTGCAGCATGACGAGGCCGACGAGCATGGCGAGGCCACCGAGCGTCGTGACGAGCAGCGCCTGCATGGCGGCACCGCGGCTCGCGCGCTTCGACGAGTAGTGCCCGATGAGCAGGAACGAGAGCACGCTCGTCGCTTCCCAGAAGATGAAGAGGAGGTAGATGTCGTCGGCGAGCACGAGGCCGAACATCACGCCGGCGAAGGCGAGCAGCACTGCGGCGAAGCGGCCGATGTCGGGCTCGTCCGGCTTGAAGTAGCGTCCGCAGTAGACGAGCACCAGCGAGCCGATGCCAGTGACGATGAGCGTCATGACCCAGGCGAGCACGTCCATCCGCATGGCGATGGCGATGTCGATCTGCGGGATCCAGGGGATGCTCTCGACGAGCACCTCGCCGCTCAGGATGCGCGGACCGAGCAGCGCGGTCCAGACGAAGGCGACGGCGGGGACGGCGGCGGCGACGAGGAACGTCACGTTCCGAAGCCACCTGTGGAGCACCGGAATGAGGATGCTCGCGCCGAGGAAGATAGCCAGGAACGCGATCATTCGGCCTCCTGGAGCTCATGCAGCGGTGTGGACAGATTTATTTTACCTGGCAGTTGACTGCGTGTGTGCCGAATGCCGTTCTCGGTAGCGTGTGACCATGCAGCTCTCAGCGCCAGGACTCCAGCCCACGGCGACTCAGGCGCGGGCTCTCGCGCCGGATGCGGCTCGAGGTTTCGCCCTCCTCTTCATCGCGATCGCGAACCTCACCGTGTACCTGTACGGCAGGGAACAGGGCATTCTGTTCCGCCCGCTGGACCCTGGCGTCGGCGACCGCATCGCCGATGTCCTCGGTGCGCTCTTCATCGACAACCGCAGCTTCCCCCTCTTCTCTCTGCTGTTCGCGTACGGCATACATCAGCTCGTGACCCGCGAGGAGCGCAGGGGCACGCCGTGGCCCGTGGTGCGCGGACTCCTCGCGAAGCGCAACACGTGGCTGTTCGTGTTCGGCGCCCTCCACGGGCTCCTCCTCTTCATGGGCGACATCATGCACACGTACGCCCTCGCAGGCTTCGTCCTCATTCTGCTGATGCGCTCACCGAGCTGGGTGCTCTGGCTCGTCTTCGGCATCACGGCCCCGCTTGCCATCGCGTTCGGCAGCGGCGACGGCGCTGCCGCGTCCGGGCTCAGCGAGATGGAGACGGGGGCTATCGTCCAGATGCCGTCGGTCCTGAGCGAGACATTCCTGGACGCGCAGGCCGCGCGGGTGGGCGAGTTCCTGCCGTTCCTGGCGTTCGCGCCGCTCACGGTGCTTGGGGTCCTCCCACCCATGATGCTCGGCCTCATCATGGCGAGGCACCAGCTCCTCGAGCGCCCGTGGGAGCACGCTCGCACCGTGCGTCTCATCGCGATGGCCGGCGTCGCGGCGGCCGTCATCGGCGGGATCCCGTTCGCCCTGGGGCTTGCGTTCGGCTTCGAGCCTGGCCCGGTCTGGTTCCTGGCCGGGTCGCTTCACTCGGCCACCGGCATCCTGGCCGGGGCCGGCTACGCGGCGCTCTTCGCGCTCATCGTCGCCCGCAGCCAGCAGGCAGGGACATCGCCCGGCCCCATCGTCGGGGCACTGACCGCTCTCGGGCGCCGCTCCATGTCCGGCTACCTGGCGCAGTCCGTCATCTTCCTGCTGCTCATGCCCGCCTGGTCGCTGGGCCTGGGAGGCACGGTCGGCACCGGTGGCGCGTTCCTCATCGGGACCGGCGCGTGGCTCGTGACGCTCCTCGGCGCCGTCCTGCTCGAGCGGGCTGGCAAGCCGGGACCGGCCGAGTGGGCCATCCGCAGACTCAGCTACGGCAAGCCTCCCGCGAGCGCCGCACAGCACCCGCACAGCTGACGCCAGCCGCGGTCGTACGATGAGCCGCATGCAGACGAAGAGGCTCTACCGCGAAGGAAAGCGAGTCGAGGGTGAGCATTCGCTGACGGCCCTCGCCGAGCACCGAGCATCCGCGAACTGCACCGTCTGGGTCGACCTGACGCTCGACGAAGAGGGTGCCCTCGACGAGCTGGCGACGCTCCTCGACCTGCACCAGCTCGCGGTCGAGGATGCGCGGTCCCACCTCGAGAGGCCTCGGCTCGCCCGATTCGATTCGCACCTCCTACTGACGCTCTCGGCGTCGGAGTGCGACGAGGAGGGCACCGTCGAGATCTCGCGACTGACGGCATTCATCCTGCCCGGCATCCTCGTCACCGTGCACGAGGAGCGCTTCCCCATCGACGCGGTCGCGAAGCGGCTCGACGACAACGAGGAGCTCTCCACCTACGGGGTCCCGTGGCTCGTGTGGGCACTGCTCGACATCGTGGTCGACAGCCATACCGACTCGGTCGAGCGGCTCGACGAGGTCATCGAGGCGCTCAGTGACGGCCTCTTCAGCGAACGGCCCGACACCAGCGAGGTGCAGCGGCGCGCGTTCACCCTGCGCCGCAGCGTCTCGAAGCTGCGTCACGCGACACTCCCCCTCAAGGAGGTGATCACCCTGCTCATCCACCAGGGAGAGGAGAAGGTGGCGCCGGAGCTGCACCCCTACTTCGCCGACGTCGGAGACCACGCTGGCCTTGCCGCCGACTGGTCGGAGACGCTCGCCGACCACATCTCGACGGCCATCGAGACGAGCATCGCCCTGCAGGGCAACAAGATGAACGAGATCATGAAGAAGGTCACGGGCTGGGCGGCGATCATCGCCGTCCCGACGGCCATCACGGGCTTCTTCGGCATGAACGTCGACTTCCCCGGCCACGACCAGGTCGAGGGCCTCATCGCGTCCATCACCCTCGTCATCGGCTCCTCGGTCGTGCTCTACATCGTGTTCAAGAGGCGCGACTGGCTGTAAGCAGAGCTGTGGGGTGCGCATCCGGTTCTCGCGAAACGGATGCACACCCCACTGGTCTGCGTGCGCAGGCCGACCGCGCAGAGCGGCCTACGCGGTCGCGCGCTCCTGCTCGATGACCTGCGCGCTCTTCGCGTCACGCGAGTGGTCGGTCGAGCCGTGCACGTCCTCGTTCATGGTCGCCTCGTCGAAGGGGGCGCCTCCGCTGAGCACGAGGTCGACGCGCTGCTTGTCGATCTCCTTCGTCCACGTTCCGACGAGCACCGTCGCGACGGCGTTGCCCGTGAAGTTCGTGAGGGCACGCGCCTCAGACATGAAGCGGTCGATGCCGACGATCACGCCGACTCCATCCACCAGGTCGGGGCGATGAGCCTGCAGACCACCGGCGAGCGTAGCGAGGCCAGCACCGGTCACACCGGCGGCACCCTTCGAGGCGATCATCATGAAGACCAGCAGCGACACCTGCTCGCCGATCGAGAGCGGCGTGCCCATCGCGCTGGCGATGAACAGCGACGCCATCGTCAGGTAGATGGCCGTGCCGTCCAGGTTGAAGGAGTAGCCGGTCGGGATCGTGATGCCGGCGACCGACTTCGAGACGCCCACGTGCTCCATCTTCGCGATGAGGCGGGGCAGCGCGACCTCGCTCGACGACGTCGACACGATGAGGAGGTACTCGCGGCCGAGGAACTTCATGAGCTTGAAGATGTTGACGCGGGCCACGAGCCACAGCAGCGAGCCGAGCACCACGACGATGAACAGCGCGCACGTGATGTAGAAGGCGATCATGAGCGTGCCGAGCGCGATGACCGCGTCGATGCCCGTCGCCCCCACGACCGCGGCGATGGCGCCGAACGCGCCGACCGGAGCGACCCACATGATCATGCCGAGCACGCGGAAGACGAGCGCCTGGATCTGCGCGATCGCGTCGATGATGGGCGCCGCCTTCGTGCCCATCTTCTGCAGGCCGAAGCCGAGCAGCAGCGCCACGAACAGCACCTGCAGGATGCTGCCGTCCGTCAGCGATGAGAACAGCGACGTCGGGATGATGCCGAGGAGGAAGTCGGCCGTTCCCTCGCTCTTCGCCGCATCCGCCTCGTAGGACGCGCTGGCGATGTTGAGGCCCTCACCCGGGTGGATGAAGTTGCCGACGACCATGCCGATGCCGAGGGCGAAGGTCGACATCGTGATGAAGTAGAGGAGCGCGAGCCCACCCACCTTGCCGACCGTCGCGGCCTTCGCGATGGAGCCGACGCCGAGCACGATCGTGCAGAAGATGATCGGGGCGATCATCATCTTGATGAGGGCGACGAACGCCTCCCCGACGGGCTTGAGCGCCTTCCCGAACTCCGGGAGGACAAGTCCGACCGTGATGCCAGCGAGCACCGCGATGATGACGGCGATGTAGAGCCAGTGCGTCTTGTCGATGCCGCGCTTGCGCGGAGCCTTCTGGTCCTGAGATGTGAGCGCCATTGCTGTCTTCTCTCCTTTGAGATCCGACGCGAGCTGCGTCGGGAACGATGGATCGAGCATCCGCTCCCCCACATGGCCGCCGCGACTTGCGTTCATACTGTTCTCATCGCCGACGGTGCAGTGCAGCGCCGGGAGATGCGACGACCGTGAGGAGGAGCGCCATGCGATTCGCAAGCTGGAGCGTCGCGACGCGCCTCTTCGCGCTGCAGTTCCTCGCCATCCTCGTGCTCACCGGCATCGGCGTGGCGATCGTGTGGGCGGATGCCAGACGCGAAGCCGAAGACGACGCCGCGCTGCGCAGCCTCGCCGTGGCCGAGACCATCGCCCACGACCCGTTCGTCGTGGAGCAGCTCGAGACGGCCGCCCCGAGCAGCAGCCTGCAGCCGTACGCGATCTCCATCTCCGACTCCACCGGCGTCGACTTCATCACGATCATGGGCACGGACGGGGTGCGCATCACGCACCGCAACCCGGAGGAGATCGGCCGTCCGTTCCAGGGCAACATCGACTCTGCGCTCGGCGGCTCCACCTTCACTGAGACCTACACGGGCACCCTCGGACCCTCCGTGCGGGCCGTCGCCCCCATCTGGGACGACGGCGAGGTCGTCGCCCTCGTCTCCGCGGGCGTCACCGTGTCGAACGCGCACGTCGCGACCGGATCCCGCATCGCGCTCATCCTCTGGTCTGCGCTCGGCGCGCTGCTCATCGGCGGCGCTGGCGCCTGGGCGCTCAGCCGCTACCTTCGCCGCGTGACCGACAATCGCGGCCCGGAGGACCTCGCGCGGATGTTCGCCTACTACGAGGGGGTGCTGCGCTCCATCGACGAGGGCCTCGTCCTCATCGACACGAAGGGCCGGATCGCGCTCACGAACGTGAAGGCCGCCGAGTACCTCGGCCTGCCGCCCTTCGACGAGCAAGCCGCGCCGGTCCCGGTGCGCGACCTGGACGCTCCCGAGATCCTCCGCGAGGTCATGCTGCGCGGCGAGGCCGTCGTCGACGAGATCGTGGTCACGCAACGCCACGTGCTCGTCGTGAACTGCGAGGCGGTCGTGACGCGCGGCCCCGGCCACGACGCTCCCCGATTCGCGGGCACCGTCGTCACGCTGCGCGACCATTCCCGCATCGAGGAGCTGAGCGGCGAGCTCGAGACCTCCCAGACCCTCGCCGCGGCGCTCCGCTCGCAGGCGCACGAGTTCGCGAATCGACTCCACACCATCATCGCCCTCATCGAGCTCGGGCAGCCTGAGGAGGCCATGCGTCTCGCCAGCTCGACCCTCGGAGTCAGCCAGGAGCTGGCCGACCGCCTCGTGCGCGCCGTCGAGGACCCGGTGCTCGTCGCCCTGCTCCTCGGCAAGTCAGCGCAGGCCGACGAGATGGACGTGCGCTTCGAGCTGCACCTGCCGGAGCGGGTCCCCGCGAGCGCCTCCGCTCGCGACCTCATCACGATCGTCGGCAACCTCGTCGACAACGCGCTCGAGGCGGCCCGGACGACGCCCTCCCCTGCCGTGCGGGTGCTCGTCGAGGAGCTCGACGGGGAGGTGCTCATCGAGGTGAGCGACAGCGGAGAGGGACCAGACCCGGACTTCCTCAGCCGCATCTTCGACTTCGGTGTCTCGGGCAAACCCGGCAAGGGCCGAGGCGTCGGGCTCGCGCTCGTCCGCCAGGCCGTGCGCAGGTCCGGGGGAAGCATCGACGTCGACGGGTCCGCGTTCACGGTCTGCCTGCCACTGCGCGGGCAGCCCGACGTCCGAGGAGACGACGCAGTGACCGAGACCGGGCACGGCGTGCCGCGCATCCACGCGCCAGCGGGCACGCGAGGCACCCCCTCACGCAGTGGAGGAGCATCGGATGATCGCTGACGAACACTCGCCGCGCGACCTGCATGTGCTCGTCGTCGACGACGAGCCCATGACCGCGCGAGCGCACGCCTCCTACGTCGACCGGCTCGCCGGCTTCACGACGGTCGGCGTCGTCGGCACGGCGTCCGCCGCGATCCTCGCCGTCCGAGCGTCGGGCCACGGCGAGGCGGCTCGCATCGACGTGGTCCTGCTCGACATCAACATGCCGGATGCGACCGGCATCGACGTCGCCCGCAAGCTTCGGGCCGAGGGGCATGACGTCGACATCATCGCGGTCACCGCCGTCCGCGAGGCCGCGACCGTCAAGCAGGCGGTGTCGCTCGGCATCGCCCACTACCTGCTGAAGCCCTTCACCTTCCAGACCTTCGCGGAGAAGCTCGAGGCGCTCCGCGAATACCGTGCTGGCCTCTTCGACCACGTCGTCTCGAGCCAGGACGAGGTCGACCAGACCCTCGCAGCCCTCCGACACGCCTCACCCCAGTCGAGCCTCCCCAAGGGGCTGACCAGCGAGACCCTCACGGGCGTCATCGCGGCCCTCCGCGGGCTCGACGCCGGCAGCGGCATCTCGGCCAAGGAGCTCTCCGAGCAACTCGCCCTCTCCCGGGTCACGGCACGCCGCTACCTGGAGCACCTCGTCGACACGGCCGCCGCCGAACGCACCCCCAGGTACGGCACGCCCGGTCGACCAGAACTCGAGTACCGGCTCTCCTGAGCCGGGCCGGGCTCCGTCACCTTTCGGACAGACGGGAGGAGTAATCTCCGGAAAATGATCACCGTCGGCATGAGCACCTCCTGCACGTTCCCGAAGTCTGTCGAGACCTCGTTCCAGATAGCTCGCGACGCGGGCTTCGACGGTATGGAGATCATGATCTCGACCGACCAGACGTCACGAAGCGTGGATGCGCTGAAGCGGCTCATCGACAAGTATCAGCTCCCGGTGCTGGCCGTGCACGCGCCGGTGCTGCTCTTCACGCAGTTCGTGTGGGGCCGCGACCAGCGCACGAAGCTCCAGCGCTCTGCCGAGCTGGCCCGCGACATCGGCGCCTCAACGGTTGTCGTCCACCCGCCGTTCCGGTGGCAGTCGGGATACGCGGAGAACTTCCTCGGCATCGTCCGCGAGATCAACGAAGACACCGGCACCGAGATCGCCGTCGAGAACATGTTCCCGTGGAAGGTGTCCGGCCGAGCACTGCAGGCATACAAGCCGGGCATCGACCCCGTAGACATGGACTGCGACGCCATCACGCTCGACTTCTCGCACGCCGCGCTCTCCGGCCGCGACTCCCTGCAGATGGCGAAGGCGGCCGGCGACCGGCTGCGGCACATCCACCTCTGCGATGGGCAGGCGCCCGAGGCGAACGACAAGCTCTTCGACGAGCACCTCGCGCCCGGCGAGGGCGGGCAGCCTGTGGCCGAGACTCTCCAGTACCTCGCGTCCATCGGCTGGTCCGGCCACGTGGTCGCCGAGGTGAACACGCGCAAGGCGAAGAACGAGCCAGACCGCCTGCGCATGCTGCGCGAGACGGTCGCGTTCGCGCACGAGCACCTGCAGCTCGGCCGCCCCGTCTCCGACACCGTCTGACTCGCCGGCTCGGTCCTCCCCCGGCTGGCCCTTCCCCGGCTGGCCCTCCCCTGGCTGGCCCTCCCCTCGCAGGTCCACCCCTGGCTCCCGACTCGGGCTGGCAATGTCACTTCGTTGCGGGAAGTTTCCCGCAACGAAGTGACTTCTCCATCCCGAGATAGGTGACGGGTGCCCACGTTGCCACCGGCCGCCGCACGAAACCGTGCCTCCGGGGTCCCGAATCCCAACCCGGACCCGTCACCGCTCTGTCCTCGGCCCTAGATACCTGGGCTTGGACCCGGCCCAGGCTCCCGGATCCGCGGGTCCTTCCATCCACACCCCGACTCGGGCTGGCAACGTCACTTCGTTGCGGGAAGTTTCCCGCAACGAAGTGACTTCTCCATCCCGAGACAGACGGACGGGCCTGGGGTGGCTGTGGGACCCGGGATGTCGACGAAATCCCGGGCCGCGGCTACGCGGCGACGGGCTCGCGTCGGCCCGCCGTGAGCCCAGCGACAAGCGACGGCTTCGAGCGTCGTCGGCGGCCGATGACCAGGCTGGCGGCCCCGAAGGCGACGGCAGCGATGATGAGCATGCCGAGAGCGGCCATGACGACTCCGGATGCGGTGCCTCCCGAGTAGGCGAGCTGCAGCCCAGCGGCGAGGTGGGTGCCGGGGAGCAGCCCCGACAGCATCTCGACGAAGGGTGATTTCAGCTCGAGCGGCACGAGTCCTCGCATGGCGAGCACCTGGATGCTCAGCAGGCCCATGGATGCCACGGCTGCGGCACGCCTGCCCCAGAGCGTCGTGAAGAGCAGGTGCACCCCGATGAGGGCGAGCGCGCAGAGCGCCCCAAGTCCGAGCGTCGCGAACGCGGCCGTGACGGGAACCCCCACGAAGCCGTGGGCGATGACCATGACGGCGAAGAGCACCGCGCCGAGCGGCAGGAGCATGCGCCTGGTCGCGTCGAGCAGGATGCGCCCGTTCGAGGCCATGGAGGCGTAGGCCTCGGTCGGCACGAGGCGCCGCATGAGGGTGGTCGCGAGGGCCGTGAGCCAGAGGGCGAGCGGCAGGATGAGGGTGGTGAGGATCTCGCCGAAGCTCACTTCGTGCTGCATGGTCTGGTTCGCCTGCACGGGGTTGGCAACCACTTCGGCGAGCGCGTCGGGGTCGCCGACGGCGTTCTCGGCCTGCGCGGCGCCGTCGCTCAGGCCCGTCGAGAGCTGGCTTGCCCCTGAGGTGAGCTCTCCGACGCCGTCCTGGATGGGCGCGACGCCGTCGACGAGCAGCTGCTGTCCGTCGCGGAGCTGCCCGAGCCCGGTGGCGAGGGCGCTGGCACCCGTCTCGAGCTGGGTGCCGCCGGTCACGAGCTGGGACGCGCCGCTTTCGAGTTCGTCGCCTGCCGTCGCGAGGTCGGAGGCTCCCGTGGTGAGGCTGCTGGAGCTGGCGGAGAGCTGCGTGGCCCCGGTGTTGAGCTGGTCGATGCCGTCGGCGAGCTGGACGAGGCCGGCGCCGAGGGTGGGCAGCTCGGATGCGCCCTCGGTCACGGCGGTGAGCTCGCCCGTCGCACTGTCGAGGGTCTCGACGAGGCCGTCGACGCCACCGGTCGTGCCGACGAGGTCCTTCAGCTGCGTCTCGCATTCGGATTTGAGGGTCGGGTCGGCGAGCGCGGCGCACCAGGCGACGAGACCGTCTGTGGAGTCGTTCAGGGCGACGAGCGCTGGCCTGATCTGCTCCTGATAGGTCGCAGTGCCTTGCGTGACGGCGGTCGAGTACCCCTCGAGCTGAGTGCCGGCATCCTGCAGCTGCTGGCCGCCTTCGCGGAGCCCTGGCGTCTGCACGGCGAGCTGGCCGATGCCGGCCGCGAGCTGGTCGGCGCCGCTCGTGTACTGCGTGACGCCCGCTGAGAGTTGGTCGACGCCCGCCGTGTACTGGGTGATGCCGCTCGAGAGCTCGCCGACTCCTGACACGTAGGTGGTGACGCCGGTGGAGAGCTCGCCTGCACCGTCCGCGCTCTGCACGAGTCCGGCCGAGAGCTCGTCCTGCCCGTCGGCGAACTGGGCGAGCCCGGAGCCGAGCTGCGTGCCGCCGTCGGCGAGCTGCGAGGCGCCGTCTGCCGCGTCGCGCAGCGAGGTTGCCGTCTGGCCGATGCCGTCGAAGAGCTGCACGGCGACCATCTCCGTCACCTGCGTGCCGAACTGGGCGGTGAGGGCGTCTGCGAGTCCGTTGGCGATGGCCGGAGAGAGGTAGTCGTGCGACTCGTCGGTGGTCACGTCGATCGTTGCGGGTTGCGCGCCCTCGTCGGCGATGCCCGTGATGCGCGCGGAGAAGTCCTCCGGGATGGTGACCACGACGTACGCCGAGCCGTCTTCCAGCGCGGCCTTGGCGGTGTCGGCGTTGGCGAGCTGCCAGTCGAAGCCCGTCGCGGTGTCGGGATCGGTGAGGGCGCTGACGACGAGGCGCCCGGCGATGACGGTCGTCTCCGTGCCGTCTGGCGCCGTCTGGGTCTGCAGCTGGTCGTTGTTGACGATCATCGCGGGGATCGCCGAGGTGCGTGCCTCCGCGCCGGCGAGGCCGGCGAAGTAGGCACCCGCGACGACGAGCGGCACGAGAATGGCGACGAGCAGGTTGCGCAGGCGCCTCTGGCGCAGGGCCCCGCGGTCGGCCGTGACGGCGTGGAGGACGGCGGCGCTCATGCGAGTGCTCCCTTGTGCGTGCTGGTTGCTGCTTGGGTGGATGCTGGGGTGCCGGTGGATGCGCTCGGCTGGGCATCGAGGCGGATGCGCCCGGCGGGGCGGCGGACCTCTCCGAGAATGGCGGCGGGGTCGAGTCCGCTGGGGAGCCCGAGCACGATCGTCGTGTTCGGCGCGGCGAGCGAGCTCGCTTCGGCGAGCACAGCGGCGGCCAGGCGCGTCGTGACGTCTGGTTCGGCTCCGGGCCCGAGGTCGAGGACAAGCACTTCCGGCCCTTCGGCGAGCGCGATGCGGGCGAGCGCGACGCCTCTGGATGCTGGCCGCAGCTCGCCGAGGCTCGTCTCGGCGCTGACGCGCGGGGAGCCGTCGCGCAGGCGCGCCGTGGCGGCCGAGATCTCGGACACTCCCTGCTCGATGAGCGCCGAGGGCACAGCTCCCCCGGCGGCGCCGCGTCCGAGGCGGAGGCGTTCCTCGAGGAGCGCCCCGACGGTGAGCTCCGCGGATCTGGCGTCGAGCGTCGACGCGTCGACGACGGCGACTCGCTGCATGAGCGCGCTCTCGTCTCCCGGAGTGAGGTGCCCGTGGGCGTGGGCGTGCCCGCTCACGGGGGCGATGCGGCCTGCGAGCGTCGCGGCGAGCAGCCGCCGTTCGGCGAGCTGCCCTTCGACGAGCAGCACGCCGCCGCGCTCGATGCCACCCGTCACGGGTCGTGTCGCCGCCGAGTCGGAACCGGCGATGAGCGCTTCCATGGCGATGCCATCTGGCTGGTCCCGCATCCATTCCGCGTTCTGGCGGTAGTGCCGAAGGTGCTCGCCCTCCACATCGAGGTCGGGGAGGATGCGCTCGAGCCAGGCGGGCAGGGCCCACGCCCGCTTGCCGAGCATCGCCATGATGGCGGGAACGAGCGTCATGCGCACGAGGAACGCGTCGAAGAAGATCCCGGCCGCGAGGCCGAGGGCGATGGCTTTGATGACGCCGGCTCCCTCTGGCACGAAGGCGGCGAACACGAAGAACATGATGAGCGCGGCAGCCGTGACGACGCGCGCGCCGTTCGCGAAGCCGGTCTCGACGGCCTCCTTGGCGTTTCCGCCGCGAACGTACGCCTCGCGCATCCCGGAGACGAGGAAGACCTCGTAGTCCATGGCCAGCCCGAAGATGATGGCCATGAGCAGGATGGGCATGAAGCTGATGATGGGTCCTGGCACGACGTGCAGGGCGTCGGCGAACCACCCCCACTGGAAGATCGCGACGACCACCCCGAAGGCGGCGAAGACGCTCAGCAGGAAGCTCAGCGCCGCCTTCAGGGGAACGAGGATCGACCGGAACACCATCATGAGCAGGAAGAAGCTGAGCCCGACGACGACGGCAGCGAACGGCAGGAGCGCCTGGTTGAGGCGATCGGAGATGTCGAGCGCGATGGCGGTCGCACCGGTCACCGAGGTCTTCATGCCGGTCTCGGCTTCGAGCTCGTCGCCGAGGTCGCGGATCTCGCCGACGACCCGCAGCGTCTCGTCGTCGTCCGGTCCGGTCGAGGGGACGACCTGGATGATCGCGGAGTCGACGGTGAGGTTCGGCAGCGGGTCGCCGACGGTATCGATGCCGTCGACCTGCGCTACGCGGTCGGCGATGAGCTGCAGGTCGTCGAGCAGCGTGTCGTTGTCGCCCTGCGTGATGTCGACCATCACGATGAGCGGCCCGTTGGCTCCCGGCCCGAAGTGCTCGGAGACGAGGTCGTAGCCGATGTGCGCGACGCTGTCCTCCGGCTCGGAGGCTCCGGAGGGCAGCGCGAGCTTGAGGTCGAGGGCGGGGATGGCGAGCGTGCCGAGGATGGCGACGACCGCGAGCGCGAAGGCGAGGGGCGCCCGCATGACGAGCCGCACCCACCTTCTGCCCATCGTGGGCTTGGCGTTCGCCCCGGTCTCGCGGCGGAAGGCGCGCGACCCGGCCTTGGGCCGCATCCGCTCGCCCGCGAATCCGAGGAGGGCTGGCACGAGGGTGATGACTGCGGCCATGGCCGCGAACACTGCGGCGGCAGCGGCGACGCCCATGACGCTCAGGAAGGGGATGCCGACGATCACCAGGCCGAGCAGGGCGATCATGACGGTCACGCCCGCGAAGACGACGGCGTTGCCCGCGGTGCCGACGGCCGTTGCCGTGGACTCCTCCGGGTCCATGCCGGTGGCAAGCTGCGTACGGTGGCGGGAGACGACGAAGAGCGCGTAGTCGATGCCGACGGCGAGGCCGATCATGACGGCGAGCAGCGGGGTGGCGCTCGAGACGACCACGAACTTCGCGGCGAAGAGGATCCCGCCCATCGTCACGCCGACTCCGACGATCGCGGATGCGAGCGGGAGACCTGCGGCGAGCACCGACCCGAAGGCCACGAACAGCACGATGGCTGCGAACACCACGCCGATGACTTCGGTCGGGGTGAGACCGTACTCGAGGTTCTGGAAGATCTGACCGTCGAAGCCGATCTGCAGGCCGGCCCCCTCGAGCGAGGTGCCGATCTCGGTGACGTCGTCGATCGTCGCCTCGCTGATGTCCTCGCTGGTGCCGTCGAACTGCACGCGGATGATGCCGGCTTCGGCATCGTCGGAGATCGCGTCGGTCGCGAACTCGGAGAACGGCGACACTGCCTGGCTGACCCCGTCGAGCTCGCCGAGCCGGTCTGCCGCATCGTCGATGGCGCCCCGGTACGGCTCGTCCTCGACGGAGTCTCCGGCTGGTGTGACGACGACGATGCTCGCGCTCGCGCCTGCAGCCTCGGGAAACACCTCGCCGAGTCGGTCGAGCGCCGCCTGCGACTGGGTGCCGGGAATCGCGAACGACTCCTTCAGCGCACCCCCGGCGGCGACGCCCACGCCGAGCAGCACGGCGAGCAGCAGGATCCAGGCGGACAGGACGCGCCACGGGTGGCGGTAGGAGCCGCGGGCGATTCGGAAGAGGAGGAGGGCCATGGGTTCTTTGCCTGACTGTCGTCGGTCGACTACCGGCGCGTGGCCGAGATGAAGGTGAGCGCGGCGACGAGTTCGTCGCGTGTCGGCTCCGGCTTGTTGGCCTCGCCTGGGATGTTCTCGTTGGCGAGGCAGTAGGCGACTCCCGCGAGGCCGATGGCGATGCGCAGCGCGCGGTCCGGGTCGTCGTCCGAGAGGGCGACGACGAGCCGCTCGATGATGGGGTCGACTCGGGTGGCGATGAACTCGCCGGCCCCGGTGCTGCGGTGGTTCACGAACATGTGCACGGCGAGACGGTGCTGCAGCAGGAAGTCGACGAAGGGGCCGACGAGGCGCTCGTCTTCCGTGCCGATGTCGAGGTGCTGCAGCGAGTCGACGAGCTCCTCGAACGCGCCGAGGGCTTCGAGCACCGCCTGCTCGAAGAGCCCCTGCTTCGAGCCGAAGTGGTAGAGGAGATTGGCCTTCGTGTACCCGGCCTTGCTCGCGATCTCCTGCAGTGAGGCCCCTTCGTAGCCGTGCGCGGCGAACTCGACGAGTGCGGCTTGCTTGAGGAGGTCGGTCGGGTGCTTGCGCGGCCCCGCGTGGGGCGCTTCGGCCTGGGCCTTCTCGGCTGGGGGAATCTCGGTCACCCGCAGAGTCTATTGACCGAACGGTCAGACTTCAACCGATCGGTCAGGAGGCGCGGCATGGCGCTTCACGGCACTCTCCAAGAAGCAGACAGACGGCACCGCTAACCTGACCACGTCCACCAGTACGTCGGCGCGATCACAACGACGCGACCCCCGGCACAAGCAGGGAGCGGAAGCCATGCGCAAATTCCTCACCAACGGAGCGATCCTGTCCTCGATCTTCGGCATCGTCGGCGTCTTCCGACAGACCTCGATGGAGACCAAGCGCTGGCGCGCGGTGCTCGTCTGGCTCGCCTGGGGCATCTCGACGGCCCTTGCTATCAGCGCCGTCATGGACGATGCCAACCAGCGCAAGCTCGAGCTCGACTAACAATCCCGGCAGCGTGCGGCGTGTCTCTCGACTCGCCGCACGAAGGCCGCGAGACTAGTGCCGTCTCATTCCGGGCCCAGATGACCTGTACCCGGAAGAAGAGCCCATATTCCCGGTGCAGAAAGGGGACTCCGTGTTCGGTTGGTTCCGCAAGCGGCGACACCCCGAGGGTGACGCCATGTCGACGACAGACTCGACACAGTCCACCCCCCAGCAGGGAGCCCCTACTCCCCCCGTTCTTCCCCAGCAGCCGATGAGCGCGATTCCTGCGCCGATCCCTGCAGTCTCGGCGCCGTCCGCACGTCCGGCCATGCCGCTCGGCGGGCACCCGAACTTCTCGGGGCTCGAGCGTCCCGGCAGCGAGCTGGAGCCTCCGCGCCTGCTCGAGCCGAGCGCCATCATGAGCGATGAGGCACGCGAGGAGCTCACGCTCCTCCTCGACGACATGTTCGGGGCAGAGGGCCGCTACCGGCTCGAGTGGCGCCCGGACCGCGAGCCAGGCGACGACGCCATGTTCTCCGAGATCATGGTCGCCGACCTCGTCCGACGCATCCAGAACACGCTCGGAACGGTTGCCGCGCTCGAAGCCGGCGATGCCGCTCCGGCCCGGCTGACCCCCGTGAGCGAGCAGGAACGCCAGCGGGCCATCGAGACGTTTCTGAAGCCAGAGGAGTCGCTCGAAGACCTCGTCGAGACGGTCACCCCTCGCCCCGCCGACATCGCCGCTCGGGCATCCATGTCCGCAGAGCGGAAGATCGCCTGAGACTTCACCGGCTGAGTCGTCACCGACCCTCCAGCTGAGCCGCACAGCAAAGAACCCCGGTCCGAAGTTCGGACCGGGGTTCTTGCGTGCGCGCTGCGCGCCTAGAAGGCGAGGTAGGGCAGCAGCCCCGTGAAGATCACGGCGGCGACCACGAGATACCAGACGATGATGATCGTCAGCAGGAACGGGGCGAGCTTCTCCCCCACGCGCTTGGCGCCAGCACCGAGGTGCCCGTGCGCCAGATTGAAGATGGTGCCGGTCGAGACGAGGGGAATCGTCGCGGCCCAGATGATCATGCACCAGAGGCACAGGCGGGCGAGCTCGAAGGCGCTGTACCACTGGAGGTAGCTGACGAGCGCTGCGGCACCCACGAGCCCGACCTGGAACGCGACCCAGAACCAGCGGCGGTAGCTCGCGCCGGCGAGGATGCCCGCGCCGATCGCGACCGTGACCGCGAAGGTGACGAGCCCGATGATGATGTTCGGGAAGCCGAGGATCGCCCCGGCGGATGACTGCATGGCAGGTCCGCACGTGACGAAGACGTTCAGGTCGCAGATGAGCGCCTCAGTCGGTTCCTGCAGCTTGTGGATGTACTCGACGGTCAGGAAGAAGCTCGCAAGCAGCCCCACGCCGCCGAAGACGACGAGCGCCCACGCCACGTTCCCGGGCGTTCGGACGAGCCAGGGCAGCTTGGATGCGCCGCCCTGCTCGTCCTCGATGGCCTCTGCCAGTTCGGGAGAGCTCGCCATCTCGCGTGCCCGCTACTCGCCGGCGTTCGCGCCGGAAAGCGCCATCAGCGTCTCGACGTCCGGAGGAGTCTCCTGCAGCTCGCCGTCCACGAAGATGCTCGGGGTGCCGGAGACGCCAGCCTCACGCGAGGCGGTCGTGTTCGAGGCCGCCCAGCCCGAGAACTCGCCGTTCGTCGCAGCTGCGAGCGCTTCCGGGTTCGTGACGCCAAGCTGGCTGAGCGCCGAGGAGTAGTCCGCGGGGCCCCAGCTGGTCTGCGTCTGTGCGGGGATTCCGAAGAGCCCGTCGTGCACCGCGAAGAAGGCGGAGGGCTCGTAGGCCACGGTCGAGGCGATGGCCGCTGCGGCCTCGGCGCCGTAGGGCGCGACGATGTTGATCGCGTGGTAGGTGACCTGGATCTCGCCAGCTGCGACGAGGTCGTTGTACACGGCCCCGGTCTGCTCGTGGTAGTCCACGCAGTGGGGGCACGAGTAGTCGAAGTAGTAGTCGATCTTGACCGGAGCATCCGCAGCGCCGACGACGATCGCCGAGTTGTCGACCACCTCGATGGGCTGCTCGACAGTCGAGCCGTCGAGGCGTGCGACGGCGACGTTTCCTTCAGCCGAGATCTCGATCTTCTTGCCGAACCAGGTCGAGCCGAACACGGCGAGCAGCACGATTGCGCCCAGCACGACGACGGCGCCGACGATGATGCCGACCTGCGTCAGCACGCGCGTGCGCTTGGCGCGCGCTTCCTCCTGCTTGCGGATGGCGTTGGCCTCCTCGCGAAGCTTCTGGATGTGTTCGCGGTTCTTGTCTGCCATTGCGGCTCTCCTCGGGTTCGACGACCGGCGTCATTGTACGTGAGATCATTTTGTGACCTTCACATAAATACTTGCGGCCACAACCATTACATTGTGCACCCCCGAGACCAAGACCACCCCCAGGGAGCAGCTGCCGTGAGTTCGATGTTCCGCTCGCTCCGTGAACGGAACTACCGCATCTGGTTCGCCGGATCGCTGACATCCAACGTCGGAACGTGGATGCAGCGCACCGCCCAGGCGTGGATCGTGCTGACCGAGCTCACCGACAACGACGCGACCGCGCTCGGCGTCGTCATGGCCCTGCAGTTCGGCCCCCAGCTGCTACTCGCCCCCTACGCGGGGGTCATCGCCGACCGCGTGTCGAAGCGGAAGGTCCTCATCTGGACGCAGTCCGTCATGGCCGTGCTCGCGCTCGCGCTCGGCGCCATCGTCACGGCAGGGGTCGCCGAGCTCTGGCACGTGTACGTCTTCGCCCTGCTGCTCGGCTGTGCGGCGTCCCTTGACGCCCCGGCGCGCCAGGCCTTCGTCTCCGAGGTCGTCGGACTCAAGCTGCTCTCGAATGCCGTAGCCCTCAACTCAGCCTCGTTCAATGGTGCCAGGATGATCGGCCCAGCGGTCGCCGGAGTCCTCACCGTGTTCATCGGCGCAGGCCCCGTGATCCTCGTCAACGCGCTCACCTACGTCGCCACGATCGCCGCGCTCCTGGCCATGCGCACATCGGAGCTGCTGCCGTCTCCCCCGTCGAAGCGAGGCCGCGGCCAGATCCGGGAGGGCATCCGCTACGTCGCGAACCGCCCCGACATCGTCGCCGTGCTCGTGCTGGTGTTCCTCCTCGGCACCTTCGGCCTCAACTTCCCTATCTACACCGCGACGATGACGACCATGGAGTTCCAGGGCGGCGCCGACAGCTTCGGGCTGCTCTCCTCGATCCTGGCCATCGGCTCGCTCGGCGGTGCGCTGCTCGCCGCGAAACGGGAACGCGCCCGGTTCCGTGTGCTGCTCTCCTCGAGCGGGTTCTTCGCGCTCAGCTGCCTCGCGGCGGCGCTCGCGCCGACCTTCTGGCTCTTCGCGCTGGCGCTCATCCCGATCGGCTTCACCTCGCTGAGCGCCATCACGACCGCGAACGCGCTCGTGCAGGGCAGCGTCGAGCCATCCATGCGAGGACGAGTGCTCTCGCTGTACATGGCGATCTTCCTCGGCGGAACTCCGATCGGCGCGCCCGTGGTGGGCTGGATCGTCGAGCTGTTCGGGCCGCGAGCAGCCCTGCTCGTGGGCGGGGCATCCGGAGCCGTGGGAGCCCTGCTCGCCGCCTGGATCCTGCACCGGGCCGGAGCGTTCAGGTGGCGCGACAGGCCCTGGCGTCAGTTGAACGACCCTCGAGCCGACGAACCGCTCTGAGCGCCCTGAGCACGCCCCGCAGGGCCGCGTGGGCCGCTAGTGCGCCCCGAGGACTCTCGTGAGGTGGGCGTTGTCGAACACGCCTGCAGGGTCGAGGCGTTCCCGCGCCGTGTGGAAGTCACCGAAGCGCGTGATGACGTGCTTGAACTCCTCGGCCCGCACCGTGTGGAAGCTCCCCCAGTGCGGCAGACCACCAAGGCGGAGGAACAGGTCCTCGGCGGCACTGAAGATTGGTCGGGCGTCGAGCGTCGACGGGACTCGGACGGCGATATTGCCGACGGCCCGGCGGTAGGCATTCGACAGGCACGCGTCGTCGGCGGCAGTCGTCGAGATGCGCACGGCGTATGGGAGGTTCAGGTGGGCGCGCTCGATGGTCTCGTCAAGCGCGCGAAGCACCTCAGGCGTCTCGGCGATGGGGAACGAGTACTCGAGCGAAGCGAACCGCACCGGGGCGGGCTCCGCGAGCGCCCGCATTGGGCCGAGCGTCGACTCACCCACCGGATGCACGCGGTTCGCGAGCCTGTTCACGGCGGGAGTCAGCAGTGGCAGCGACTTCGAGAGTCCGATCGCGAGCACTTCGCCAAGCGCACCGAACGACGCCGAACGTCGCGACGGCGTCGGCTCGTCCGCGATCTCACCTGACTCGCGGAACCCTTGCGTGACGAACACCTCGTCGGTGTGCGGCCGCCAGCTCGCGGAGAAGTGGTCGGCCCCAGAGGCGAGGACCTCGAACTCGTCGACGAGCGCGCTCATGCGCATCTCCTCGGCGGAGGTGCGGATGCGGTAGCCGGGGACGATGCGGAACACGAGCTCCGTGAAGACGCCGAGCGCGCCGAGGCTGAGCTTGACCGACGGCCACAGCTCGAGATCCTGGTGGGCGCTGACCGTGACCAGCTCGCCCGTGCCCGACACGAGCGTGGCCGAGACGAGCTGGGATGAGAGGCTCGCGAAGCGCGCCCCCGTGCCGTGGCTGCCCGTGGCGACGGCGCCGCCGAGCGTGACGGCCGGGTTGTTCGGGATGTTCTCGAGTTGCCAGCCGTAGGACTCGAGGAGTGCCCCCGCCTCGGCGATCGTGGTGCCCGCGCCGAATGCGGCCTCGCGGCTGTCGAGGTCGATCCAGTTCAGGCCGCGCAGCCCGCGCGCGTCGAGCAGGACATCAGGCGCTGCCGCGAGGGCGTTCGAGGTGTGGCTCGCGCCGACCGGTCGAACATGCCTGCCACTCGCGTAGGCGTCCGCGACGATCTGCTGCACGTCCGCGGCGACCCGCGGAGCAACGATGCTCGAGGGGTTCGCCCGTGCGGTTCGCGGCCAGTTCGCCCAAAGTTCACCGGGTGCATTCGTCACGGAATCCGCCTCCTCGTCGTCGGCGCATTCCGCGCCAAGCCAGTGCATGCCCATTCTGCCAGCACCCAGCCTCCAAGAACGGCAGACTGGCGAAGGGCTGGTCGACGAGGAGCGATGAGGACCGGTGCCAGAGCCTGCAGACAGATGCAAGAGCCTGCACACAGATGCAAGAAGGCCCGGTAGCTGGCGAGAGCTACCGGGCCTATCTCGTACACCCCCTCGGACTTGAACCGAGAACCCATTGATTAAGAGTCAATTGCTCTGCCAATTGAGCTAGAGGTGCATGTCGTTCCGTTTCCGTGGCGACCGAGAGAGCATAGCACTGTTTTGAACTCGAAGTCCAATCGCCCGCAACATGCCACGATTGAGGGCATGACGACATCAACTCCGGCCCGCCTCGAGCCGGGCGCCAGCGCCCCGGACTTCACTCTCACCGACCAGGACGGCAGCACCGTCTCCCTCGCCGACTTCCGCGGCAAGCGGGTCATCCTCTACACGTACCCGGAGGCGTTCACTCCCGGATGCACGGCTGAGGCCTGCGACTTCCGCGAGAGCGACGCTCCCCTGCGCGCCGCCGGCTACACGATCCTCGGCATCTCCTCGGACGACCCGGAGAAGCTGGCTGAGTTCCGCGAAGCGGAGCACCTCGACTTCACGCTCCTGAGCGACGCCGATCACGCGGTTCAGACCGCCTACGGCGCGTACGGCGAGCGCAACAAGTACGGGCGCGTCGCAGTCGGCTCCATCCGCTCCACCTTCGTGATCGACGAGGAGGGACGCATCGTGCACGCGCTGTACAACGTTCGAGCGGCGGGCCACGTCGCCCGCATCCTCAAGCTGCTCGAGGTCTAGCCGCTCCTCGAGTTCGAGAAGCGACTGGAGGCCTAGCGAGACTCGGGCAGCTCGTCGTCGTCGCGGTGCAGTGCACGGCCGGTAGCCGGATGCACGGCCGCGACGATGCCGACGATGCTGACCGCGGTCAGCGCCCAGCCGACCCAGACGGTGATATCGCCCTGGAGGAACACCCAGGCGACTGCCAGCTGCATGATCTGCCAGGTGATGGCGGCCCCGCGGACCCAGGAGCGCAGGCGGAGCGTTGACACGGTGACGAGCGCCAGCAGGACTGCTCCAAGCAGCGACAGACCAGCGAGCGCAAGGGATGACGCGAGGAACTCGGCCTCCTGCGCAGCCGTCTCGATGACGAGGAACACCGTCGCGGCGGCGAGGATCGCAGCCTCCAGCCCGAGGACTCCGGCGAGCAGCAGGACGGTCTTCGGTCGCTTGGTCGTGCCGGTGCTCACGAATTACCCCTTGCCTGGAAAATCACGCTGTGGCAAAATCTTTCTCTAGGTAGAGATACCCGGAGGAATGCAAAATCGAGGCCAAGTCTATAGGCCAGTCACCGCATCCCGGGTTCCAGAACTTCGCTCCCAGCGGAGCGTTTTTGTGCGCGAGGCGCACTCGATAAGGAGCACCACTGATGGATTGGCGCGACACTGCCGCCTGCTTGGACGCAGATCCCGAGCTTTTCTTCCCCGTCGGGAACACCGGCCCAGCTGTAGACCAGATCGATGCTGCGAAGGCCGTCTGCGCCTCGTGCAAGGTCACCGAGGTGTGCCTCCAGTACGCACTCGACACCGGTCAGGATTCCGGCGTCTGGGGAGGCCTCTCGGAGGACGAGCGCCGCGCGCTCAAGCGCCGCGCAGCGAGGGCTCGACGGGCTTCCTAGAAACCGAACACTCAGCGGCCTGGCCGCGGATCGCCTGACGGGCGGCGCGCACGCGCCGCCCGGTTGGCGGTTCCCGCGGCTCGGGATGCGCAGCTTCACCTGCGTGCCCTCACCTGGTTCCGAGTGCCATTCGATCGAGCCTCCGAGTTCGCCCTCGACGAGCGTGCGCACGATCTGCGTTCCGAGACCAGCCCCGATTCGCCCAGCGACGAATCCGGAGCCGGTGTCGGCGACCGTGACGGAGAGGCCTCCTGGCGTCTGCTCGGCGGTGACCGTCACCTCGCCTTCCTGGCCGGCGAGGCCGTGCTCGACGGAGTTCGTGACGAGCTCGGTGAGCGCCAAGGCGAGGGGCGTGGCGTACTCGCTCGGCAGCGTGCCGAAGCGACCGCTGACGACTGGTCTGACGACCGTGTTGGAGGTCGAGGACACTTCGGTGATGAGTTTCATCACGCGGAGGAACACCTCGTCGAAGTCGACGGTCTGCGAGAAGCCTCCGGAGAGCGTGTCGTGCACGACCGCGATGGAGGAGACGCGCCGCATCGCCTGGGTGAGCGACTCCCTCGCTTCGTCGCTGCGGGACCGCCGGGCCTGGATGCGCAGGAGGGCCGCGACCGTCTGGAGGTTGTTCTTGACCCGGTGATGGATCTCGCGGATCGTGGCGTCCTTGGTGATGAGCTCCTGCTGCTGGTGCCTGACGTCGGTGGTGTCGCGGCAGAGCACGATCGCGCCCGTGCGCTCTCCGTGCGCCCGCAGCGGGAGTGCACGGAGGGTGACGGTGATGTCTCGTGCCTCGACGTCGGTCATCCAGGGTGCACGACCGGTGACGACGAGCGGAAGCGCCTCGTCGACCGTGACGCGGCTCTTGTCGTGGACCAGGGCGGAAGCGACTTCCGAGAGCACCTCGCCTTCGAGCTCGCCGCCGAAGCCGAGCTTGTTCATCGCGCTCAGCGCGTTTGCGCTCGCGAACGTGACAACCCCATCGCGGTCGAGCCGGATGAGTCCGTCTGAGGCGCGAGGCGCGCCCCGGCGGGAGATCTGCGGGGCTTCCGGGTCGGGGAAGGCGCCTTCTTCGATCATGGCGAAGATCTCGTCCGCGCAGTCACGGAAGGTCTCTTCCTGCCGCGTGATGGAACGGGTGCTGCCGAGGTTGGTGTGCCGTGTGATGACGGCGATGGGGTGCTGGCTCACGCCCTCGCCTGGGAGACGGCAGAAGACGGGCGTGACGAGAAGCTGTGTCGGGATCTCGTCGAACCAGTCGGGCTCTGTCGAGCGCACGGTGGTGCCCTCTTCGTAGGCGCGGCGAACGGCAACCGCCCACTGCTCGCGGACGGGCTGCCCGATGAGGTCGCGGTAGAACAGCGTCGGGGCGCTCGATGGGCGACCCTGCGCGACCGCCACGAAGTCGTCGTCCTTGGTGTGGACCCAGAGAACCACGTCGGCGCACGAGAGGTCGGTGAGGAGCTGCCAGTCGGCGCTCAGCTGGAGTATCCACGACTGCTCAGCTTCACTGAGGGTTCCGCGGCGCTGGAGTTGCGAGGAGAGACTGGACACTCGGTCAGCTTAGGAGTTCTGACCTTGCAGTTCGCCACGACCGCGCCAGAATCGACGAAATGGAGCACTTCCTGCCGTCCGCTTGCCGGGGCGGACGCCTGCAGCCGCCGTGGCGTCCGTCTCCGCGTCCGCCTCCGCCAGCAGTGTGTCTGCAACGTAGCTGGAGATCGCGCGCGCGAATCCGGAGCGGGGACTCGCGTAGGTCACGGGCTCGCCAGACAGGAACGCACGGTCGCACGCCGACTGGTCGAGCGGGATGAGGGCGCTCGCCTGCAGACCGGCGAAACGCGAGAGCACGTGCTTGATCTGCCCCGCGGCGCCAAGTCCGACCGCCTCCCCCCGCACTCGGTTGACGATCACGTCCACGGGCGTCTCCCCGACGATCTCGATGAGGTTCACCCTCGCTCGCAGGAACCGCTGCAGGCCGACCGCCTGCCCGTCTGCGACGGCCAGGATCCGGTCTGCGGCGCCGAGGGCGGTGAGCGTCGCCGCCGATCGACGAGGGGAGAAGGCGTCGCTCGCGATCTCGTCGTCGCTCTCGAGGCTGAATCCCACGTCGACGACGACGAGGTCGGCGATCTCCCGGCACCTCTCGAGCACGGTGAGGACGCGCTCCCGGCTGAGCTCCGGCCATCTGGCGGGGTTGGCGATGCCCGTGAGCACGAGCATCTCGTCTCGACCGATTGCATAGGGAGCTACGATGCGTTCGAGCTCGGCGAGCGTCAGCCGGGCCGCCCCCGCGAGTCGGCACGCGGCTGCGAAGCCAGGGGCCTCGTCGGTGATGCCGAGCATGGCGGCGAGCGATCCCCCGTAGCTGTCGGCATCGATGAGGAGCACCCTCCGACCTGCCGCGGCCGCACTGGCGGCGACCGCGGCAGCGACCGTCGATGCTCCCGGCGCCCCGTGCGAGCCCCAGACGGCGAGCAGGTCGCCTCTGCCTCCCTGGTCGCGCCTTCGCACCGGGCGTGGTGTCTCCGCGGCCCCCGGCGCTCTCGTCGCCCGAGTCACCGCGTGGGCACGGGCTCGCCCTGCACGCCTGGTCGCGGACCGGCTGCCCTCGATCACCGGAGCGTTCTCCGAATCGTGGCTCGCCCCAACGGGCCCCGCATCCACCGTTCGAGACGCGGCCGCAGGAGGCCTCGCGAACGATGGAGACTGCTGCGGGATCGGTCCCGTCGCGACATCTCCGACGGCGTCTGGCGCGGACCCGATCACCATCTCGATCTCGCTCCAGCTCGCCGCGGCTTCTACGATCTCCCTCGCAGAGAGCGTCTCCGCGTTGCGGCGCTCGAGGTCGCTTGCCACCACGACGATGAAACGCGCCCCGAACCGGGCGCAGGCGGCAAGGCTCCGCACCGTCAGCGTCTCCGGAGCGCCCTGCAGCAGGACGATCTCGGGGCGAAGACGCTCGACTGCGGTTGCGGCGGCGAGCCCGCCGGAGACACGGTCGACGATGTCGTGCCCGGCCGCGATGATGCCTTCCAGGAGGCGGGCCTCGATCTCGAAGTCGATGGCCATCAGGATGCGTGCCATCTCAGCGATCCGCCTCGAGATACACGGGGACAAGCGCGACGCGCGCGTCGTTGCTGATGACAGCGAGCAGCGTGGGTATCTCGCTCTTCGGGAGGAGCAGTTCGACTCGATCAGCCTGGCTGCGCGAGAGCGCCCCTTCCCGGGGGAGGATCTTCGCGACGACGGCGCTCGCCGAGATGAGGACTGGCGCACCGTAGGTTCCTGGGCTGCTCTCCTGGCTCGACCAGAGCTCCACCGCAGCGCCCGCGGCCAGCTCCGTCGGGAGGCCGCCCGCGATCTCCACGACGATCGAGGTGCGGCTGGGGTCTGCGACTCCGATCAGTGATCTTGGGACGAGCTCGCCCGACTGCACTGCCTGCGTCACGACGAACTCGCCCTTCGGGACGGTCTCGGCGTCGAGGTACGCCCCGGAGCTCGCCCCGAGACCGACCTCGACCGGGACGAGGTCGTCGACCGTCAGCACCGCGCCCGGCGCGATCGTCGATGCGGCCGCGTAGGCGATCGACGTGCGGTTGCCGACGACGAGCACCCCCACGACCCCCAGCACCGACACGGCGACGAGAAGCACGCCGATGACGACCCTCGGGTCAACCCAGCGTCTCGGTTTCCGAGTCTTGGTCACGGTCATGCGTCTCTCCCCCACCGTCGGTCGCCAGGCGTGACGACTCGGACATCGTGGCGCAAGGTGGGAAACGGCGCAGAAGTTATCCACAACGGGGGACGAGCAAGCGAGGGCGCGCGATAATCGACGGCATGAACGCATCCGTTGACCCCCAGTCAATTGGCCGCTTCCTGACCCTCGCCGAGGTCTGCGAGATCCTCAACGTCACGATGGATGTCGCAGTGGGACTCGTGCAGAGCGCGGAGCTGCCCGCGATCCGCATCGGTGGAGTCGGCGAATGGCGGGTCGAGCGGAGCATGCTCGAGCAGTACATCGACGACCAGTACGACTACCAGCGCCGTGTCGCGGCACTCCGGCAGGCCGAGTTCGCCGACTCCGGCGACTTCGTGACCTCTGACGAGCATCAGCTAGCCCCGGATGAGCCTCAGGACCAAGCCACTCCGCGACTTCGACCACTCCTCTAACTCTCACCGACCAGCGACGCCGGAGAGCGCTCCGCGGGCGTGCGGGGCATCGATTCGTGGACAGACGCCGGCTCAGTCGCCGGCGAGGATCACGAGACGCAGATCGTCGAGCGGGATGATCCGGTAGGCGACGACATCCCTCGACCGACGCGCGACCCCTCGCTCGTGCACGGCGACGTCGACGTGGTCGCGGGCGACGCGGTCGATCGTGCCGACGATCGTGCCGGTGGTCACGACGAACTCGCACTGCGCACGGCGCCGACCGAGGTCTCGGAGTGCGAATGCCAACCCCAGCCTGCCGGAGAGATCGCCTGGCCTGTTCCCCGTGGACTCGCGCAGGCTCGCGAGCAGCTGCGCCTCGGTGAGCACCAGCGACGCGATACCGGCAGTCGGCACGATGCAGACGCGAACCCGCCCCGATTCTGCGACGAGCTCGGCCGAGAGCCAGTCGCTGCCGAAGGCCCGTGGGCGCACTGCCACGATCGACCCGTCGGACATCTGCAGCGAGACGGCGTCGTCACCGCTCTCCGCGAGCGCGACGAGCCGTTCTCGCAGCGAGAGCCGCCCGACCCGAAGTCGTTCGTCGTCGATGGCGCGCCTGGCGGCCTCGTCGTCGATCCCGCCCTGAAGCTGACCTGCGAGGTCGTCGAACATGTCGTCCCAGCGCACGCGGCCAGCGTAGGGGCAGGCGCCGCAGCGGCAAGAGTTATCCACAGGGCAGTTCGAACCTCGCGAGCTGAGCCCGACGCGTGGTTCCATGACGCCAGGCGGTTCGGGGGGAATCGCCGCAGAACACTCGGGGGCCGCATGTTGCCAGCGCGCAGCATCGGGGCGCTACGCGCCGTCGATGCAACTCATCCATCCGCCACGTCCGGGGCGGGGGTGCTCATCGATGCCGATCCGCTGTTCGTCCGCGCCCGCACGGCCGCGAGTGACCTCCCCGACCCGAGCCCGCTCATCTCGAACCTCGCTAGGAGCGTCGTCGAGGTCATCGCGGGCGTCCGCGACATCGAGCAGCTCTCGCGGTGGGTCACCGACGACGTCTTCCGACATCTCCTCATCCGCACGCAGCACGCGAACAGAGCGCGGCAGGCGCGGCGTCGACCGACGCGACGCCCGCACTTCGTGGAGCTGAGCCTGCGGGTGCAGACCACGAGCGAGAACATCGTCGACGCGGTTGTCATCCTCGATTTCGGGGCGCGCGTGCGCGCGGTCACCGTGCGATTGGAAGGTCTCGATCGTCGCTGGCGGGCGTCCGCGATCCACGTGCTCTGATCGCGGACGCCC
>NZ_JADKSL010000025.1:0-44261 GCF_015351275.1 Pseudoclavibacter sp. VKM Ac-2867
GGTTCGGCCAGTGATTCACTGGCCGAACCGGGGCTTGCTTCAGTGCACAGACTGCGAACTTCGTGCTCGCGTCGAAATACGGTTGCCTGCTCGTCTCAGCGACGCGCCGTCACCGAGACTCGATCACCGGCCCGGCACGGCCCGGGAACCGGACCCGAACGACTCGATCACCCGCCGTGACTGCGCCTCCGCATGAGGAGCAGCACGGCTCCCAGCCCGAGGAGCGCCGTCGCTCCGAGAAGACCCGGCCCGAGGGTGTCCGATCCAGTCGACGCCAGCGTTCCCTGATCACCGGGCTCAGGCGGAATGCCGTCTTCGACGGTGATCACAGTCGGCGTTCCCAGCGGCGTCTGCGATGGCGCGTCTGTCGCGCCCGGGGAGGACATCGGCGGTGTGGCCGACGGCGCCAGCGATGTCGTGGACGTTGGAGTCGGTGTTGGGGCCTGCGTGGGAGGCGCGACGGACTGCGTGGGGACAGGCAGCCCAGTCGAAGGATCGGTAGGTCCGGCCGTGGACGAGGCTGTCGGCGCAGGTGTCGATGTGCCGGTCTCCGTCGGCGACGGCGTTCGCGTCGGCGTCGGCGTCGCACTCTCCGTTGGTGAGGGCGCCGCGGTCGCAGTCGGGATCACGGTCTCCGTCGACGACGGAGACGAAGTCGGCGACGGAGTCGCGGTCGGCGTCCCGGTCGCGGTCGGCGACGGGGGTGCGGTCACCGTCGGTGAGGGTGTTCGCGGCGGGATGGATGCATGTTCTGTGAGAACCACCATCGGTGGCAAACCGGCAATGACTGGGTGCTCGGACGTCAAGGTCGTGACATTGTCGTACTCGTCCGTGAGATCGGCTCCAACCACCTGGTACTCGCCGTCGTGCCACTTCGGCACTTCGTCCTCCCATGGAGTGACCGTCAACCAAGTACCGGAAGTCCCTCGTATGACCTCGCCCAATCGGTCAGCAGGAGACGAGTCACGCATCCTGTACATCGTTCCCCGATCATCTTCGAGATAGAACGTGACGTCGTCGAGGTCGCTCTCGTCGCGGACAGCCCAGTTGATAGCGGGCTCGTCTCCCATTCGCACCGTCGACTGCTCGAATCCAGCCGAAAGCAGTTCCGGGGCAGTCACGTCTGGTCCGCCCGCATCAACCACTGTGAACTTCGCTGCAGCGGCGAGCGCTTCATTGTCAGCCGCGGTGAGGAGCGGGCTTCGATTCCCATGCTCGTCCTCGACGACGAGGCTGTCGACGCGGTAGTCCCCGAGCGCCCAGGTGAAGTTGTTCACGGTCACCTGCAGAGATCCGGAGACGAGATCGCCGTCTCGAGTCGCGGCAAGCCGGTCGAATCCCTGACCCTGGTAGGTGCGCCCGTCTGGGCCGACGATCGTGAGCGAGAGCGCAGTGACACGGCTGGCCTCGCGCGCAGTCCAGTTGAACCAGATGACATCGCTTTGGCGGACCTCGTCAGGCGCATCCACCTCGAGGGCGACGAGCTCCGGGTACTCCTGGTCCCCGTCCGTACCGACGTCGATCTGGAGCCTCGGCAGCGCTTGGATGATGGGGCTGTCCTCGAACGCGCCTCCGTAGACGTCCTGTTCGTCGAAGAACCCGAGATCAGTTACCCGCCATTCCCCAGGCGCCCAGGTCGAGCCGCCAGTCGTGAAGGATGTCGTGCCGGACACAACGTCCCCGTCGCGTCCAGTGACGACGGTGTCGTATTGACCCAGAACCTTGTCAGTCTCCGGTGAGAACACCAACCCCGTCGCCAGGGAAACGGCGCTATACGCAACGCCCCGTGTGCTGAGCACGCTCCACTCGATGCGGACCTCGTCGCCGCCTCCGACGGTCGTGGGCGTGACGAGCTCGGCGGACAGCAGTTCAGGCCCGACATCGAACTCGTTGTAGTTGTCCGCAGCCGCCGGAAGGGCTGGCAGCAAGACCACAGAGAACAGCAGCGCGGCGAGGCAGGCGCAGAGGAGGGCAGAGAGCTTCTTCATGTGTCTCCGTCGACAGAGGGCGGGGGGTCCGCAAAGACTAGTGCGGATGTGCATACCCTCGGGGCCGCGCTCTGCGCTGAATCTCGCTCACATCTCTGCGACTGTGGGCAAAGTGTGGGCCGAGGGCGCATCGAGGGAATGACGAAGGCCCCTACTCACCAGTGAATCACTGGAGAGTAGGGGCCTTCAGAACCGTGCCGGCTGTGGGATTCGAACCCACACGCCCTCTCGGACAGAGCATTTTGAGTGCACCGCGTCTGCCATTCCGCCAAGCCGGCGCTTCACCTCGGACACAGTATCGTAAGCTCACTACGTGACTGAACAGGAAACCTCTCAAGCCCCGCGACGTGTTGTCGTCGCCGAAGACGAGTCGCTCATCCGGCTCGACATCGTGGAGATCCTTCGCGACAACGGCTTCGACGTTGTCGGAGAGGCCGGCGACGGTGAGACCGCGGTCGCCCTCGCGAAGGAGCTTCGCCCCGACCTCGTCATCATGGACGTCAAGATGCCGCAGCTCGACGGCATCTCTGCCGCCGAGCAGCTGTCGAAAGACAGCATCGCCCCGGTTGTGCTCCTCACCGCGTTCAGCCAGAAGGAACTGGTCGAGCGCGCGACGGAGGCGGGCGCCCTCGCGTACGTCGTGAAGCCGTTCACGCAGAACGATCTGCTCCCGGCAATCGAAATTGCGCTGGCTCGCCACGCGCAACTCATCGCGCTCGAAGCCGAGATCTCCGACCTCAACGAGCGCTTCGAGACGCGCAAGCAGGTCGACCGCGCCAAGGGCCTCCTCACGCAGAAGATGGGCCTCAGCGAGCCCGAGGCGTTCCGCTGGATCCAGAAGGCATCCATGGACCGTCGCCTCACGATGCAGGAGGTCGCGCAGGCGGTCATCCAGCAGCTCTCGGCGAAGAAGTAGCCGAGCCCCGATCAGCAGAAGCCCTCACCGCGTTGTCGCGGTGAGGGCTTCTTCGCATCCGCCTGACGCTACTTGGCGGTGCGGATGAGGTTCGTGATGCGGACCGTCGAGCAGCGCTTGCCCGCCTGGTCGGTGATGACGATCTCGTGCACCGTCATCGATCCGCCGAGATGCACCGCCGTGCACTCGCCCGTGACCCAGCCGCTCACGGCGGAGCCCGTGTGGGTCGCGTTGATGTCGATGCCGACCGCGAACCTTCCCGGGCCGGCGTGCACGTTCGCGGCCATCGACCCGAGCGACTCGCCGAGCACGCAGTAGGCGCCACCGTGCAGGAGGCCGATCGGCTGCGTGTTCCCCTCGACCGGCATGACAGCCACGGCACGCTCGGGGCTCAGCTCGACGCAGAGGATGCCCATGCGCTCGGCGAGCGCCCCGAAGCCTCGTCCGTAGGTCACCTCGTGCTGGTCGGGGATGCTGAGCCCGTTGACCGTCGTCGGCGTTTCCAAGTGCGTCATCAGGCTTCCTCCTCGAAGAACGCCCCACAACACGCGCGCATCGGCGCAGTGTCTGGGGCGGCAAGTAGGCTGATCGTGTGTCAGCGCAAAATCAGCCTACCCTCATGGTCATCGACGGCCACTCGCTTGCCTTCAGGGCGTTCTTCGCCCTGCCGGTCGACAGCTTCGTGAACGCCGAGGGGCAGCACACGAATGCCATCCACGGCTTCGTCTCGATGCTCCTCAACCTGCTGCAGAACGAGAATCCGAGCCACATCGCCGTGGCGTTCGACATCTCCCGCAGCTCGTTCCGTACCCGCGAGTACCCGGAGTACAAGGCGGGTCGGGAAGCGACTCCCGTCGAGTTCAAGGGTCAGGTCCCGCTGCTTCGCGACGCGCTGCACGCCATGGGCATCACGACGATCGTGAAGGAGGACTTCGAGGCCGACGACATCCTCGCGACCCTCGCCAGGCAGGGGCGTGAGCAGGGCTTCAAGGTCCTCGTCGTCTCGGGCGACCGCGACTCGATCCAGCTCGTCACCGACGACGTCACGCTGCTCTACCCGTCCACGCAGGGCGTGACCAAGCTCACGCGCTACGACCCGGCCAAGGTCGAGGAGCGCTACAGCGTCCGACCGGAGCAGTATCCAGACGTGGCGGCCCTCGTCGGCGAGAAGAGCGACAACCTGCCCGGCGTGCCGAAGGTCGGCGAGAAGACCGCGGCCAAGTGGCTCGCCCAGTACGGCTCCCTTCAGGGCATCCTCGACCACGCGGACGAGATCGGCGGCAAGGTCGGCGAGTCCTTCCGCGAGCACCGGGAGAACGCGGTGCGCAACCGCAAGCTCAACCGCCTCGTCGACGACGTCGAGCTGCCCGTCGCCCCCGAGCAGCTGTCCCGCGGGGCAATCGACGCGGATGCGGTTCGCGAGATCTTCACGAAGCTCCAGTTCCGCACGCTCCAAGACCGCGTCCTGAAGCTCGCAGATGAGGCGGGCGACGACATCACTCCAGCGGAGGTCGTCGCGGCGCCCGTCCGCCCCGAGCTCCTCGATGAGGAACTCGAGCAGTGGCTCGCGAAGGCGGTCGAGGCGACTCCGGAGGGTCTCGGACTCACGGTCTCCCACGGCGCCGACGGCACCGTCGTCGCGGTCGGCATCTCCACCGCCGCCGAGGCGACCGAGCTCCACTGGATTCCGGAGCGCCTCGACTACGCCCCCTTCGAGGCGTGGCTCGCAAGCGACGCCCCCAAGCTGATGTTCGACGCCAAGCCGCAGCTGAAGGCGCTCACAATCGCGGGGCTCGACGTCGGCGGCCAGGTCAAGGACGGCCAGCTCGCCGCCTGGCTCTACCGCCCGCAGAACGCGCCCAAGCGTCTCGCTGAACTCGTGCAGATGCGTCTCGACGAGCAGCTGCCCGAATCCGACCCGAACCAGCTGCAGCTCGAAGACGAGTCCTCACTGGTCGCCAGCGACGCCTGGTACACGCAGCGCGCGACGACCGCAGCGCTCGAGATACTCGAACCGGGCACCCTCGACGTCTTCACGAGCATCGAGACGCCGTTGCTCGCGACCCTATCCAGCATGGAGCTGCAGGGCGTCGCCATCGACCGGGAGTTCCTCCAGGGCCTCGCCGACGACCTGTCCGAGCGCATCCGAACGTACGAGCAGGAGGCGTTCGACGCCATCGGCGGCACCGAGATCAACCTCGGATCGCCCAAGCAGCTGCAGGTCGTGCTGTTCGAGACGCTTGAGATGCCGAAGACCCGCAAGACGAAGACCGGCTTCTCGACCGACGCAGAGTCGCTCGCAGACCTCGAGCGGAACAGCCCGCACCCGTTCCTGGGCGCGCTGCGCAAGCACCGCGACTCGGTCAAGCTGCGGCAGATCATGGAGTCGCTGCTCAAGGCGGTCGACGACAGCTCGCGCATCCACACGAGCTACCACCAGATCGGCTCGGCGACCGGCCGTCTCTCGTCGAACGACCCCAACCTGCAGAACATCCCGATCCGGTCCGATGAGGGGCGCCGCATCCGTCGCGCGTTTGTGCACGGGCCCGAGTTCGAGTCGCTCCTCACCGCCGACTACTCGCAGATCGAGATGCGCATCATGGCGCACCTCTCCGGCGATGCCGCGCTCATCGAGGCGTTCAACGCGGGGGAGGACCTCCACCGCTTCGTCGGCTCTCGCGTGTTCGGCGTGGAGCCGGCCGACGTCACCCCGGCCATGCGCTCCAAGGTCAAGGCGATGTCGTACGGCCTCGCCTACGGACTGTCGGCGTTCGGCCTCTCGAAGCAGCTCCAGATCGAGGTCGCCGAGGCCAAGAAGCTGATGATCGACTACTTCGAACGCTTCGGCAAGGTGCGCGATTACCTCCGCAACGTCGTCGTGCAGGCGAAGGAGGACGGCTACACCGAGACGATCTTCGGCCGCAGGCGCCCGTTCCCCGACCTGCACTCGACGAACCGCATCGCCCGCGAGAACGCCGAGCGTCAGGCGCTCAACTCGCCCATCCAGGGGTCGGCCGCAGACATCATCAAGCGGGCGATGAACTCCATCGAGGAGCGCATCAGCGCCGAGAAGCTCTCATCGCGGATGCTCCTCCAGGTGCACGACGAGCTCGTGTTCGAGGTTGCCGCCGGTGAGGGGGAGACGTTGGAGTCGATCGTGCGCGAGGAGATGGCAGGCGCCGCCGACCTCACCGTGCCGCTCGAGGTGCAGATCGGCCGGGGACCGAACTGGGACGAGGCCGGCCACTAGCCGCCACCGTCCGCCCCAATCCGCGCCTCCCCGTAGCAGGAACACGGGGCTCGCCTCTCGGTGATTCTTCCGAGGGGCGAGCTTAGGCTTGGGGGATGACGACTTCCGCTCAGCACCACCAGAACACCAGTCAGACACGACCGCAGACCGACATCGACCGGCTCGCGGAGGCCTGGGTCGCCACAGAGATCGAGCTCTCGCCCGAGCGTCGCGTGGAACTCGGCGCAGACGGCGACAAGGCCGAGTACGGCGACTACTCCTCGGCAGCGGCGCCCCGCAAGCGCGCGGCGATCGTCGATGTGCTCAGCAAGCTCGACACGCTGACCGAAGCCGACGAGGTCGACCGGGTCACCGCGCTCGAGCTCCGCCGAAGCCTCGGCCTCGAGGTCGAGATGATCGACGCCAAACTGCATCTGCGCGAGCTCTCGAACATCGCGTCTCCGGCGCAGGACATCCGCATGGTGTTCGACCTCATGCCGCGCGAGACCGTGAGCGACTTCGAGGACATCGCGCGGCGCTTCGAGAACCTTCCCGCCGCGATCGAGGGCTACACGGAGCGCCTCAGCGCGGGCATCGCCGCCGGCGTCGTGCCGGCGAAGCGCCAGGTCCGCGAAGTTGCGATGCAGACCGGCGAGTACGCGGCCAGCGGCAACTTCTTCGAGCAGCTCGCGGCATCGAACCCGGCGACAGGTGAGGTCTCGGACGCACTCCGCGAGCAGCTTCGTCACGGTGCGCAACTCGCTTCCGCGGCGTACGGCTCGTTCACGACGTTCCTCCACGAGGAGCTCCTCCCCGCTGCGACCAACACGGACGCCGTCGGGCGCGAGCACTACGCGCTCGCTTCCCGGGGCTTCCTCGGCGCCGCAGTCGACCTCGACGAGACCTACGAGTGGGGTCTCGCCGAGCTCGCGCGCATGAAGGCCGAGCAGGAGGCGATCGCCAACGAGATCCTCCCTGGCGCGACGGTCGCAGAGGCCATCGCCCACCTCGAGCTCGACCCCGCCCGCAAGCTGCACGGCACGCCCGCCCTGCAGGCGTGGATGCAGGAGACGAGCGACCGCGCGGTCGCTGAGCTCGCGGAAAGCCACTTCGATATCCCCGAGCCGATGCGTCGACTCGAGTGCATGATCGCCCCGACTGAAGAGGGCGGCATCTACTACACGGGCCCATCCGAGGACTTCACGCGTCCGGGTCGCATGTGGTGGTCGGTCACCCCCGGCGTGACGGAGTTCGACACGTGGCGCGAGCTCACGACGGTCTACCACGAGGGCGTCCCTGGCCACCACCTGCAGATCGCCCGCGCAACCCTCAACCGCGACCAGCTCAACACCTGGCGTCGCAACAACTGGACCTCCGGGCACGGCGAGGGCTGGGCGCTCTACGCCGAGCGCCTCATGGAGCAGCTCGGGTACCTCGACGAGCCGGCAGACCGCCTGGGCATGCTCGACGGGCAGCGGATGCGCGCCGCTCGCGTGGTCCTCGACATCGGCGTGCACCTCGGCAAGACCGTGCCGGAGGGCGACAAGGTCTGGGACTACGAGTACGCGCTCGACTTCATGCGTCAGCACGTGAACATGCCTGACGGCTTCGTGAAGTTCGAGGTGAACCGGTACTTCGGCTGGCCGGGCCAGGCACCGTCGTACAAGATCGGGCAGCGGATCTGGGAGGACCTTCGTGCAGATGCCGAGGCGCGTGCCGGTGACGACTTCGACCTCAAGGCGTGGCATTCGCGTGCCCTCGACCTCGGTGGACTCGGCCTCGACACGCTTCGCGAGGTGCTGAGCACCGACTGATCGGCTCCCCGTCGGCCGGCCGCTGCTTGCCACGGGAGAACTCAGGCGGAGTCGCCTAGGCTCGCGGCAGCGGGTGCACCGACGCACTCGCTGCCGCGAATCCGAGGAGGCTGCGAGGTGCATCCGCAGAGTGGCGAGATAGCTGGCCTTGACCAGGCTGCTGCAGCATCCGCGCACACCCTGATCGACGCGCATGGCAGCCTCGGCGCCTCCGCTGAGCTCCGCTCAGCGGTCGCCGGACTCCGCAGCGTCGTCCGCGACTCCTGGCTGAGATCGCTGCAGCTGCTCGGGAGTCCAGCGAACGCGCGAGCCCGCGATCTCGACCAGTTCGAGCCGCTTGCGGCGGCGAGAGAGCGCAGCCCCCTGCAACGTGTCCTCCCCGTGCTCGATCGTCTTCTCGTGGAGCCAGCTCGGGACACTGGTCTGATCGTCGCGATCACGAACGAGCAGGGACGGCTGCTCTGGGTGCGTGGCGACAGTGCCACGCTCCGTCGAGCCGAGCGCATGGACTTCGTCGAGGGCGCCGATTGGTCGGAGGCCGCCGTCGGAACGAGCGCCCCAGGGACCGCGCTCGCCTCGGGTCGAGGCGTCCAGATCGCAGGGGCGGAGCACTTCGCGCCTGCCGTCCAGCTGCTCAGCTGCACCGCCGTGCCCATCCACGACCCGTTTTCCGGCATCGCGGTCGGTGCTATCGACCTCACGGGTGACGAACGAGCCGTCGGCCCACACTCGCTTGCCCTGATGCGCGCCGCGGTCGCCGCCGCCGAGGCGGAGATGCGACTCGCCGTGCTGCTCTCGCACCACTCGTCGCAGCTGGGTGTTCACCCCGGAGCCCCGGCGAAGGCGGACACCGTCGCGACGGGCCGGATCAGTACGCTCGGTGTCCACCGTGCCCGACTCACCACCGTCGATGGTGCACCGTTCGAGCTGAGCGGTCGGCACGCGGAGATCCTGACGCTCCTCGCCGCTCGGCCTTCTGGGCTCACTTCGGGCGAGCTCGCGCTCCGGGTCTACGGCGAGAGCGCCAAGGAGGTCACGCTCAGGGCCGAGATCGCGCGGTTGCGGCCGATGCTCGCGGAGCGCGGTCTCGACCTCGTGCCGCGCCCCTACCGGGTGGCGCAGGGCATCGCGAGCGATGCCGTCGATGTGCTCGACCTTCTCGAAGCAGGTGACGTGGCTGCGGCCGTCGAGTCCTATCGCGGAGAGCTGCTGCCCGCGTCGGAGGCGCCCGGCATTCGCGAGCTGCGCGCGGAGATCTCGGCGACCCTCCGAGATCAGGTCCTCAGCTCCGCGGAGCCTGCGACGCTCCTCAGGTACCTCGAGCTGCCAGAAGTCGCGCAGGACGCACAGGCCTTCCGCACGGCGCTCAGAGTTCTCCCTCCCCACGCACCGGCCCGTTCGAGGCTCGTGGCCAAGGTCGAGGCCCTCGAGTCCTGAGGGCCCCGCGCCGCATCACTGCCGCCTCGAGTGCAACCCGATTGCAACGTCGAGGCTCCTACGCTTCCAGGGAAGAGTTCCCTCGGACAAAGGAGTCCTCATGACTGTTTACGCGAAGCCGGGTACAGACGGGTCCCTCGTCTCGTTCAAGCCCCGCTACGAGCACTACATCGGCGGAGAGTGGGTGCCGCCGGTCAAGGGCGAGTACTTCGAGAACATCACACCGGTGACGGGTCAGCCGTTCACCGAGGTGGCAAGGGGAACCGCCGAGGACATCGAGGCTGCGCTGGATGCGGCCCACGCGGCGGCCCCTGGATGGGGCAAGACCAGCCCTGCGGAACGTGCCATCATCCTGAACAAGATCGCCGACCGCATCGAGGAGAACCTCGAGTACATCGCCGTCACCGAGACCTGGGACAACGGGAAGCCGATCCGCGAGTGCCTGGCGGCCGACATTCCGCTCGCCATCGACCATTTCCGGTACTTCGCTGGCGCCATCCGGGCCCAGGAGGGCACGCTGAGCCAGCTCGACGAGAACACCACGTCCTACCATTTCCACGAGCCGCTCGGCGTCGTCGGCCAGATCATCCCGTGGAACTTCCCGATCCTGATGGCCGTCTGGAAGCTGGCCCCCGCGCTCGCCGCCGGCAACGCGATCGTCCTCAAGCCCGCTGAGCAGACGCCGACCTCGATCCTCGTGCTCTTCGAGCTCATCGGAGATCTCCTGCCCCCAGGAGTCGTCAACATCGTCAACGGCTTCGGCGCGGAGGCGGGCAAGCCGCTCGCGTCGAACTCTCGCATCCGCAAGATCGCGTTCACGGGGGAGACCACAACTGGGCGTCTCATCATGCAGTACGCCTCGCAGAACATCATCCCCGTCACGCTCGAGCTGGGCGGCAAGAGCCCGAACATCTTCTTCGAGGACATCGCGCTCCGCGACGATGCCTACTACGACAAGGCGCAAGAGGGCTTCACGCTGTTCGCCCTCAACCAGGGTGAGGTCTGCACCTGCCCCTCGCGTGCCCTCATCCAGGACTCCATCTACGACCGCTTCCTCGAGGATGTGACGGAACGCACCCGCAAGATCGTCCAGGGCAACCCGCTCGACACCGACACCCAGGTCGGGGCTCAGGCGTCGAACGACCAACTCGAGAAGATCCTCAGCTATCTCGAGATCGGCCGCCAGGAGGGCGCGAAGGTGCGCATCGGCGGCGCTCGGGCGGAACTCGAGGGAGATCTGGCCGGCGGCTACTACGTACAGCCCACGATCTTCGAGGGCCAGAACAGCATGCGCATCTTCCAGGAGGAGATCTTCGGCCCGGTGGTGGCCGTCACCAAGTTCTCCGACTACGACGATGCGATCTCGATCGCGAACGACACCCTCTACGGGCTCGGCGCCGGCGTCTGGTCGCGCATGGGGAACACCGCCTACCGCGCCGGCCGCGACATCCAGGCCGGACGAGTCTGGGTGAACCAATACCACGCCTACCCGGCGCACTCCGCGTTCGGCGGGTACAAGTCCTCCGGCATCGGCCGCGAGAACCACCTCATGATGCTCGATCACTACCAGCAGACGAAGAACCTGCTCGTGAGCTACAGCGAGGACAAGCTGGGCTTCTTCTGATTCGACGCGCGCGGCTTCCGCGCGCCTGACTCAGACTGCACTCGCACAGCGCTGACCCGCGGGGATCACTCCTCGCGGGTCAGCCATGCGACGATGACGTCGCCGATCAGGCCCCGCTGGTGGTCCTGACGAGACGGGTCCTGCAGCTGCACATCGAAGAGGTACCCGAACGTGTACTGGTTCGCGAGCAGGAAGACGCAGTACGAGCTGATGAGGAGATGCACGTCGAGCGCGTCGACATCGGCCCGGAACACCTCCGCCTGCCGCCCCCGTTCCAGCAGACCGTCCAGAAGTGTGAGCGCGGGGGTGCCGAGCTCTCGCAGCGAGTCGAGCTGCCGGATGAACCGACCCCGGTGGATGTTCTCGATTGCGACGAGGCGGATGAAGTCCGCGTGCTCTCGGTGGTGGTCGTAGGTGATCTCTGCGAGCTTCCGCACCGCTTCCAAGGGGGCGAGCCCATCGACCTGCAGCTTCTGCTCGGCCACGCGGATGCCACGGTAGGCCTCCTCGAGCACCGCAAGGTAGAGCTGCTCCTTGCTGCCGAAGTAGTAGTAGATCATCCGCTTGGTCGTGCTGCTGCGCTTCGCGATCTCGTCGACGCTCGTGCCCGAGTACCCCGTCTCCGCGAACGCCGATGTCGCTTCAGCGAGCAGCTCGGCCCGGGTTCGCTCAGCGTCTCGCTGCTTCACCCTGTTCTCGGTCATCTGTGTATCTTCCCGTGTGGTGCAGCTGAGCCGCAAACCGGACCGGGGTACTGGCTGCGCCGTATCCGTCGTAGGCCCCGCGGCGCTCGACGATCTCGAAGAAGAGACCGTCGATGGTGGGGGTGTAGAAGTGGATGAACGCCCCCTGCTCGTCGCGGTCGTAGAGGAGGTCGAGTTCTCGTAGCTCGTCGAGCGCGACGTGCTCGAGCCCGAAGCGGGCCTGGAGGTCGTCGTAGTAGTTGCTGGGTATGGGCAGGAAGGGCAGGCCACGCCCCCGTGCGGCCTTGGCAGCGGCGACGGCGTCGTCGACACGGATGGCGATGTGTCGGGGCTGGAGGGGCGCAGTCGGGGGCGCCAGGTTCATCGCAAGGCGAACCGCCCCGTCAGGTGTGCGCATGACCTGACTGCGCACGAGACCCCGTGGGCCCGGAAGCTCCGCGACGGGCTCTGCGTCGAGCGCGAGGACGCTTCGGAAGAAGAGCACTGCCTCGTCGAACTCCTGCCACGGGTAGGCGATGTTGAGATGGTCGACGACCCCGTCCAGGGACGAGGCCGCGCTGTCGCCTTCGGCGCCGCCCACGAATTCGGGCAGCCAGGAGTCGCCCGCCGACCGTGAGTTCCAGGCGACCTCGGTCCCGTCGGGCGCCTCGACGCTGCGCAGCTCGTATTCGCCCGCGGAGCTGCGTCGGAAGACGGCGGGCGCGCCGATGGCGTGGGCGCGGCCGGCTGCCGCGCCAGCGTCCACGACCTCGACGCCGAGCCCCGAGAGCCGCGCGTCCTTCGTCCGCCGCTGCTCGTTGAGGATGATGCGCGCGGCACCCGCCTGCCAGAGTCGCACGGGCTTGGTGCGGTGTCTGCCTCCGAAGGCGAAGCCCAGCTGCTGGAGGGTCGCCTCGACCGCGGCGAGATCCTCACCGGCGATCTCGACGAAGTCGATGGCTCGTGGAGGCTGGGGTGGGGCCAGCTGCTGGTCGTCCCAGCCGTTGAGCGCCGCCGAGCGGTCGAACAGCCATCGGAGCGACCTGAGCGCATGAGCGGCGGTGCGCTTGGCATCCGTCTGACGGAACGTGTCGTTGAAGACTTCGAGGGAGAGAGGGCCGCGGTACCCGGCGCGGAGCATGTGCGAGAGGAACCGGGTGAGATCGAAGTCGCCCTCGCCAGGGAAGAGCCGGTGGTGGCGGCTCCAGGACAGGACGTCGAGGTCCATGTCCGGTGCATCGGCGAGCTGGAGGAAGAAGAGCTTCTCTGCATCGATGCGCTCGATCGCGGCCGGATCGTGCCCTCGCGACAGCACGTGGAAGCTGTCCAGGCAGACGCCGAGGTTCGGTCGATCCGCGAGGCGCACGAGTTCCCAGGCGTCTCGGTAGTCGGCGACATAGCGGCCCCAGGCAAGCGCTTCGTAGGCGATGTCGATGCTGTATTCGGCGGCGAGATCAGCGAGCATCCCGAGCTGGGCGGCGGTGGTGGTGCGGTCCGAGATGGTCGCAGTGCCGACGTTGCTGCAGAGCAGGATCATGGAAGCTCCGAGGCGTCGCATGACCTCGAATTTGGCCTTCGCGCGCCGGAGGTTCTGGGCGAGGGTCTCATCGTCGACGCCCTCGAAGTCGCGCAGTGGCTGGAACAGGTCGATGGTCAGGCCGAGGCGGTCGCAGAGCGCGCGGATCTCCTCGGGCGACTCGTAGGCGGCGGTGAGGTCTGCATCCATGATCTCGATGCCGTCGAAGCCTGCTTCGGCGCAGGCGTGCAGCTTCTCGACGAGAGTTCCGGCCAGACAGACGGTGGCTATGGAAGTACGCATACCGCAATGTACCAAATGGTTAATTAAGTCACCAGGCACTCGGCCGCGCGCTTGACAGGCCCACAGGACAGCGGGAACTATGTACTCACCGTTTAGTACATTAGACGGTCTGGGACAAAGGAGTACCTTGATCAACCATCGCGCCACCCTCATGGGACTCGTCGGAACGGGAGTGACCCCGTCACTGACGCCGCCCATGCACATGGCGGAGGCACACGCGCAGGGACTGAACCTGCTCTTCCGCCCGCTCGACCTGACGACCCTCGGCCTCGAGCCCGAGCGACTCCCCGAGATCCTCGACTGGGCCGAGCGCCTCGGCTTCGACGCGCTCAACATCACGCATCCGTGCAAGCAGAGTGTCATCCCGCTGCTCGACCGGATCGACCCGCTCGCGCGGGCACTGGGAGCGGTCAACACCGTCCTCCTCACCCCGAGCGGACGCGTGGGCTACAACACCGACACGACAGGCTTCGAGGGCGCCTTCCGCGGCGGCCTCGGGGGAGTGCACACCAAGTCGGTTGTCCTCCTGGGCGCGGGCGGAGCGGGCTCGGCAGTCGCCGATGCACTCATCCGAGTCGGGACACGCCTGCTCACGATCGTCGACCTCGACACGCAGCGCGCCGAGCAGCTCGCGCAGGATCTCGACGGACGGCACTCGAGCGCAGCAGACGGACCCCGCATCCGCAGCGCGAGCATAGGCGCGCTGCCCGAGCTGCTCGCGACGGCAGACGGAGTCGTGCACTGCACGCCTGTGGGGATGCATGACCACCCAGGCATCCCATTCCCCGCCGAGCTGCTCCGACCCGAGCTCTGGGTGGCGGACATCGTCTACCGCCCGCTCGAGACGCAGCTGATCCTCGCGGCGCGAGCACTCGGGTGCCGCACGCTCGACGGCGGCGCGATGGCCGTCGGCCAGGCGGTCGACACCTTCCGCCTCGTGACCGGCAGGGACGCCGACGCCACGCGGATGCACCAGCACTTCCAGAGCCTCGTCAACGACGAAGAGGCACGATCCGAGACATGGAGGTCTCAGAAATGACCGAAACCACGACCGTCAAGCGGACCCCCGTGAAAGCTGCCGCAGCCAGCTTCATGGGCAGCGCCGTCGAGTACTACGACTTCTTCATCTTCGGATCCGCGGCAGCGCTGATCTTCCCGATCATCTTCTTCCCGGACGACGACAACGCCGCACTCGTGATGTCGCTCGCCACGTTCGGCTTCGCCTACATCGCGCGCCCGGTTGGCGCCGTGGTGCTCGGCCACTTCGGTGACCGGATAGGACGCCAGCGCGTCCTCATGTTCACGCTCGTGCTCATGGGGGTGTCGACGTTCATCATCGGCTGCCTGCCGACCTTCGACCAGATCGGCTGGTTCGCGCCAGCCCTGCTGGTCCTCTGCCGCCTCATGCAGGGACTCTCCGCCGCAGGCGAGCAGGCCGGCGCCGCCTCACTCTCGCTCGAGCACGCTCCCGACAACCGCCGCTCGTTCTTCACCTCATGGACGCTCACCGGAACCCAGGGTGGGCAGATCCTCGCCGCTCTTGTTTTCATCCCGGTCCTGAGCCTCCCCGACGAGATCAAGTACAGCTGGGGCTGGCGCGTCCCGTTCTGGCTGAGCGCCGTCGTCGTCATCGTCGCGTTCTTCATTCGTCGCACCCTCCACGAGACGCCCACGTTCCAAGACGCGAAGGCACAGGGGGAGATCGCGCGGATCCCGCTCATCCCGCTGATGCGCGACCACTGGCGTGACGTCCTGCGCGTCATCTTCTGCGCGTTCATCGCCGCCGTCTCGACCGTGTTCGGCAACCTCGCGCTCGCCTACGGCAAGGAAGTCGGCTTGGCAGAGAACCTGACACTCTGGCTCGTGGTGGTCGCCAACATCGTGGCACTGGGCACGCAACCGCTCTTCGCGATCCTCGCCGACCGGATCGGACGCAAGCCCGTCTTCGTCTACGGGGCGATCTCGTCTGCCGTGGTCATGCCGTTCTACATGCTCTCCATGTCATCGGGAAACACCCTGCTCACCTTCGGGCTCGCCATCCTCGTGTTCTCGTTCGGCTACGCAGCGGCAAACGCCGTCTGGCCTTCCTTCTACGGCGAGATGTTCAGCGCCCGCGTCCGCTTCTCAGGCATGGCTATCGGCACCCAGCTCGGCTTCCTGATGGCTGGCTTCGCCCCCTCGATCGTTGCGGCCCTCGGCGGCGTGCAAGAGGGTGGCTGGGTCGTGATCTCGGCGTTCACCGGCGTCATCTGCCTCATCGCCGCAATCTCGGCGCTCACCGCCAAGGAGACGAAGAGCGTGCCAACGGACACTCTCGGAATCCGCGTGGTCGCGTAAAAGCCGGCCCTGAGCGGCTCGGACTCTCGCGAACACACCTTGACCACAGTCTCAGGACGTACGGTCACGGAACCAGCGAGGTCCGGGCACGCTCCGGACGCCGCACTCTGAAGGAGGGAACTGACATGCACAAGGAAGTGCAGACCGAGCCGAGGCCTGAAGCCAGGGGAGTCGGGCTCGTCGCCGAGCCGGCTGTGCCCGGCGAGACCTTCTCGAGGGTCGCATTCACCCAGGATGCGGTCGACATGATCTCATCGCTCGGGCGCCGTCACGGGCCGCTCATGTTCCACCAGTCAGGTGGCTGCTGCGATGGCTCATCGCCGATGTGCTACCCGGCGGGCGACTTCCTCACAGGCGATGCCGACGTGCTCCTCGGCACGACCGAGATCCCGGATGCGGGCACCGTCGAGTTCTGGATGTCGCGAGAGCAGTTCACGTACTGGCGGCATACGCGCCTGACGATCGATATCGTCCCGGGACGGGGCTCGGGATTCTCGCTCGAGGCACCGGAGGGCAAGAGATTCCTCATCCGGTCCCAGCTCATGAACGAGGACGGCAGCGACGCTGCTTCGCTGGCTGAGTCCTGATCCGAACTCCCCGGGGCGCGCACGCGGCGACTCGCCGCGAAACTCGGGGGAACTCGCCGCGCGCGACACTTGCCTCGGCTTGACTTTGCCGACTAGGCTGACAGAGCACTTTTCTGTGTGCACGTATCCGTATTCCCGGATGAACCCCGTTGCCCTTGGCTTCACGCCCCGAGCAGCGCATCCGGGCCGACTTATAGCCCACCTGGAGCATTACCTACATGACCACCACCACGACCGAAAAGGCAACCAAGCAGGTCGCCATCAACGACATCGGATCTGCTGAGGACTTTCTTGCCGCGGTCGAAGAGACGCTGAAGTTCTTCAACGACGGGGACCTCATCGAGGGCACCGTCGTTCGCATCGACCGCGACGAGGTCCTCCTCGACGTCGGTTACAAGACCGAGGGTGTCATCCCCTCGCGCGAGCTTTCGATCAAGCACGACGTCGACCCCACCGAGGTCGTTCAGGTCGGCGACACCGTTGAGGCACTCGTTCTCCAGAAGGAGGACAAGGAAGGCCGTCTGATCCTGTCCAAGAAGCGTGCTCAGTACGAGCGCGCTTGGGGCGACGTGGAGAAGATCAAGGAAGAAGACGGCGTCGTCACCGGCACCGTCATCGAGGTCGTCAAGGGCGGTCTCATCGTCGACATCGGCCTCCGCGGCTTCCTCCCGGCCTCGCTCATCGAGCTCCGCCGTGTGCGCGACCTCACGCCGTACCTCGGTCAGGAACTCGAGGCCAAGGTCCTCGAGCTCGACAAGAACCGCAACAACGTCGTCCTGTCGCGTCGCGCTCTCCTCGAGCAGACGCAGTCCGAGACCCGCTCGAACTTCCTCAACAACCTCCAGAAGGGCCAGGTCCGCAAGGGTGTGGTCTCCTCGATCGTCAACTTCGGTGCGTTCGTCGACCTGGGTGGCGTTGACGGCCTCGTGCACGTCTCCGAGCTCAGCTGGAAGCACATCGAGCACGCTTCCGAGGTCGTCGAGGTTGGCCAGGAGGTCACCGTCGAGATCCTCGAGGTCGACCTCGACCGCGAGCGTGTCTCGCTGTCGCTGAAGGCAACGCAGGAAGACCCGTGGCAGGTGCTTGCTCGCACGCACGCCATCGGTCAGATCGCACCGGGCAAGGTCACGAAGCTCGTTCCGTTCGGCGCGTTCGTCCGCGTCGCAGACGGCATCGAGGGCCTTGTGCACATCTCGGAGCTCTCCAGCGGACACGTCGAGCTCGCCGAGCAGGTCGTGTCGGTCGGCCAGGAGCTGTTCGTCAAGATCATCGACATCGACCTTGACCGTCGCCGCATCTCGCTCTCGCTCAAGCAGGCGAACGATGGCGTCGACCCCGAGGGCACCGAGTTCGATGCCGCGCTCTACGGCATGGTCTCCGAGTACGACGCCGAGGGGAACTACACGTACCCCGAGGGCTTCGACCCCGAGACCAACGAGTGGAAGGAAGGCTTCGACACGCAGCGCGAAGCCTGGGAGCAGGAGTACGCTCTCGCCCAGACTCGCTGGGAAGCACACAAGAAGCAGGTCGCCTCGGCAGCCGAGATCGAGCAGAACGTCAGCGCAGTCGCGCCGTCGAGCTCCTCGAACTCGTTCACGAGCGAAGCAGCTGGCGCAGGAACGCTTGCCGACGACGAGTCGCTTGCAGCCCTCCGCGAGAAGCTCGCAGGGAACTAGTTCCCAGCAGCCTCACTGCACCGAAGGCCGGTCCCATATCTGGGGCCGGCCTTCGGCCGTTGCGGCGGCGCCGCGACGTCGGCTGCGGCTGCGTCGTGCTGCGCACAGAGGTATCGCCCGGCTGATTCTCCAGCCGGGCGATACGTCTGTGCGAAGGTCAGGCAGACAGGCCAGGACCCGGGGGAACTGGGGGAGCGGCTGACGTGGTTCGCGCGGCGCGCGCATCCCGGACTCGCTTGAAGCTGCGGAAGAGGACCCAGGCCAGCACGCCGATCAGGGCGAGCATGACCACGACGAACAGAGGAACGAGGATCGCGGAGAACAGCAGCCCGACACTGAGGGCGTCCTCGCCGACGCTGAGCACCGGTGCGGCGGCTCCCGCCGTGACGACGTTCGCGGCTGCTCTCGTGCTGCTCTTCGTGAGGTGCGTCAGCAGCGCCACGCCAATTCCGATGACCACGGGAACCCACGCGTTGCTCGTGAAGAACGACGCCGGGTCCTGGATGGCCGCGGTCGAGCTTGCCGTGCCTGCACCGAAGACGATCCCGCCGGAGGTGGGGCGGATGACCGTCTGGATCCAGTCGTTGACGTGGTCGAGTGCCGGGACCTTGTCGGCGACGAGCTCCAGCACCAGGAGCACGCCCACGATGATGAGCACCCAGTCATTGCTGAGCCATGCCCAGCCCGCCGGCAGCGCGATGAGGTCGGTGAAGCGGGCGAGGAGCCCGATGCCCAGGAGCGGGATGAACGCGTTCAGCCCGCTGGCCGTCGCGAGCCCGAGACCGGTCAGAATTTCAAGCATGATGTGAGTGCCTCCTGGCTCTCAGTCTGGCATGCGGATCGGCTGAGCGCGGCTTGGGGAGAACGCGCTGCGATCGCTGCCTCGGCGCAGTAGCGTGGGCTTCACGGCAATGCCCGCAGCGGGCATCCGCAGATGAGAGGACGGCACATCATGGTCACCATCGCTCTGACCGGAGGCATCGGCTCGGGAAAGACGACCATCGCCAAGCGCCTCGAAGAGCTCGGCGGCGTGATCCTCGATGCGGACGTGTTCGCGAGGGAAGCCGTGGCGATCGGCTCGCCGGCGCTCCGGCAGATCGCAGCTCGCTTCGGACATGGCGTCATCCTCGACGATGGTGCACTCGACCGCCCTGCCCTCGGCGCGCTCGTCTTCGGCGATGACGAGGCCCGTGGCGCCCTCAACGACATCGTGCACCCGGAGGTCCGTCGCCTCACCGGCGAGCGGCTCGAAGAGGTGCTCCGCGATGACCCGGCCGCCCTGGTCGTCCACGTCATCCCCCTGCTCGTGGAGTCGACGAGCAACTACGACTACGAGGAGATCTGGGTCGCGGATGCCCCTGCGGCTGTTCGAGAGGAACGGCTGGTCGAGAGCAGGGGCATGTCTCTTGCCGAAGCCAGGGCGCGTATCGCCTCGCAGGCGAGCGACGAGGAACGACGGAGGATCGCCGATGTCCTCATCGACACGAGTGCACCGCTCGACCAGACGCTGGAGCAGGTCGACGGGGAGTGGAGACGCCTCGCCGCCATCGCGTTACGCGCACCAGAGACGCAGACCTACGGGGTCTGATGCGCTGACGAGACAGGGCGGGACGCGGCCCCTGATGCCCTGTTGTCGGTTCCCCTCAGCTCAGGTCGACCCATTCGGTACCGAGCGGGACGAGCGTGCCCTCACCAGCGGTGATCGAAGCGACCTCGGAGGCCAGGCCGCGTCTCGCATCCGCCGAGTCGGGAACCGCGAGGCTCAACAGCGCCGTCGACCCCGCATACTCCGTCCCCGTGACGAGGACCCCGCGAGTTCGGAGCTCGTTCTCCCACCGGCCAGCGGTGGCGTGCGGCGCCTCGAGCCCGAAGATCGCCCTCGACTCCCGCTTCGCGAGCAGAGCCAGCTGGAGAGTGGACGACACGGACTCCGAGTAGGCGCGCACGAGCCCGCCAGCCCCTAGCAGCACACCCCCGAAGTACCGCGTGACGACAGCCACGACGTCGCTCAGGTCTGCTGAATCGACCTCGCCGCGCACTCTCTCGTGGAGCACTAGAGCTTCGAGCATGGGAACGCCTGCTGTTCCCGAGGGCTCACCGTCGTCGTTGGATCGCTGGATGCCTCTGCGGTCGCCGAGCACAAAGGCGCTGCAGTGGTGGCGAGCAAGACGATGCGCGGAGCGTCGGTCGGCGATGACCTGCCTGGCCTGCTCTTCGCTCTCGACGCGCTCGAGACGGCAGATGAACCTGGACCGACGGATCTCGATCTCGTGATCGATGGGAGTCCGTGCGGCGAGAACCCCGTAGCTCGGCGCCGCCGCGGAAGCCCGCTCGTGCAGCTGGGTGCCCTCGGACTCTTCGCGGCGCATCGGGGCAGTCTACGTCCGTCGCTTCGACGCCCCGCACGTCTTCCGACCAAACGTTCAGACCGGGCTGACAGTGTTGGTCATCCCGCAACGAACGGGACTCACTGATCGGGAGACGCGCGACGCGCTCCCAAGAGAGGACTGACATGACCACGACAGCCTCAAGCCAGCACACCGAGAACGGCGAGTACACGGTTCCCGGACTCTCGCTCGACAAGGGACACGAGATCGGCGAGCTGCTCCAGCTCCGCCTCCACGCACTGAACGACCTGCACCTGACGCTCAAGCACGCGCATTGGAACGTCATCGGGCGCGACTTCATCGGCGTCCACGAGATGCTCGACCCCCAGATCGAGCTGGTCCGCGGCTACGCCGACGAACTCGCAGAGCGCATGGCAGCTCTGGGCGTCCCGCCGAATGGGCTCCCCGGAGCACTCGTCGAAGCCCGCACCTGGGGCGACTACCAGGTCTTCCGGGCCGGTACGCGCCAGCACCTCGAGGCACTCGACCACGTGTACGTCGGCGTCATCACCGATCATCGCGAGGCGATCAAGCGGCTGGACGACCTCGACCTCGTGACACAGGACCTCGTCATCGGCCAGGTCTCCGAGCTCGAGAAGTTCCAGTGGTTCATCCGGGCACACCTCGAGAACACGCAGGGCGTGCTCTCGAGCGAGGACTAGTCCGCGTCGGCTGCACCTCGCTTCGGGGCCTCCGTGATCGCGCAGAGCGCATCACGGAGGCCCCGAAATGTCGCAGCCGCCACGTACACTTGTTCTATGCAAGCAACACGCAGCGTCCGTCCCTTCGAAGTCGTCAGCGAGTACACCCCCAGTGGCGACCAGCCGAAGGCCATCGCAGAGCTTGCCAGCCGCATCAACGCGGGTGAGCCCGACGTCGTGCTCCTCGGCGCCACGGGAACCGGAAAATCGGCCACGACAGCCTGGCTCATCGAGAAACTGCAGCGCCCAGCGCTCGTCCTCGCCCACAACAAGACGCTCGCCGCGCAGCTCGCCACCGAGTTCCGCGAGCTCATGCCGAACAACGCCGTCGAGTACTTCGTCTCGTACTACGACTACTACCAGCCAGAGGCGTACGTCCCCCAGACCGACACCTTCATCGAGAAGGACAGCTCCGTCAACGAGGAAGTCGAGCGCCTGCGCCACTCGACAACCAACTCGCTGCTGAGCCGGCGCGACGTCATCGTCGTCTCGACGGTCTCCTGCATCTACGGACTCGGCAAGCCAGAGGAGTACTTCAACTCCATGCTCGCCCTGCATGTCGGCGACCGCATCCCGCGACAGGAGCTGATCCGCCGCTTCGTGACGATGCAGTACCAGCGCAACGATGTCGCGTTCCAGCGCGGCACCTTCCGCGTCCGCGGAGACACGATCGAGATCATCCCCGTCTACGAGGAGCTCGCGATCCGAATCGAGATGTTCGGCGACGAGATCGAGGCCCTGACTGCGCTGAACCCCCTCACTGGTGACGTCGTCAGGTCCATGGACTCCGTGAGCGTCTTCCCGGGTTCGCACTACGTCGCGGGAGCCGACGCTATGCAGCGGGCGATGGGCCAGATCCGCGACGAGCTGGATGACCGCCTCGGCGTCTTCGAACGCGAGCAGAAGCTCCTCGAGGCGCAGCGGCTCCGCATGCGCACCTCATTCGACCTCGAGATGATGGAGCAGATCGGCTTCTGCTCCGGCATCGAGAACTACTCGCGCCACATGGATGGCAGGGCGCCGGGTGAGGCTCCCCACTGCCTCATCGACTACTTCCCCGATGACTTCATCACAGTGATCGACGAGTCCCACGTCACGGTGCCGCAGATCGGCGCGATGTACGAGGGCGACGCCTCGCGCAAGCGCACCCTCGTCGACCACGGCTTCCGCCTGCCGAGCGCTCTCGACAACCGCCCCCTGCGCTGGGACGAGTTCAGCGACCGGGTCGGCCAGACCGTCTACCTCTCGGCGACTCCCGGCAAGTACGAGCTCGCTCAAGCAGACGGCTTCGTGGAGCAGATCATCCGCCCGACGGGTCTCGTCGACCCACAGATCGTCGTGAAGCCCTCGAAGGGGCAGATCGACGACCTCCTCGAGGAGATCCGCCTCCGCGCAGACCGCGACGAGCGTGTCCTCGTCACGACCCTGACCAAGAAGATGGCAGAGGAGCTCACCGACTTCCTCGGCGAGAACGGCGTTCGCGTGCGCTACCTGCACGCAGACGTCGACACGCTGCGACGAGTCGAGCTGCTCTCGGAGCTTCGCGCTGGGCTCTACGACGTCCTCGTCGGCATCAACCTGCTGCGTGAAGGACTCGACCTGCCAGAGGTGTCGCTTGTCGCGATCCTCGATGCGGACAAGGAAGGGTTCCTGCGCTCCAGCACGTCCCTCATCCAGACCATCGGCCGCGCCGCCCGAAATGTGACGGGCGAAGTGCACATGTACGCCGACCGCATCACGGACAGCATGGCGAAGGCGATAGAGGAGACCGACAGGCGCAGAGACCGGCAGCTTGCCTACAACGCGGAGCACGGCATCGATCCGACGCCGCTTCGCAAGAAGATCGCCGACATCACCGAATCCCTCATGCGCGAGGGCCAGGACACCGAGAAGCTCCTCGCCTCCCGCGGCAAGGGCGACAACAAGCGCCAGACGACACCTAAACTCAAGCGCGAGGGCCTCGCCGCCTCCGGCGCCCGAGAGCTCGAGAACCTCATCTCGGACCTCAACGCGCAGATGCTCGACGCGGCCTCCGAGCTCAAGTTCGAGCTCGCCGCGCGTCTCCGCGACGAGCTCTCGGCGCTGAAGCAGGACCTGCGAACCATGGAACGTGCCGGTCACGTCACCAAGGGCTGAGCACGGCCGCCCGCCGACGACGGGCGCACAGAGCATCCACACGACGAGAGAACCCGAAAGAGCTATGGCCGTCCTTCCTCCCACTTCACAGCTTCGCGTTCAAGGCGCACGCGTGCACAACCTCAAGAACGTCGACCTCGAGATCCCGCGCAACAGCCTTGTCGTGTTCACGGGCCTCTCCGGTTCGGGCAAATCCTCGCTCGCCTTCGACACGATCTTCGCCGAGGGGCAGCGACGCTACGTCGAGTCCCTCTCCGCGTACGCGCGCCAGTTCCTCGGTCAGGTCGACCGGCCGGACGTCGACTTCATCGAGGGCCTGAGCCCTGCGGTCTCGATCGACCAGAAGTCGACCAACCGCAATCCACGGTCCACCGTCGGCACGATCACCGAGATCTACGATTACCTGCGACTGCTCTGGGCACGCATCGGAGTCCCGCACTGCCCCGTCTGCGGCGAGGTCATCCAGCGACAGACGGTCCAGCAGATCGCCGACCACCTCATGGAGCTCGAGGAGGGCACGCGGTACCAGGTGCTCGCGCCCGTCGTGCAGCAGAAGAAGGGTGAGTTCGTCGACCTCTTCCAGTCGCTGTCCGGACAGGGCTACGCGCGTGCGATGGTCGACGGCGAGCGCGTCCAGCTCACCGAACCGCCGAAGCTCAAGAAGTCGTTCAAGCATGACATCTCGGTCATCGTCGACCGTCTGGTCGCGGCCGAGGACGTGCTCGGTCGACTCACCGACTCGCTCGAGACCGCCCTGCGCCTCGCCGATGGTCTTGTGCAGATCAACTTCGTGGATGCGGAGGGAGACGACGCCTGGACCACCTTCTCCGAGCAACTCTCCTGCCCCAACAACCACCCGATCGCGCTCACGGAGATCGAGCCGAGGACGTTCTCATTCAACGCCCCGTTCGGCGCCTGCCAGACCTGCGACGGTCTCGGCACGCGCATGTCCGTCGACCGTGAGCTCCTGATCGGCGACCCGCTCGCCTCGATCGCCGACGGCGTCATCCTGCCGTGGAGCTCGCAGGGCAAGAGCCTCTACCAGTACTACGAGCGGCTGCTGCTCGGCCTTTCCGAGCAGATCGAGTTCAAGCTCACGACGCCGTGGAAGAAGCTCCCTGAAGAAGTGCGCGAGGCGATCCTCGAAGGCCGCGAGTACGAGGTCAGGGTCAAGTACCGCAACCGCTTCGGCCGCCAGATGACCTACAGCTCCGGCTTCGAGGGCGTCATGCCCTACATCGAGCGCCAGTACGCCGAGGCAGAGACCGACGCGACGCGGGCACGCTGGGCCCAGTACCTGCGTGAGATCCCCTGCTCGGCCTGCAACGGCGCGCGTCTGCGCCCGGAAGTGCTCGCCGTCAAGGTGCACGGTCGCTCGATCGCCGACGCGACGACGCTCAGCCTCGCCGACTGCCTCGACTTCATGAACACCGTCGAGCTCACCGACCGCGAGGCGAAGATCGCCGCGCAGGTGCTGCGCGAGATCCGAGCTCGACTCGACTTCCTGATCGAGGTCGGCCTCAGCTACCTCGACCTCGCACGCGCGGCCGGCACGCTGTCCGGCGGCGAGGCGCAGCGCATCCGACTCGCGACGCAGATCGGATCCGGGCTCACCGGAGTGCTCTACGTGCTGGACGAGCCCTCGATCGGGCTCCATCAGCGAGACAACCGCAGACTCATCGAGACGCTCGTGAAGCTGCGCGACCTCGGCAACACGCTCATCGTGGTCGAGCACGACGAAGACACCATCCGCACCTCGGACTGGATCGTCGACATCGGCCCAGGCGCAGGCGAGCACGGGGGAGAGGTCGTCCACAGCGGATCCGTCGCCGACCTCGAGAAGAACACCAGATCGATCACCGGCGACTACCTCTCGGGACGCATGGGCATCACCACGCCCAAGAAGCGTCGCAAGTACGACAAGAAGCGCGAGCTGACGGTCGTGGGCGCCAGGGCCAACAACCTCAAGAACGTCCAGGTGAGCTTCCCGCTCGGCATCCTCACAGCTGTGACGGGTGTCAGCGGCTCCGGCAAGTCGTCCCTCGTGAACGACATCCTCTACCGCGTCCTCGCCGCCAAGCTCAACGGCGCGCGGGCCGTCGCGGGCAAGCACACGCGCATCACCGGGGTCGACCAGCTCGACAAGGTCATCCACGTCGACCAAAACCCGATCGGCCGCACCCCTCGCTCGAACCCCGCGACCTACACGGGCGTCTTCGACCGCATCCGCACCCTCTTCGCCGAGACGAGCGAGGCCAAGGCGCGCGGCTACCTTCCCGGGCGCTTCAGCTTCAACGTCAAGGGCGGCAGGTGCGAGGCCTGCTCTGGCGACGGCACGCTGAAGATCGAGATGAACTTCCTCCCCGACGTGTACGTCCTCTGCGAGGTGTGCGGCGGATCCCGCTACAACCGGGAGACGCTCAGCGTGCACTACAAGGGCAAGAACATCGCGGAGGTCCTGCAGATGCCCATCTCGGAGGCAGCTGACTTCTTCGAGCCCATCACGGCCATCCACCGCTACCTCTCGACCCTCGTGGAGGTCGGCCTCGGCTACGTGCGGCTCGGGCAGTCCGCCACGACGCTCTCCGGTGGTGAGGCGCAGCGAGTGAAGCTCGCGACCGAGCTGCAGCGACGTTCAAACGGGCGCAGCGTCTACGTCCTCGACGAGCCGACCACGGGCCTCCACTTCGAAGACGTCCGCAAGCTGCTCAAGGTGCTCGGCGGCCTCGTCGACAAGGGCAACACCGTCATCGTCATCGAGCACAACCTGGACGTCATCAAGTCAGCGGACTGGCTCATCGACATGGGCCCCGAAGGCGGCTCCGGTGGAGGAACCGTCGTCGGCGTCGGCACGCCGGAGAAGATCGCCGGCATCTCAGACAGCCACACGGGCCAGTACCTGAAGGAGATCTTCGAGCGGGAGGCAGCTGCGCGCTGATGGCGAACGTCCTGCCATATCGCCCCGCGACGGGCGACATCCCCACCAGCCCCGGGGTCTACAGGTTCCTCGGGGACGACGACCGCGTGCTCTACGTCGGCAAGGCGAAGAACCTCCGCGCAAGGCTCAGCAACTACTTCGCGCCGCTCGAGCGCCTGCACGAGCGAACGCGGCACATGGTGACGACGGCGACCCGCGTCGAGTGGACCGTCGTCCGCACGGAGACCGAGGCTCTGCAGCTCGAGTACACCTGGATCCAGGAGTTCTCGCCGCCCTTCAACGTGAAGTTCAAGGACGACAAGAGCTACCCGTTCATGGCGGTGACGCTCGGCGACGAAGCGCCCCGTGTGCTCGTAACTCGCAATCCGCGCATCCGCGGGGCGCGCTACTTCGGCCCGTATCCCAAGGTGTGGGCGGTCAACGAGACCATCGACCTCATGGTCAAGGCCTTCCCGATCCGTACCTGCAACGACTCGAACTACAAGCGAGCCATGCAGAGCGGCCGACCGTGCTTCCCCGGGCAGATCGGCCGCTGCGGGGGACCATGCAGCGGACGCGTCACGATCGACGAGCACCGTGTCATCGTCAATGAGTTCGTGCGCTTCATGGAGAGCTACGACCGCAGCCTCCTGACGACTCTGCAGGACGAGATGAAGCTCGCGGCCACCGAGATGAGGTTCGAGGACGCGGCGAAGCTCCGTGACCGTATCGGTGCGCTCGAGAACGTGCTCGAGAAGAGCGCCGTCGTGCTGCCGGACAACGTCGACCTCGACCTGTTCGGCATCGCCGAGGACGAGCTGAGCGCCTCCGTGCAGCAGTTCACCGTCCGGGGCGGACGCATTCGCGGAGTCCGCAACTGGGTGCTCGACAAGGAACTCGACACCGATATCGGCACGATCATCGATCAGACGATGCAGCGCGTGTACGGCAAGGATGGGCTCTTCCCGCCGGGCGAGATCATCGTGCCGGCTCTGCCAGACGACGCCGACGCGCTCTCAGAATGGCTCGAGGCCACACGGCAGGCCAAGGTCAAGCTGCGCACTGCGGTGCGCGGCCCGAAATCGGAACTGCTGAAGACCGCGACGATCAACGCGATGGGAGCCCTCGCCCAGTACAAGCTCAAGCGCAGCAGCGACTACGTCGCGAGGTCCGACGCGCTGACCGAGTTGCAGAACGCGCTCGGTCTCGGAGAGGCACCCCTGCGAATCGAGTGCTACGACATCTCCCACCTCCAGGGCACCGGCATCGTCGGCTCCATGGTGGTCTTCGAGGACGGACTGGCACGCAAGTCGCACTACCGTCGCTTCAACATCGCCTCGTCGACGGACGACACCGATTCCATTCACCAGGTGCTCACTCGCCGACTCGCGTACCTCCGCGGCGACGCCAGTCCCGCCGAGATCGTCGAAGACGCCGCCCTCTCCGCTGGCCCCGTCAAGGCGGCCGCCCAAGAGTCCACGCGGGCCAAGTTCGCCTACCGGCCTCAGCTCCTGCTCATCGACGGCGGCGTCCCTCAGGTCAACGCCGCTCAGCGGGCCCTCGAGGAGTCGGGGGTTCGCGGCATAGCCGTCGTCGGCATCGCCAAGCGCCTCGAGGAGCTGTGGCTGCCGGACGACGACTTTCCGGTCATCCTCCCGCGCGGCTCGGAGGCGCTGTTCCTGGTGCAGCGACTCCGCGACGAGGCGCACAGGTTCGCGATCCGCCACCAGCGCTCGAAGCGCAAAGCTGACATCGGGACGGTGCTCGCCGACATCCCCGGCCTCGGGCCGACGCGGGTCGCCGCACTTCTCAAGAAGTTCGGCTCCGTCAAGCGGCTGCGCGCGGCGACCGTCGAGGAGCTCACCACCGTGCAGGGCATCGGCGAGGCGACGGCCAGTGCGATTTCGGAGCGGTTCGCACTCGATCAATCGACAGAAGCGTGAGAGACGCACGCTCGGGCTATGTAGGCTGGTGTTTTAGTCCATGGGAGGTGACCTGCGCATGAGTTCGGCGGAGATCGACGGCGAAGGACGCCAGCACATCATGATCGTCACGGGCATGTCCGGTGCAGGGCGATCGACAGCTTGCAAGGCGTTCGAAGACCTCGACTGGTTCGTGGTGGACAACCTTCCCCCGCAGATGATCCGGCCCCTCATCGAGGTCGCCGGCAAGGCTCGGGACTCCCTCCCGAAGCTCGCCGTCTCGGTCGATGTGCGCGGTGGTCACCTGCTCGAGGAGTTCACGGCTCTCGTCGGCGGCCTTCGCGAGACGCACGAGGTCGATGTGCTCTTCCTCGATGCGACCGACGGCACCCTCGTCCGGCGGTTCGAGGCAGTGCGGCGTCCGCACCCACTGCAGGGCAACGGGACGATCCTCGACGGCATCGCTCGAGAGCGCAGCCGCCTGCAGGAGATCCGCGAGGCGAGCGACATCGTCATCGACACCTCGGAACTCAACGGCCACCAGCTCGTGACTCGCATCGTGAAGCGATTCGGCGAAGCCGACCAGAACAAGGTCGCCGTGACCGTCCAGAGCTTCGGCTTCAAGTACGGCATCCCGACCGACGCAGATCTTGTCGTCGACATGCGCTTCCTGCCGAACCCGTTCTGGGAGCCGGAACTGCGCGCGTTCAATGGTCGCGACAAGCGGGTTTCCGACTACGTCTTCGACCAAGAAGGTGCGGACGAGTTCCTGACCCACTACATTGAGATGCTTGACCCCGTCCTGCGGGGCTACGAGCGGGAGAACAAGCGGCACGTGACGCTCGCCGTCGGATGCACCGGCGGCAAGCACCGCTCGGTCGCCATGACCGAGCGCATCGCGAGCCTGCTCCGCGAACGCGATGACACGATCATCAGCGTCCGGCACCGCGACCTCGGTCGCGAGTGACGCTCGTTCCATCTCGCACTCGCGACGACGATTCGTCGCGCCCACTCACTCTGATCCCTGGAGGTACCCCGGTGACGCTCACCGCCGATGTCAAGCACGAGCTTCTGCGCACTCGCGCGGCCACAACCCAAGCTCGTGCTGCCGAGGTCGCGTCGCTCCTGCGGTTCGCGGGCGGTCTGCAATTGATCTCCGGACGCATCGCGGTCGAGGCTCAGCTCGACTCGGAGATGCTCGCGCGTCGTCTGGGCCGCGAGCTGCTCGAGCTGTACGGCGTCCGGGCGAAGATCTCCATCGTCGCCGGCTCGGGAGCCCGGCCAGGGGAGAGCTACCTCCTCCGCGTGCTCGAGAACGGTGAGACGCTGGCCCGCCAGACTGGCCTCATGGATGCACGCCGGCGAACCGTCCGCGGTCTCCCGAACCGTCTCACCACGGGCAGCCAGGACGACCTCACCGCCGTCTGGCGTGGTGCGTTCCTCGCCGCCGGATCCCTGACCGACCCGGGCCGGTCCGCGTCGCTCGACATCATCACGCCGAACTCGGAGACGGCGATGGCCCTCGTCGGAGCGGCCGGACGTCTCGGGGTTTCCTCCAAGGCCCGCGAGGTGCGCGGCGTGCACCGTGTTGTCATCCGAGACGGCGACGCCATCAGCGCGATGCTCAGCGTCATCGGTGCCCACGCGACGGTGGAGAGCTGGGAGAGCCTCCGCCAGCGTCGTGAGACCCGCGCCACCGCCAACCGTCTCGTCAACTTCGACGATGCGAACCTGCGTCGGTCCGCCCAGGCCGCTGTCACGGCCTGCACCCGAGTCGAGCGTGCGCTGGAGATTCTCGGTGAGGGCGCGCCTGACCACCTCAAGTACGCCGGGCAGCTGCGCCTCGCGCACCGGGAAGCCTCACTCGACGAGCTCGGCCGCTACGCGGACCCGCCCATGACGAAGGACGCGGTCGCAGGCCGCATCCGCCGCCTGCTGGCCCTCGCCGACAAGCAGGCCTCTGACCGTGGCATCCCGGGCACGGAGTCCAATCTGCCCGTCCTCGACGAGCTCTGATCCCCACGCCGAACAGCTCACCCCATTTGGTCACCTGGGCGCACGCCCATGGGACTAGGCTGACGATGTTGAACGGGCTCGCCGAGCAGACCGTTCCCCCGAACTCGGTGCGATGGTGCACCCGGCCCTCAAAGGCCACACAGTCCTGTCAAATCGGAGAAACAACAGGAAAAAGGAGCATCACGTGACGAAAATCGCCATCAACGGTTTCGGACGCATCGGACGCAGCTACGCACGCGCACTGCTGCAGGATGACAACAACCTCGAGCTCGTTGCAATCAACGACCTCACCGACAACAAGACGCTTGCACACCTCCTCAAGTACGACTCCACGGGTGGCAAGCTGAAGAACGACATCTCGTTCGACGAAGACGCCATCTACGTCGACGGCAAGAAGATCACGGCAACTGCAGAGCGCGACCCCGCGAACCTGCCGTGGGCCGAGCTCGGTGTCGAGATCGTCATCGAGAGCACGGGTCACTTCACTGACCCCGACAAGGCTCGTGCGCACATCAGCGCAGGCGCCAAGAAGGTCATCCTCTCGGCTCCGGCCTCCGGACCGGCCCCGACCTTCGTCTTCGGCGTCAACCACACCGAGTACGACCCCGAGAATGACGACGTCATCTCGAACGCATCCTGCACCACGAACTGCCTCGCGCCGCTCGTGAAGGTCTTCAACGACAAGTTCGGCATCGAGTCGGGTCTCATGACCACGGTTCACGCCTACACGTCCGACCAGAACCTGCAGGACGGCCCCCACAAGGACCTCCGCCGTGCGCGCGCAGCAGCGCTCAGCATCATCCCCACCTCGACGGGTGCAGCGAAGGCCATCGGCCTCGTCATCCCCGAGCTGGCGGGCAAGCTCGACGGCTTCGCTCTGCGCGTCCCCACCGAGACCGGCTCGATCACCGACCTCACCGTCGTCTCCAAGACGCCTGTGACCGTCGAAGAGGTCAACGCCGCCTACAAGGAAGCCGCTGAAGGCGAGTTCAAGGGCCTCCTCATGTACAACGAGGAAGACATCGTGTCGCGCGACATCGTCGGGGAGAACCACTCCTCGATCTTCGACGCACCGCTCACGAAGGTCATCGGCAACCAGGTGAAGCTGTCGTCCTGGTACGACAACGAGTGGGGCTACACGGTCCGTCTCGTCGACCTGACCGAGTACGTCGCAAGCAAGCTCTAACCACTTCGGCAAAAGAGGAAGGAACGCCAACATGGCGCTTCGCACAATCGAGACCCTCGGCTCCCTCACGGGAAAGAAGGTCATCGTTCGCTGCGACCTGAACGTGCCGCTCAAGGAGGGCGTGATCACCGACGATGGTCGGATTCGCGCCTCCCTCGGTACGCTCCGCCTCCTCCTCGACCAGGGTGCGCAGGTCATCGTGATCTCGCACCTTGGTCGGCCCAAGGGGGCACCAGAACCGCAGTACTCGCTCGCGCCGGCAGCTGCCAGGCTCGGCGAGCTGCTCGAGATCGATGCCCCGCTTGCAGCCGACACCGTCGGTGAGGACGCAGAACGCCGTGTTGCCGCGCTCGAGAACGGCCAGCTCGTCGTGCTCGAGAACCTGCGCTTCAACCCGGGGGAGACGAGCAAGGACGACGCTGAGCGCCGCGCCTTCGCAGAGCAGCTCGCGAACTTCGCGGACGCGTTCGTCTCCGATGGGTTCGGGGTCGTGCACCGCAAGCAGGCTTCCGTCTACGACATCCCACAGATCGTGCCGAGCGCCGCAGGCCTTCTTGTGGCGAACGAGCTCGAGGTCCTCGAGCGACTCACTTCCGCGGTCGAGCGCCCCTACGCGGTTGTGCTCGGCGGCTCGAAGGTCTCCGACAAGCTCGGCGTCATCGAGCACCTTCTGCCGAGGGTCGACTCGATCCTCATCGGCGGGGGAATGCTCTTCACGTTCCTCGCAGCTCAGGGGCACAAGGTCGGCGCCTCCCTGCTCGAGGTGGACCAGCTCGACACCGTCCGCCAGTACTTGGCGGACGCGCAGGAGCGTGGCGTCTCGATCGTTCTCCCGACGGACATCGTCGTCGCCGCCTCGTTCTCGGCAGACGCCGAGCACGAGGTCGTCCCAGCCGACGGCATCGAAGGCAGCGCGTTCGGAGCGGACGGAATCGGGCTCGACATCGGCCCGGAGACGGCCAAGGCCTTCGCCGCGGCTATCCGCGAGTCGAGCACCGTGTTCTGGAACGGCCCCATGGGCGTGTTCGAGTTCCCCGCATTCGCGGAAGGCACTCGCACCGTCGCTGAGGCACTCACCAAGGTCGACGGCCTCTCGGTCGTGGGCGGCGGTGACTCTGCGGCAGCCGTGCGCACGCTCGGCTTCGCTGATGACGATTTTGGCCACATCTCTACTGGTGGCGGTGCGAGCCTCGAGTTCCTCGAAGGCAAGCAGCTGCCCGGATTGCAGGTTCTCGGATGGTAACGACTCGCACCCCGCTCATGGCGGGCAACTGGAAGATGAACCTGGACCACCTCCAGGCCATCGCCTTCACGCAGAAGCTCGCTTGGGCGCTCAAGGACGCGAAGCACGACTTCGACGACGTCGAGGTCGCTGTCTTCCCGCCTTACACCGACCTCCGAAGCGTCCAGACGCTCGTGGACGCCGACAAGCTGTCGCTCAGCTACGGCGCCCAGGATGTCTCGGCGCACGACTCCGGTGCCTACACGGGCGAGATCTCGGGAGCTTTCCTGAGCGCTCTCGCCTGCAAGTACGTCATCATCGGGCACTCCGAGCGACGCACACTGCACGCGGAGACCGATGAGGTCGTCGGCAGCAAGGTCAAGGCGGCGATCAAGCACGGACTCGTGCCAGTGCTGTGCGTTGGCGAGACGTCTGAGGACCTCGAGAAGTTCGGCGCGAGTGCCGTCCCAGTGGCTCAGCTCAAGGCAGCCTTGGAGGGCGTCGAGGGAACACCTGACCTCGTCGTCGCCTACGAGCCGGTCTGGGCGATCGGCTCCGGCCAGGCGGCAACGCCCGAGCAGGCACAGACCGTCGCGAACGCACTTCGCGTCGCGCTCGAAGAGCTCCTGGGCGAGTCCGTGGCGGCAGCTACGCGCATCCTCTACGGCGGCTCGGTCAAGTCAGACAACATCGCCGGCTTCATGCGCGAACCTGACGTCGACGGCGCACTCATCGGCGGCGCGAGCCTCAAGGTCGACGAGTTCAGCGCCATCGCGCGGTTCCGTCAGCACGTCGGTTCCTAGTCGCAAACGCGAACCATCTATACTCGGACGTGGCCTGTTCACTCAGGCCACGTCCGAGTCCGTTCATCTGAGAGGGATTCCGTGGATATTCTCCTCGTCATCCTGCAGGTCGTGCTGGCCATCACCAGCGTCCTGCTGATCCTGTTCATTCTGTTGCACCGCGGACGAGGCGGCGGACTCTCCGACATGTTCGGTGGCGGCATGGGCTCCAATCTGGGTGCCTCCGGCGTCGCGGAGAAGAACCTGAATCGCATCACGGTGACCCTCGCGGTCATCTGGCTGCTCGCTATCGTCGCTATGGGCATCATCACCCGCATTCAAACGGTTGTGGTGAGCTAGTGGCCCAGGGGGGATCTGCGATCAGGGGATCGCGTGTCGGTGCCGGTCCCATGGGGGAGACAGATCACGGGGTGCACGCTGCCCGCGTGTCCATCTCGTACTGGGACGCGCACGGCAACGAGACCGTCAGGCATTACTCCGCGGAAATCGCGGAGGACGACATCCCTGATCTCATCGACTGCCCGATCTCCGGCCTTCCCGCCGGACGTGACCGGGAGAACCCGCCAGCCGCCGTCAAGGTCGCGCCGTACAAGACGCACCTCGCATACGTCAAGGAACGACGTACGGCGGAGGAAGCGGAACGGCTCCTTGAGGAGGCGCTGTCGAAGCTGCGCGAGCGTCGCGGCAAGACGACTTCGAAGTCCTGAACACCTCAGCTTCACAAGACTGAGCAACGAACAACGGCCCCGTCCGAGAGTCTCCTCTCGACCGGGGCCGTTGTTCGTGCCGAGCTGGCTCCTAGCCGAGCGCTTCGGCGGCGGCGGCGTCAAGCAGCAGCAGCGTCTCGAGGCGACCGGTCGCGGCGCCGAGTGGTGATTCCTTCGCGGTAACTCCCTCGGTGGCGGCGAGGCGAACGGCGTCGGCCTTCTCGGCACCGGTGACCACTGCCCAGACACGGGCGGACTCGCGGATGGCCGGGAGGGTCAGCGTCACTCGCTCCGCAGGCGGCTTCGGCGAGTCACGGATGCTGTCGACAAGCGCCGAGGTCTCCTCGAGCCCCTCCGTGCCGGGGAAGAGCGACGCGGTGTGTCCGTCTCCGCCAGCGCCGAGCAGCACGAGGTCGAGCGACGGGATGCCGCCGGGAACCCCGTCGGCCGGCGGGACGAGTGCACGCAGCTCAGCCTCGTAGGCTGCAGCGGCATCCTCGAGGGACTCTCCGCTGTCGCTCGCGAGCGTCGCGTGCAGGCGTGCCTGCTCGAAGCCGGCCGCGCCCTTGAGAGCCTCGGCGACCGCGACGACGTTCCGCTCGTCGTGTCCCGTCGGAACGAATCGCTCGTCGGCGAACCAGACGTGCACGCGCGACCAGTCGAGGCCTGCGCTCTCCACCGCGGCGACGAAGGCGGGGAGCACTTTCGTGGCCACGGAGCCGCCACTCACGGCGATGTGGAGCTCCGCCGTCGTGGAACCCAGCAGCCGCGCGAAGCGCTGCGCTGTGTGCTCGGCAACCGCCGAGACGGAGGGCTCCACGTGCCTGCTTCGAGCAGCCTGTGTCATGCCTGCGCTCCGTCGTTCTCCGCCGACTCGTCCGTCGTGGAAGCGGTCTCAGCGACCGCGAGTTCCCGGGCTTCCGTCTCGGCGGCCTCGGCAAGCACCTCGCCGAAGACGCGGTCGGGACCGAGCGAACGGAGCTCCTCTGCGAGGACATCCGGCAGGTCCCTCACGGGCATCGGGATCTTCTGCTCCGGCTGACCCGGCTGCGTGAGCACAACCGCGGAGTCGCTGACGCGCTCGAACGTGACCACGCCGCTCGGGCGGGTGAGCTTGATCGCGCGGAGCTGAGCTCGGCCGAGCTCTCGCTCGGTCGCCTGAGCGAGCCGGACCGGAACCTGCAGTGCCAGCTGCAGCCAGGCCGCCATCAGGAGGGTCGACGTGTGCGAGGGGCGCCCGATGACCTCGACTTCCTGGATGGGCTCGTACGGGGGCTGGTCGAGCACCGCGGCGATCTGCGCGCGCCAGCTGGTGAGCCGAGTCCACGCGAGGTCGCTGTCACCGTCGCAGAAGCCCTCTGCGAGCTTCGTGACGGTCTCACCGCCGTTGCTGGCGCTGCCGGAGTCGACGATGCGCAGCTGGGCGATGCGACCGAGCGACGAGGCGCTCGGGGCGCCGAGCGCGGAGTCGGGCCACCAGGCGACCACCGGGGCGTCCGGCAGGAGCAGCGCCTGCACCAAGGTCTCGGGGTCGTCCGCTGCGGGTCCGGAGACGTGCAGCACGATGACTTCACTGGCCCCGGCGTCTCCGCCGACTCGGATCTCCGCGTCCATGTTGGAGGTCTTCGCGTTGCGGTCGACGACGTGGATCACGATGACGCGCATTGGGTGCTCGCCTGAGGCGGAGTTGGCTGCGGCGATCGCAGCCTCGCCTCGCCGTTCGCCGGTCGAGATGACGAGCGTGAGCACGCGCCCGAGCGCGACCGCTCCGCCTTCTTCTCGCATCGACACGAGCCGCTTCGAGACGGCTGAGGTCGTGGTGTTGCCGAGTTCGATGATCACGGGCGCCTCCAGGTGCGGCCATCGCGGGCGAGGAGGGCTGTGGCCGAGGCCGGACCCCAGCTGCCGGGTTTGTAGAGTTCGGGTTGTCCCTGCGTCGCCCAGTACTCCTCGACGGGGTCGAGGATCTTCCAGGAGAGCTCGACCTCCTCGTGGCGTGGGAAGAGGGGCGGGTCGCCGAGCAGCACGTCGAGGATGAGTCGCTCGTAGGCTTCCGGGCTTGATTCGGTGAACGCGTGGCCGTACCCGAAGTCCATGGTCACGTCGCGGACGTGCATGCCGGACCCTGGGATCTTCGAGCCGAAGCGGATGGTGACACCTTCGTCAGGCTGCACGCGGATCACGAGGGCATTCGGCCCGAGCGAAGTTCGCTGCGCCTCCTCGAACAGGTACAGCGGTCCCTGCTTGAAGGTGACGGCGATCTCCGTCACGCGGCGGCCCAGGCGCTTGCCCGTCCGCAGGTAGAACGGCACCCCAGCCCAGCGGCGGGAGTCGAGTTCCACCCGGAGCGCGGCGTAGGTCTCCGTGGTCGACTGCGGGTTCATGCCGTCTTCCTCGAGGAAGCCTCGCACGAACTCGCCGCCCTGCCATCCGGAGCCGTACTGGCCTCGGGCGGAGGCGAGCGACAGGTCGCGGGGGAGTCGGACTGCTGCGAGCGCCTTCTCCTTCTCCTGGCGGAGGTCCTTGGCGTTGAAGGAGAGCGGCTCCTCCATCGCGGTGAGCGCGAGCAGCTGCAGGAGGTGGTTCTGGATGACGTCGCGTGCGGCGCCCACTCCGTCGTAGTAGCCGGCGCGACCGGACACGCCGATGTCCTCCGCCATGGTGATCTGCACGTGATCGACCGTGTTGGCGTTCCAGAGCGGCTCGAACATCGAGTTCGCGAAGCGCAGCGCGAGGATGTTCTGTACCGTCTCCTTGCCGAGGTAGTGGTCGATGCGGAAGATGGCATCGCTCGAGAAGACGGACTCGACGATGCTGTTCAGCTCACGGGCCGACGCGAGATCGTGGCCGAACGGCTTCTCGATGATGACTCGGCGCCAGGAGTCCTCTCGCTCATCCGCGAGTCCCGAGCGTCGCAGCTGGGTCGTGACCTCGGGGAAGGATCGCGGCGGGATCGACAGGTAGAACGCGTGGTTGCCTCGCGTGCCCTGGTCCTCGTCGAGCTCGTCGAGCACCGACTTCAGCGAGTCGAAGGACTCGTCGTTGTCGAACTCGCCCGAGACGAAGCGCATGCCCTTCGCGAGCTGCGTCCAGACCTCCTCGTTGAACGGGGTCCTCGCGTGCTGCTCGACGTTCTCCTTGACGAACGCACGGAACTCGTCGTCCGACCAGGGCCGGCGTGCGAAGCCGACGAGACCGAACGAGGGGGAGAGGAGTCCGCGGTTGGCCAGGTCGTAGACCGCTGGCAGGAGCTTCTTGCGGGACAGGTCGCCCGTTACTCCGAAGATGACGAGGCTCGAGGGTCCTGCGATGCGGCGGAGTCGCCCGTCATCGATGGACCTGAGGGGGTTGTTGTCAGCGCTGATGTCGACTGGCGTCACAGCGTCGCCTCCTTTTTTGTGTAGGCACGAGTGTTCTGTTCTCCGGGGAGACCCGGAGACGGGGCGGGGATGCGAGGGGTCTCGCATCCCCGCCCCGATGATCGATCAGCGCGAGATGGCTCCGAGGAGCGCGTCGAGCCCGTGTCCGCCTTGGCCGAGGTCGATCCGCAGGACTGGCTGCGAATGCGACTCGAGCACCGAGGCGTCGCCTGCGGCCTGCGCGGAGATGAGCGTCCCGAAGGTGAAGGGGCGCTCTGGGATCTCCAGGTCCTGCGGCTCAGCCGAGGTGATCTGGAGGAAGGCCCCGACCTTCGGGCCGCCCTTGTGGAACTGGCCGGTGGAGTGGAGGAAGCGAGGGCCCCAGCCGAACGTCACGGGGCGGCCTGAACGCTGCGCGAGCTCGTCGCGGAGCGCCTCGAGTGCACCGAACTGGTTCCGGTCGACATAGGCCTGCACTGACAGGTAGCCGTCCGACGGGATGAGCTCCACGAGGGCGTCGATAGCGCCGCTCAGCGTGCTCTGCCCCTCGACGACTGACTGGGTGCCGCGCACCTCGATGCCGTCGACCGCGAAGGCCGCCGGAGTCGGCTCCGGTGTCGCCTCGAGCAGACCGCGTGCTGCGACCTTGGCCGATTCGACATCGGGCTGGTCGTACGGGTTGATCCCGATGACGGCTCCCGCGACGGCGACTGCCGTCTCCCACAGGACGAACTGACCGCCGAGGGTGCCGGAGACGGCGATGTCGTCGCCGTCCGCCGGGGTCGCCTCCGCGTCGTCGACAACCCGAACCAGCTGCAGGTCAGCGGGGCGCGTGGCAACTTCTGGCGCACTGGAGGTGAGGACCACGGGGAGGATCCCGAGATCGTCTTTCCCGGTCGACTCGGCGATGAGCTGCTCGACCCAGTCGCCGAAGCCGACGATCGACGTGCCGTCGTCGAGGACGCCGAGGAATCGCTTGGCGGCGATCGCCGCGCCGAGGACGAGCGCGGGGTTGCTCTCGTCGTCGACCGAGACGACGGTCGCTGCGACGCCCGCGTCGTCCAGGAGACCGGCGATGTCGACTCCCGCGAGCCCGGAGGGGACCAGGCCGAACGCGGTGAGCGCCGAGAAGCGGCCGCCGACGTGAGGGTCGGCCAGGAACACCCGGTAGCCGGCCTCGAGCGAGGCGGCTTCCATGGGCGAGCCCGGGTCGGTGACGATCACGATGCGGCTGGCCGGGTTGATGCCCGCCGCCTCGAAGGCGTGGGCGAACGTCCGGCGCTGCGAGTCGGTCTCGACCGTCGAGCCTGATTTCGAGGAGACGATGATGGCCGTCTTCTCGAGGCTCTCCTCAACGGCGGCCCGGACCTGAGCCGGGTCGGTCGAATCGAGGACCACGAGCTCGACGCCGGCGGTGCGCGTGATGACCTCGGGAGCGAGCGACGATCCGCCCATTCCGCAGAGCACGAACCGCGTCACGCCGGCCTCCGCGAACTCGGCCTTGAGAGCCAGGATGCCGTCCACGAGGTCGCGCGAGACCTCGTGCGCGCGAGTCCAGCCGAGTCGAATCGCGGATTCGGCCTCGGCAGCAGCTCCCCACAGGGTCGCGTCCTGCGCGAACAGGCGAGAGGCGAAGCGATCGCTCACGAGGGCGCCGACCTTCTCGGAGGCGGCAGCGGAGGCCGCGCCCGAGGTGCTGACCTTGATGCCCATGGCCCGGACCTACGCCTTCGCCGCTGCAGCCTGGAGCTGCGAGTCGACGGTGGCCTTGAGCTCCTGCCAGGAGACGATGAACTTGTCGACACCCTCGGTCTCGAGCTGCTCGGTCACCTCGACGTAGCTGACGCCGATCGACTCGAGGGCGTCCAGCGTCGTGTTCGCGGCGTGCGCGGTACCGGCGACGGTGTCACCGGTGATGACGCCGTGGTCGGCGACAGCCTCGAGGGTCTTCTCCGGCATGGTGTTGACGGTGTCGGCCGCGACGAGCTCCGTGACGTAGAGGGTGTCGGGCAGCGCCGGGTCCTTCACACCGGTAGAGGCCCAGAGCGGACGCTGCTTGTGCGCACCTTCCTCGAGCAGGAGCTTCGCGCGCTCGCTCGAGAATTCCTCCTCGAAGGCGGCGTAGGCGAGGCGTGCGTTCGCGAGAGCCGCGAGGCTCTTGAGCGCGATCGCGTCGTCGGTGCCGATCGCCACGAGACGCTTGTCGATCTCGGCGTCGACACGCGACACGAAGAAGGAGGCGACGGAGCGGATCGTCGACAGCTCGTGTCCACGTTCACGCGCCTGCTCGAGACCGGAGAGGTACGCGTTGACGACCTCGCGGTACCGGCTCAGGCTGAAGATGAGAGTGACGTTGACGCTGATGCCGGAGGCGATGACCTCGGTGATCGCGGGCAGGCCCTCGACAGTGGCCGGGATCTTGATCATGGCGTTCTTGCGGTCGACCGTGGCCCAGAGTCGCTTGGCCTCTTCGATGGTCGCGTCGGTGTCGCGAGCGAGCTCGGGGGAGACCTCGATCGAGACGCGCCCGTCGAGTCCGTTGCTCGCCTCGTAGATCGGCAGGAACAGGTCGCAGGCCGAGCGCACGTCGTCGGTCGTGATGTCGAAGATCGCCTCGTCGACGCTGGCCCCACGGGCCTGGAGCTCGGCGACCTGTGCGTCGTATGCCTCGCCCTTGCTGAGCGCCCCGGCGAAGATCGTCGGGTTGGTGGTCACGCCGACGATGCCCCGCTCGGCGATGAGGCGCTCGAGGGCGCCCGACTCGAGGCTGGAGCGGGAGAGGTCGTCGAGCCAGATGCTGACGCCGGCTTCGGCGAGTGCTGCTGTTGGTGTTGAAGTCATTGCTGATGTTCCTTCGCGTTGCTGGTGAAGAAGTGCTGGGTACCGCTGCATGGGCGAGCGGTGTGCCGCCCGCGGACGGCTAGCGCGCGAGCGACTCGAGCGCTGCGTCGACGACGGCGTCCGACGTGATGCCGTAGGCCTTGTAGAGCTCAGGCTGGTCAGCGGATGCGCCGAACGTCTCGATGGAGACGCTGCGGCCCTTGGGTCCGACGAACTGGAGCCACGGGAGTGCGAGGCCGGCTTCGATGCTCACGCGAGCCTCGACGGCCGACGGCAGCACGTGCTCCCGGTAGGCGTCGTCCTGCTCAGCGAACCACTCGAAGCTCGGGACGGACACGACTCGCGTCGGGTGTCCCTGCGCCTGCAGGGTCTCGCGCGCCTCGAGTGCGTACTGCACCTCGGAACCGGTTGCGAGCACGATGACCTCAGGCGCTCCGCCGGCGGCTTCCGCGAGCACGTAGGCGCCGCGCTTCGTGCCAGCAGCCGAGCCGAACTCCTGCTCGTTGGCGTCGCCGGAACCGCGTGCGATGACGGGGAGGTCCTGACGCGAGAGGATGAGTCCGGTCGGGCCGCCTCGACGGCTCACGACCTCGAGCCAGGCGGCAGCCGTCTCCGGGCCGTCTGCTGGGCGAACGACCGCGAGGTTCGGGATCGCGCGGAGCGCTGTCAGCGACTCGACAGGCTGGTGCGTCGGCCCGTCGCCGCCGAGGGCGATCGAGTCATGCGTCCAGACGAAGATCGACGGGATGTTCATGAGCGCGGCGAGACGCACCGAGGGGCGCATGTAGTCGCTGAACATGAGGAAGGTGCCGCCGAAGGCGCGCGTCTTGCCGTGGAGGGTGATCCCGTTGAGGATCGCGCCCATGGCGTGCTCGCGGATGCCGAAGTGCAGCACTCGGCCATACGGGTTGCCCGTCCAGCTGGATGTCGAGAACTTCTCCGGAATGAACGACGCGGCCTTGCTGATGGTCGTGTTGTTCGAGCCGGCGAGGTCGGCGGAGCCACCCCACAGCTCCGGCAGGTGTGCCGCAAGCGCGTTGATCGCCTCACCGGAGGCCTTGCGGGTCGAGACCTTGGCGACGCCCGCAAAGTCGGGGAGCGCGTCCGCGATGCCCTCTGGCAGCTCATCGGCCTCGAGGCGCTCGAGGAGCTCCGCGCGCTCCGGGTTGGCGCTCTTCCAGGCGTCGAAGCTCTGCTGCCACTCCGCGCGAACGGGCGCGACGCGGTCGGCGAGTCCGCGGGTGTAGGCAAGCACGTCGTCGGCGACCTCGAAGCTCTGCTTGGGGTCGAACCCGACGAGGCTCTTGACTGCCTCGAGCTCGGTCTCCCCGAGCGCGGAGCCGTGGATGCCGCCCGTGTTCTGCTTGGTCGGGCTCGGCCAGCCGATGATGGTCCGGAGCACGATGATCGAGGGGCGGCCCGTCTCGGCCTGCGCTGCGATCGTCGCGTCGTGGAGGGCCGCGAGGTCCTCGTGGTACTGCTCTCCGGCGGTCCAGTCGACCGTCTGCACGTGCCAGCCGTAGGCCTCGTAGCGCTTCGCGACATCCTCGGTGAAGGCGATGTCGGTGTCGTCCTCGATGGAGATCTGGTTCGCGTCGTAGAACACGATGAGGTTGCCGAGCTCCTGGTGTCCGGCAAGCGAGGATGCCTCGCTGGTGACACCTTCCTGCAGGTCGCCGTCGCTGGCGATGACGTAGACGCGGTGATCGAACGGGCTCTCGCCGACCGCGGTCTCGGGGTCGAACAGGCCGCGCTCGAAGCGCTGCGCGTAGGCGAACCCGACGGCGGACGCGAGTCCCTGGCCGAGTGGGCCGGTCGTCATCTCGACGTGGTCGGTGTGCCCGAACTCGGGGTGCCCCGGCGTCTTCGAGCCGAACTGGCGAAGCTGCTTGAGGTCGTCGAGTTCGAGACCGAAGCCGCCCAGGTAGAGCTGGCAGTACTGCGTCAGCGAGGAGTGCCCTGCGGACAGGATGAAGCGGTCTCGACCGATCCAGTGCGGGTCCTTCGGGTCGACCCGCATCACGTGCTGGTAGAGCAGCGTCGCGAGGGGAGCAAGGCTCATCGCCGTGCCGGGGTGTCCACCCTTCGCCTTCTCAACTGCGTCTGCCGCCAAGATCCTTGCTGTGTCGACTGCACGTCGATCGAGCTCGGACCACTCAAAATTCGTCACACTGCGTCCCGTCGTCGTTGGGAAAGGGCCGCCTCACAGCTTATCGCCACGACGGGTCCGCGCGGGAGGAACGTCGTTCAGTTCCCGGACATGTTTCTCCGTGCGACGAGCCTCACAGCGCTTTCAGCCGGGTGTGAGGCTGGCCGCACCCAGGAAACGGGACGGCTTCTGGGCAAGAGCAGATAGAATTGCCAGCAGATTTCGAGCGAAGAGGAATTGGTGGCTTTGTCTGTCGATGAACTAGTGGCCGTGGCACCCCCGGAGCGGAAGCCTTTCGGGCGCAAGGTACGGGCCTACGTGGCGCTGACGAAACCTCGAATCATCGAGCTGCTCCTCATCACGACGGTCCCGACGATGTTCCTGGCGCACGGTGGCGTCCCGAACCTGTGGCTTGTCCTCGGTGTGGTCCTCGGCGGAGCGATGTCTGCAGGCAGCGCGAGCGCCTTCAACTGCTACATCGACCGCGACATCGACCGCCTGATGAAGCGCACCGCGAAGCGTCCGCTCGTCACGGGCGAGCTCTCGGACCGAGAGGCTCTCGTCTTCTCGTTCGCCCTCGGCATCCTGTCGATCGTCGTGCTGTGGCTCGTCGCGAACCCGCTGACTGCGGCACTCTCGCTCGGCGCGATCCTGCTCTACGTCGTCTTCTACACGATCGTGCTCAAGCGCCGCACGGAGCAGAACATCATCTGGGGTGGCGTGGCCGGTTGCATGCCCGTCCTCATCGGCTGGGCCGGTGTCACCAACTCGCTCAGCTGGGCGCCGTTCGTGCTGTTCGCGATCATCTTCCTGTGGACTCCGGCTCACTACTGGCCGCTCTCGGTGAAGTACCGGGACGACTACGCCAAGGCGAGCGTGCCGATGCTGTCCGTCACGGAGGGCGAGCTCTCGGTCTCACTGCAGACCGTCCTCTACGCGTGGGCGACTGTCATCTGCTCGCTCCTGCTTGTGCCGGTCGCGGGCATGGGGTGGCTCTACACCTCGGTTGCGCTGCTTTCGGGTGGCTGGTTCCTCTATGAGGCTCACGTGCTCTACTACCGCACGATCACCGGCAAGGGCGGGAAGCCCATGAAGGTCTTCCACCTCTCGATCACCTACCTGACGCTCGTCTTCGTCGCGGTTGGCATCGACCCGCTGATCTCCTAGATCGCGGTTGGCCGAGAGGTCAACCCAGCATGCTCGCGACAGCGGGCAGATGCACTTGAAGCGGCTCCGCCGAGCCATGGGCTGATCCAATCGGTCGTCGCAACGCCGTGGTGAACGAGATCAGTTCCAGCAGGCGCTCGACGGGAGTTTTCCAATCTCCGGTCTGAACTGGTCGATCTCGCTCCTCGTCCGACGAGCCCTCGGCCTTGATCCGAGTCTGTTCGGGTCGCCGCGGCTTCCCGATCCATCATCCGCTCGCCCAAAGCGGTGTTGTGGTCGTGAAACCTCGCTCGCAGCAACCACAACTCAGCTCCCGACCGTCTGCTGGGCCGCTCGCCTCGCGTGCCCCCTCGATTGCCCGACGGAGTTGTGGCGGGATGCTGTCGCTCCGCTTCCCGACCTCACCTGGCCACAACTTTGCGGTCGCGTCGCTCGCGAGAGCCGCGGGCGCGGGCGCGGGCCCGCGGACGGGCGCAGGGTTGTGGCCAGGTGCCGTTGCCGCTTGCCCCAACCGCGCTTCGCCACAACTCTGCCCGCACTCGCCGAGATTGGCGCCGCGCCCGCGAGGAGCTCGGCGCGGCACGGCGGCTTGAGGCCGGCCGGCGCATGAAGCGGCCCCGGCGAGCACTGCTCGCCGG